>CAZXNA010000072.1:0-16402 GCA_964641295.1 uncultured Thermoanaerobaculia bacterium
CGCCGGTGCCGGGGCCGGGCGCGCGGGCGGCGCCTCGGGTGGTCGCGCCCCGGCGCCCGCGTCCCAGGCCCCGGCCCTGCCACCCGCGCGCCCGAGCATGGTGGCGGCCACGGCGTTCTCCGGATCGAGCTCCAGGGCCCGCGAGAAGGCCGGCCGCGCCTCCCCGTACCGTTCCGATTGAAACAGGGCCCGTCCCAGGGAAACCCAGGCAGCGACGTACTCCCGGTGGTGCTCCAGACCCGCCCGGAGCACCTCGATGGCCTCATCGAGCTCGCCGTGGCGCCGCAGAAGCTCCCCCAGCTGATAGAAATGCCGCGAGGAAGGATCCTCGCGCACCTGGAAACGGAGTTGCTCGATTCGATAGTCCATAAACAAGAAAAAGACGGGGCGGGCGGCCCCATGGCCGCCCGCCCGGCAGTTCTACATCAGGGTGCTTCGCTCCCCAGCAATGTAATCGTGATTGGACTGTTGCTCGCGTTGCTGCTGACCGTCATCGTCCCGTACTGAGTTTGATTGTCATCGTTCACTGGACAGAACTCGACCGTGAAGTTCGTGGATTCGTTTGGATTCAACTGCGGCTGAGGAACCTGCACGACGTTGAACGGTCCTGAGGTGCCGACCGAGATCCCGGTCATGGTGTCACCGCCAACATTAAAGATGGTGAATTGATGCGTTGGCGAGCAGTTACCTGCCGCGGTTTGATCAAACGCGTTCGCGGTAGCACCATCGTTCAGCTCGGTGCTGTCGATGTCTTTCAACTGGATCACCGCAGCGATGTGGCAGGCAGTATCCCACGGCTCGTAGGTCAATCCGCCCGGCAGGGTTGCCGTGCACTGCGCCGCCGCGTTCGTCACCGAAACCGGGACGGCGGTTGCGACATCCTGAACACCAGCGCCGTTGGTTCCGCAGCTCGTGGTGTCATACTGCAGGCCGATGGCATTGGGGGCGATGGCGTCCCCGCTAACGTCGACGGTCAAGGTGTTCTCATCGACGACCGAGACCGCAGGTTTTGTAAAGATCAGACCATTGACGGCGACGTTGACCGGAGAGTGGAAATTCCGGCCGTGGATGGTTAGCGTACTGACATCGACACTGTCGCCGTTGTTCGACGCGGTCGCCACCGTGGGCTCGACGGACAGGACAACCGGCGTCAGGCCTTTGTACTTGTACTGGCCTCCCTCAGTTGACAGGCTGCTGTCGGTCAGCGTCACCCTGAAGTTGGCGACGATGTCGCCGCACTCCGGGGGCTCCACGGCCGGCATCTTGACCACCAGCTCGGAGCCGGAGACCGAAACGACCTCGGTCCGCATGGGCGGCGTGCCGTGGAGGTAGTCGACCCACAGGGGCGAACGGAAGCCGGAGCCGAAGATGGTCACCAGGTTCTCGCCCTCCATGGGCCCCTCGGTGGGCGTGTTGCCGGAGATGAAGAGGGCTTCGCCGTAGGTGAAGGCGCCGGTCTCCGTATCGGCAAACCCGGAGTCCACGTTGGTGACCTTGACATCCACGGTGATGGGCGGCGTCAGGTCGTTGCCCCCGATGTCGTCGGTGATGTCCGGGCTGAGGCAGACGATCTCGAACTGGTTGACGGAGATCACCTGCGCCTCGTGATCGCTGATGCTGTCACTCGTGAAGAGAACCTGAACGGGCGACTGGAAGCCGCTGCCGGGGGTGTGCTCGGCGAAGATGGTCACCTGGGTCCCACCCTCGATGGGTCCGAAGTTCGGCGAGACCGCGGCGATCTTGGGCGTCAGCTGGTCGGCGGTGAAGACGAAGGCGTTGTCCTTCTCCACCGTCTTCTCGTAACCGGTGCCGGCCTGGTTGACCACGGTGACCTTGGCGATCGCATCCTCGGTGAGGGGCGCGGCGGAGATCTGCGGTGTGATGACCTGGATCTGGCGCCCGTCATCGGAAACCGCGATGCCGGTGGCCTCGACGGTTCCGAAACTCGTGGTGAACTGGACCCGGACCGGCGCCTTGAAGTTCTGCCCGAAGATGGTGACCTGGTCACCACCCCTCGGCGAGCCGTGATCGGGGAAGAGCTGGTAGATCTCGGGCAGGCCCGAGGTCGGGGTGAAGGTGAAGCCGTTGGGCACGGTGAACGACTGCTCCGTCGGCGTTCCGACGCCGCGTTTGACCAACACGTCGGAACCCCAGGTCTGGGTCGGATCGGCCGCCGTGATCTTGGGCGTCACCACCTGCACCGAGGCCCCACTGGCGTCCACGTTGATGACGCTGGCCGCGTACAGGACGCCGTCCACGGTGAAGCTGACCTCAACAGGCGTCGAGATGTTCTCCCCGTAGAGGGTCACCTGGTCCCCACCATCGAGAGTTCCCTGGGCGGGCACGATGTTGAAGATCTTGAGGTTGTCGGTGGTGCTGGGGTTCTTGACCTTGATGCTGGCCTGAACCGACACGGCGAAGACGGAAGCCTTGATGCCGTAGGTCCCGGCGGTGGGCGCGGTGAAATACACGGCGGCCTTGCCACCGCTGGTGGCGACCGAGGCCTCGTTGGTTCCGCTGCCGGTGAAAATACCGCCCGTGTTGCAGAGGAAGTTGACCGTGGTCCCGTCGGGAGCCTGGGAGCCGTTCTGCGTCACCGTGGCGACAATGAGAACCTGCTCGTTGGTCAGAATCTCACCCGCGCCGACCGAAAGGGCGATGCTCCACGCATTGGTGGGCGGCGTCGGCACCGGTGGCGGCGACGAGCTGCTGCCGGAACACCCGGCCAACAGGACGAGGCCGAGGAAGACGGTGAATGCGCTGATCTTCTTGATCACGGCCTACCTCCCTCAGTAGAAGAAGTTGAAGGCAATATTGGTGACGGTCGAGATGGACTTGCCGCCCATGGTGGTGCCGAAGATCTCGACCTTCAGGGTCTCCCGGATGTTGGCCTGGCCCGTCTCGGGGTCCACTCCGCCGTTTTCCGGGAAGAGATACACCAGGGGTGCCTGGCGGAAATATTCCGCCGGGTAGACCCTGTAGTTCTCCAGGGCCGCCTCGTCCCCCGCCGGGATGTAGACGTCCACGTCGTTGATCCACTGGGGTCCCGCCGTTGCGCCGCCGTCGGTGCGGTAGGGCGTGCTGACCCAGCGGGTCAGGCGAACGTCCTGGGCGGAGCTCACGGTTCCATCGGGATCCTTGAGGAAGGACCTGATTGTCATGCTCTCGATGGAGACGTCAGCCGTGTTCCGTACACTGATGTCGGGGTTGTACTTCTTGATCTCGACAACGAGGTACACCGTGGCCTTGTCCTCGTTGAGCGTACTGTTGCCGCCACAGGCCACCGCGCCGGCCCCCAGCGCCAGCAGCACACCGTAGATGAACAGCCGTTTCATGTATCCCTCCCCTTTAATACTTGACGATCCGCGGGGTAATGAAGATCAACAGCTCGTCGTGGCGGTTGAAGATCTTCTTGCTCTTGAAGAAGAACCCCAGGATCGGAATCTTCGCCAGCCCGGGAACACGGTCTTCCGAGTTGTCCTCTTTCATCTGGTAGATGCCACCGATGACCGTCGTCCCGCCGTCCCGGATCAGCAGGTTGGTCTTGGCGTCCCGGGTGAAGATGGGGGCGTTCTGGCCACCCTGGATGGCGGCGGCCAGGATGGGCTCCTGCTTCTTGATATCGACCTGCAGCATGACGGTTCCTTCGGCGGTGATCTGGGGCGTCACGTCGAGCTTCAGGGTAGCATCGATGTACTGGACCGTCACCGTGTTGTTGGCCACGGTCTGCACGGGGATCTGGAGGCCTGAACGGATCGTCGCCTTCTTCATGTTCTGGGTCGTCACCCGTGGCGAGGAGACGATCTTGACCAGGCCGTCCGACTCCGCCGCGCTGAGGGTGAATTCCAGGTTGAAGGTGTTGAGGATGTCCCCGAAGGTCAGGGCGATGGAGCCGTTCTGCGCCTCGCCGCGGGTCCCGGTCGGACCCAGGTTGACACCGCCCTCCGTCCTGATGCTGTTGGGGAACCTGAGGCCCGTGTCGTTGCCGTGCTCGGCATCCATGACACCGGTGAATCCCCAGTTGATGCCCAGGGCGTGGGAGAAGTCGCGGGTCGTCTCGACGATCCGGCCCTCGATGACCACCTGGGGCGTCGGCTTGTCCAGGCTGTCGATGAGGCGAAGCACACCGTCCACCCGATCGACGACGTCGCGGATGATCAGCGTGTTGGTCCGGATGTCCACCTGGATCGTCCCACGGTCCGACAGGAGCTGGGAGTCGCCCTTGAGGAGCTTCTCGATGTCCTGCGCCTTGGCGTAGGAGACCGGCTTGAGGACGACCTTGAGGGGCTTCGCCAGCTCCTGTTCCTTCTTGAACTGGGCCGCGGCCCGTTTCTCCGCGGCCAGCTTGGAAATGGGCGCTACCCGGAGCACGTTGTTCTCCAGGATGTAATCCAGACCGTTGATCCTGAGGATCAGGTCCAGCGCCTGGTCCCAGGGCACGTCGTGGAGCTCCACGGTCACGGTCCCCCCAACCCCTGGATCGACGACGATGTTGAGGTTGGTCAGGGTGGCGAAGGTTCTGAGGACATCCTTGATATCCGCGTCCTTCAGGGTCAGGGTGATCGGCTCACCGGTGAACTGCCGTTCCTGGGTCGTCAGCTCCGTGGCGGCGTAGCTCTTCCGTTCCTCGGCCAGGACCTGCGCTGCGGGGGCCTGCTCCATCAGCTGATTGGGGTTGGCCTCCCATGGGCTGGGACCCGCTTCGACGGCCTCCGGGCTGTCAACGGACGAAGTGGAAACGCTCTGCTGAGCCGGGACAGCCTCCGGCCGCGACGCGGCAGCTCGCGAGGGTACGACCGCCGGTGCCGAGCCGATCTCGATGGGCGGGGCTCCCTGCTCAGCCGGAGCAGCGGCGGCTGGGGACGTGGAGGCCGCAGAGGTCGCGTCAGCTTCCCTTTGCCGGGAACCGGCATCGGCCCGTGCGGGGTGAATATCGATGGTTCCACTGGAGGGTGCGGCGGACGCCGTGGACGTCACCGCAGAACCGACCCGGAGAACTCCCCCCTCGGGCGTCGGGGAGAATGTGTAGTCCGCCGGCGCATCAAGGTCGATGACCAGCCGGGTGACCGGGCTCGGATCGACGCGGTGCTGGGCAACACGAACCCGGACCGCCGAACCAGAATGCACCGGGAAGACGTGCCGTTTGACGTGGTTGATGACGCCGGGCAGGTCGACGACGATCCGGTCCGGGGAGGACAGGGTGAAGGTCTTGGCCTGCAACATGCCGCTGCCCCGGAGGTTGACCACGACACCATTGGCTTCGGCCACGGGCTCGACGGCGAGGAGGGAATCCCCCGCCGGAGCGGACGGAGAGGTGGCAATGGGCTTCTTGGCGTGGCTCGAGGCGAATTCCGGCGGCTCGACCGGCTCGGAGGCGACCGGCTGGGCGGCAGTCGGAGGAACACTCGTCTTCGTCACGTTCTCGTCGACCTGGGCCGACCCGGAAGACGCGACCATCGCGGGCTCTCCATCGCCCCCGAAGAACTTGAACCGCAGCTCGAAGCCGCCGGACACCGTCGCCAGATCGGCCTGGGCCGGCCTGTCGAGCCAGACGGTCAAACGTGTCACCTTGCGTCCACCGAACTCTTCTGCGGAGGCGAGCTCCGCCCGGTTGATCCCGAGGGCCGGGGCGGCAACGGCAGAAGCCGCCGGATCCCAGGCAGCCTCCGGCATCTCCACGATCCAGACCCCGGGCTGCGGGCTGTAATGGACCGTGTCGAGCACACCGGCCACCGTAACGTGCACGACGGGCCCTCCGGGGCCGGCCTCAGCTTGCAACGCGGTGATTCTTGGCGTCTGGCCAGCGGAAGCGGGCCCAGGGAAGAACCCGGCCGCAGCGACAATGACCACGGCAACCACCAAGAGGATGCGGGCGTTCTTGACCATCATCTCATCCCCCATTTCCTTCCTTCTTCCCTCACTTCTCGGCAATCTCGCGTACAACTTCGCGAGTCGGTTTCAGGGCCTTGGGGTCATTGACCTGCTGCTTGAAGATGACCCGGCGGTGTTCAATCTTCTCGACCTCTCCATCGTAGAGCTTGGTGCCCGGCCGCAGGATGTAGCTGAGCTTGTCCCGTCCCTGGACCATGGCGATGGTCCCACTGGAGGTCTCCACAATTCCCGCGAGCGTCAGCTCATCGATCGACATGCCGGCGAGCCCGGGGGGCCGTTCCCTGCTCTTCTCCTCTTCCTGGATACCCTCCGTCAGCGAAATGAAGGGGTCACGGCGGCCCGCGGGGTCGTAGGAGAACTTCTCACCCTCGAACACCTTCTCCTCTCCCCGGAGGATCTGGTCGATCCGGCTGACATCGACCTCTCCGCTGGGCAACACACTCTCCTTGGGCTGGCTGACCGGCGCCTGGACCTTCTCACCGGTCGGCAGGGCCTCCTGGGCCATGGCCGGCGGGAGACCCACAGGCGCAGCGATCAACAGACCCGCCGCCACGATCATGCTGAGGCGATGACGGCTCATGGCTGCTCTCCTTTTCCAGGGACCTTCTCGCCCTCCTCCTTGTAGATGAAGGTTTGCAGCGTGAAGTTGGCAGTGATCGTGTAGCCGCCCCTGGACTTCTTCAAGCCCTTGATGGCCAGGTCGCTGACGTTGATGATCCGTGAGAACCGGCTCAGCTTGTCAAAGAACATCCCTAACTCGTGGTAGGTCCCTCTCAGCTGGACCTTCAGGGGCCACTCCCAGAAGAAGTCCCGGTCGATGAAGGCCTGCGGGGTGAACCGGTCCAGCTGGAAGTGACCGGTCTCCATCAACTGCTTGAACTTCTTGAGCAGCGTATCCGTCTCGCGCCTGGTGGGGAGGATCCGCCGCAAGCGATCCAGCTCGAGCTCGAGGTTGCGGATCTCCTCTTCCAGCTTGGGCAGGTCACGCTTGGCGGCGCGTCCCTTCTCGATCTCCCGCTCCAGCTTGCTGATGTTGGCCTCGATACTGCTGATATCCTCCCGGGTTTGCTGGAAGACGTAGTGATCCATCACGAAACAGAAGACGACACCGAGAACGAGCCCGGTGATCACGGCCCAGTACCAGGGCTTCTCGTTGAGATCAAATGCCATGGGTGGCCTCCCCAAGCCCCATCATTTCGCGGCTCCCTCGGCGGTTTTCTCCTCTTCGGTCCCCTTGATCTCCGGCGGCTTCAACGTGAACACGCAGGTCAGGCGGAAGGTGTAGATCCCCCCCCTGCTGCTGCGCGCCAGATCGGCGAGGGAGGGTTCCTGGAAAAAGGGTGACGCGTCCAGGTTGGAGATGTAATTGGCCACGGCATTCTCGTCCATGGCCCTTCCCCTGAGAGTCACGACGTTGCCCTTGACGGCCATCTGATCGAGCCAGAGAAGGTCGGGGAGCGCCCGGGACACCTCGTCCATGATCCGTACGGGGCCGTGCTGGTTCCGCTTGAGGTCGTCGATGATGTTGATCTTGTGCTGCAACGTCTCGCGTTTTTGCTCGAGCTCGGCCACCTTGTCGATGAAGACTTTGAGCTTGTCACGCTCGACCCTGAGCTCCGCTTGCTTCTTCTCGAGGCGCGCCCTCTTGGAGCTCAGGTGGTACCACATTCCTCCAACGACGACGAACGAGAGGAGCAGGACGGACAGGAGGAGGACATCTCCCTGCTTGGCCCCAAGGGAGATCTCCCTCTTCTTCGCGCGCCGCGCTGCTGCCTGTGGCGTGATCTCCGCGACGAGGTTGATCTTGATCATCGTCAGTCTCCAACCGCTCGCACTGCAAGGCCGACGGCCACACTCATTGAAGGAGCATGCCGGTTGATCCACTCCGGATCAAAATCGGATTCGCTGTACCGGATGTTCCGGAAGGGGTTCATCACCTCGACCGGAACCTGGAACCGCTCCTTGAGGACCTCGTCCAGGTTCAGGACCTGGGCGCCGCCGCCCGCCAGGACCAGCTTGTCCAGGCGATCGACGGAGGAGGTCGCCACGAAGAAGTCGATGGTCTTCTGGAGCTCCGCGGCCAGATCCTCGGACACGCTGTTGAGGATACCCAGCACGCTCTGGATGGAGTGTTCGCCGACCCGTTCGCCCATCTTCAGCCTGATGGCTTCTTCCCGCGCCAGGTTGAGCTCGCGCTGAATCGCCTCCGTGTACTGGTTCCCGCCGGCCGCCACGTCGCGCCAGAAGATGGACGAGCCGCCGTGGAGGACGTTGATGTTCATCACGGAGGCCCCGACGTTGACGAGCGCCACGGTTTCCGTGGGAACCCCGTAGTTGACCTCGTAGGCGTTCTGAAGCGCGAACACATCGACGTCAACGAGCACCGGCTGCTTGCCCGCCTGGACGATAACGGAGGTGTAGTCGGCGATCCGGTCCTTCTTGACCGCCACCAGCAACACATCCATGGCGTCACCGCCACTGGCGTCGAGAACGACGTAGTCCAGGTTCACATCGTTGATGTCGAACGGAACGTACTGCTCGGCCTCCCACTGGATCGATTCGGCCAGCTCGGCTTCGGTCATCGCCGGCAGCTGGATTCGCTTGATGATGACCGAATGTCCCGAAAGGGAGGTCCCGAAATTGGAGTTCTTGATATTGTTTTCCGAAATGAGGTGGGAAA
Organism: uncultured Thermoanaerobaculia bacterium; assembly: GCA_964641295.1. Classification (GTDB taxonomy): domain Bacteria; phylum Acidobacteriota; class Thermoanaerobaculia; order Thermoanaerobaculales; family Sulfomarinibacteraceae; genus JAADFK01. Next base: position 8,573 of record CAZXNA010000072.1, read on the forward strand.
GGGCCTCGACGACCAACGATGAGTCCATGATGGCGCCATCGACGATCGCTTCGGGAGAAAGCTCCGCGGTTGCCGCATGAAGCAACTGGAACTCCCCGCTCTTCAGTGGTTTCAGCTCGACCAACTTGATCGCGGAAGAGCCAATATCGCAGCCGACGATTTGTTTCTTATGCTTTCGAAACACGGTTTACACCTTAGCTCCAAAAGTTTCAGGGATCTGTTCCATCTCACCTCTGCAAGAAGGCTAACAAAGGAATGCTTGTAATGTCAAGAACATTCAGTGCCTTGGACGTTTACCGAGACCGAAAAGGTGTGCCCTTCGCCTCTTGTGTTTTTTCCATGCATGTGGTATTTACTCACTCCCCCATTGTCCGGGGGTGGTCAGAGGAGGACAACGAACCATGGCGCAGCGATGCGATATTTGCGGCAAGGGACCCATCACGGGCCACAAGATCAGTCACGCCCACAACCTGTCGAAACGGCGCTGGCTCCCCAACATTCAGCGGGTACGAGCCCTCGTGGACGGCCGGCCACAGTACATCAAGGTGTGTACGCGCTGCCTCCGTTCCGGAAAGGTCGTCAAGGCGCCGCGCGTCTGAAGGGGCCCCGCCGCTCCACGTCGACCATTCCCTCGACACCCCTAAGCTTTTCCATGATGCGGTTGAGGTGATCCTTGTCACGCACTTCCACGGTCATGGTGACGGTGCCGAGGTTGCCGTCGCCCGTGTGAAGGTTGCAACTGAGGATGTTGCTGCCCTCATGGGCCACGACCTGTGAGATGGCGGCGAGCAACCCGGCGCGATCCCGAAACCGCATGTCCAGCTCGATCCGCGTTCTCAGGCTCCGGTCCGACCTCGTGCTGTCGGCCCAGCGAACCTCGATCTCCCTCTCCGGGTGGTAGAGGAGCTTCTGGACGTTGGGGCAGGACCGCGAGTGGACCGCCACGCCCTTCCCCCGGGTGACGTAGCCGACGATATCTTCACCGGGCAGGGGGTTGCAGCACTTGGCCCGGTAGACGAGAAAGTCGCTGTCCCCCGTCACCTCGAGGACCGGCGCCTCCTTTCGGAAGGCGAGGGGCTGGACTGCGGCCGGGAGCTTGGGCTCTTCTGGCTCTCCCCCGGAACCCGCCAGCTCCTCTGCAACCACCGAGGCCGTTACGCGCCCAAAGCCGATGGAGGCAAGCAGGGCATCCTCGGAAGCCAAGCCCCGGGCTTTCAGGAACTCCTCCATCTCCTCCGTACCCGCCACCCGCTTCCATGACTTCCCCAGCCGCCGGAGCTCCTTCTCGAGGAGCTTTCGCCCGACCTCCTCGGCCCGTGCCTTCTCCTCCCGTTTGAGCCAGGCCCGGATCTTGGAGCGTGCACGGCCGGAAACGGCGATATCCAGCCAGTCGTGGTGGGGTTTCTGCTGGTTGGAGGTGGACACCTCGACGATGTCGCCGTTGTTGAGCTGGGTCTTCAGCGGCACCCAACGGCCGTTGACCGTGGCCCCGACACAGTGGTGCCCGACGTCGGTGTGGATGCGGTAGGCGAAATCCAGCACGGTGGCCCCCCGGGGAAAGGAGAAGACGTCGCCCCTCGGGGTGAAGCAGTAGACCTCCTCGGGGTAGAGATCGACCTTGAGGGAGTCGAGGAACTCCCGGGGGGATGTGCCCTGCGTCGTGTCCAAGAGCCCCCGCAGCCAGGCGATGCGCGAGTCGTCCACGGGCTGGGAGCCCCGCTCCTTGTAGCTCCAGTGGGCCGCGATGCCGTGCTCGGCGATGGCGTGCATGTCCTGGGTGCGAATCTGGATCTCGAAGGGATGCCCCTCGGGACCGATGACCGTTGTGTGGAGCGACTGGTAGGCGTTGGGTTTGGGGATGGCGATGTAATCCTTGATCCGTCCCGGCACCGGCGGCCACTGCTGGTGGATCAGTCCCATGGCCCCGTAGCAATCGGCCACGTTGGAGACGATGATCCGGAAGGCCAGGAAGTCGAAGACGCTCTCCACCTCCACGCCCTGGCGTTTGAGCTTCTGCCAGATGGAGTAGAGGTGCTTGATCCTTCCCTCCACCTTGCCCTCGATCCCCGCCTCCTTGAGGATCCCGTCCAGGGTCATCTGGAGGTCCCCGAACCACTTCTTTGCCGCCTGGGAACGCTCGACGATGGCCTGTTTCAGCCGTTGTGCCTCGCTGGGATGGAGGTGGCGGAAACAGAGATCCTCCAGCTCGGCCTTGATGGAACCGATGCCCAGCCGGTTGGCAATGGGGGCGTAGATGTCCAGGGTTTCTCGCGCAATGGCCACCCGGCGCTCCGGCCGCAGAAAGCCCAGGGTCCTCATGTTGTGAAGACGGTCGGCCAGCTTGACGAGGATCACCCTGACGTCGTCCGTGGAGGCCAGGAGCAGCCGGCGGAAGTTCTCGGCCTCGGTGGCCTCACGGCTCTCGTACTTGCTCTCGAAGCCGGACAGCTTGGTCAGCGCCACGACCAGCCGCGTGACGATGGGCCCGAACTCCAGCTCCATCTCCTCGGCGCTGGTGTCCGTGTCCTCGAGGATATCGTGGAGGAGCCCGGCGGCGATGGCGACCTCGTCCAACTCCATGTCGGCCAGGATCCAGGCGACGCTCAGGGGATGGACCAGGTAGGCCTCGCCCGAACGCCGGACCTGACCCTGATGACGATTGGCGGCGAACACGTAGGCGTGGCGCAGCAGCACCTCGTCCATGTCGGGGCGGTACCGCTCGACACGATCGAGGATGTCTTCAATGCGGACCTTCGCCGGAGTGTCCATCAGTCCATTGTACCCGCCGGGGTCAAGCTCTTGCAGAATCGGGAAATGGCGGGGGACTGTCGCTGGGGGAGGGTTCTCCGGTCTCCGGCGGGAGCCTTGCTGGCAGCGTCAGCTGCCGTGGCGTTGCTCCCGCCGGAGGAGGACGGCGCTTCTTTGCGGGCTTCTTCCGGCCCGCAAGGAAGCGGACGCCGGGATTCCAGAGAACACAACAACGCCCCGGGGATCCCGGGGCGTTGGAATGTGCGGAACCAGTGGATTCAGCGCCGGCCGCGGCGCTTGTTCCGGCGGTTTTTCTTGAGGCGGTCGAACAGGCGGGTCATGCCCAGGGCGATGGGCGAAGCGATGAAGACGGAGGAGTAGGTTCCGACGATGATACCCACCAGAAGGACGAAGGCGAAGGTGTTGATGACATCGCCTCCGAAGAGATACAGGGAGATGACGACGGCGAGCGTCGTTCCGGAGGTGATCAGGGTCCGCGACAGGGTCTGGTTGATGGAGGTGTCCATGATCTTCTGGAGATCTCCCGTTCGATCGAGGCGCAGGTTCTCCCGGACCCGGTCGAAGACGACCACCGTGTCGTTGACCGAGTAACCGACGAGGGTCAGCAGCGCGGCAATGGTCGGAAGGTTGATCTCGCGCTGTGTCAGCGACAGGGCCCCCAGGGTGATCAGCACGTCGTGGAAGAGCGCACCGACCGCCCCGAGCCCGTAGGGGAGCTGGAAGCGGATCCAGATGTAGACCAGCATGCCGATCAGCGAGAACACGATGGCCAGCTCGGCCTTCTCCCGGAGGTCGGCGCCCACGGCGGGACCAACGCTCTCGGCGCCCAGAAGGGCGAACTCCCCGGCGACACAACGCTTCTTCAGGAACTCACGCGCGGCTTCGCTGAGCTCCGTGATCTGCTCCAGCTCCGAGACCTCACGGTACATCCCGTGATCCTTGCGGTAGGCCATGACGGCCTCGGCCATGGGAGCATAGTGGGCTTCCAGCATCTCGGGGTCTCCGGTGACTCCGTCGGGGTTCGCCTGGACCAGCAGCTCGGTCAGCTCCTTGACGCCCTGGGTGTTGAGGTCGAAGGCGCCGCCAAGATCCGGATTGAGCGTCTTGTTCAGAAGCTCGAGGATCGGTTTGGTGAAGTCGCCCTCCTTGCCCTCGGGGTTCTCCACACGGATCAGAATCTCGTGCTTCTCCGGCTCGTCAAAACGCTGGATCAGGGGTTCTCCGACCGCAAGCTTGGACACGGCCCGCCGCAACTTCTTGAGATCGGGCGCCCGTTTGAGCTTGATGGTCACCTGGGTACCACCGACGAAGTCGATGCCCAGGTTGAGCCCTGGCCCGAAGGCGATGGCGGCCAGACCGGCCAGGATCAACACCAGGGAAATCCCGATGGCGATCCACTGGTAGGTCAGGAAGGGGATGCTGGTCTTCTTGATGATGCGCATGGTGACTCCGTACTCAGATGCTCAGCGATTCGACCCGGTCCTTGCCGGCGAGGATGATCATGTACAGCGTGCGGGAGACGAACACCGCGGTGAACATGCTGGCGAGAATGCCGATGCTCAGGGTGACGGCGAAGCCCTTGACGGGGCCCGTTCCGAACTGGAAGAGGAACAGGGCGGCGATCAGTGTCGTCAGGTTGGCGTCCAGAATGGTGCCGAAGGCGCGCCCGAATCCGGCTTCGATGGCGGACTTGACCGTCTTCCCGACCTCCAGCTCCTCCCGGATTCTCTCGAAGATCAGCACGTTGGCGTCCACCGCCATGCCGATGGTCAGGATGACGCCGGCGATACCGGGCAGGGTCAGGGTTGCGCCGAAGTAGGACATGGCGCCCATCAGGATGACCAGGTTGAGCAGGAGCGCCACGTTGGCGTTGAGCCCCGACCACTTGTAGTACACCATCATGAAGATCATGACGAGGATCAACCCGGCAATGGCTGCACGCACGCCCCGAATGACCGAATCGTGTCCCAGGGACGGACCGACGGTCCGTTCCTCCAGATAGGTGATGGTCGCCGGCAGAGCGCCGGCGCGGAGAACGAGCGCCAGGTCCTCTGCCTCCTGGAGGGAGAAGTTACCCTCGATGATGCCCTCATCGGAGATCTGCCCCCGGATGACCGGCGCGGACATGACCCGGCGGTCCAGGACGATGGCCATCCGTGTTCCGATATGAGAACCCGTGTACGTGCCGAACTTGCTGGCGGCGGTGGGCACCAGGGTGAAACTGACCGCGGGCGCGTTGTACCGGTCCTGGCTCCGGCGGGCGCTGCGAAGCTCGCGTCCCGTGATGATGGCGGCCTTCTTGACCAGCCAGTACTCCTTGCCGATGGTCATCCCCTCGGCGTTCTTCCGGCCTCCGGTGATGACCTCGGCGTCCGGTGGCACCGTACCGCCAAGCTGGGCCAGGAGGGACCTGCGGTCCGGCGCCGGCCCGGCCACCACCTCCTTGAGCTCGAGGAAGGCGGTCCGGCCGATCAGCTCCTTGACCCGGCCCGGATCATCAACGCCCGGAAGCTGGACGAGAATCCGCTCCCCCTCGATGCCCTGCCGCTGGATCACCGGCTCGGAGACGCCGAACTGGTCGATCCGGTTCCGGATCGTTTCCAGGGCCTGCTTCACCGCCATGTCCCGGACGTTCCGGGCCACGTTGGCCGGAAGCTCGAAGGTCCACTTCCCCGCGCCCGGGCTCATCTTGAACTCGGGCAGGTAGGACTCGGCCACGTCCCGGAGGGCGGTGGTGTCCACGCCGGACGGCACCTCGACGGAGAATGTCAGGTGCTCCGGATCGGTGGTGATCGTCCCGAGGATGACCCCCTTCTCCTTGGCCTGACTGAGCAACCGCTGGCTGGCATCGTCCAGCTCGGCCTTGATGGCGTCGTCCGTGTTGACGCGGAGAACCAGGTGGATGCCGCCCCTCAGGTCGAGACCGAGGTGGATCTTCTGGGCCGGCGGGTACAGGGCCACCACCGAGAGAACGATGACGATGACGATCAGCGCGACGCGCCACAACAGCTTCTTGTCCACATGGACCTCCTGGATCTCAGTCGGAGCTGCCGGAGGGCGGGTTCACCTTGCCGGCGACGGCGCTCTTGGCAACTCGAATCTTCGCGTTCTCGGCGACCTTCAGCAGAATCGTTTGGTCCTCGACGCCGGCCACCGTCCCATGGATGCCCCCGGATGTGATGATCCGGTCACCCTTCTTGAGGGAGGCGATCATGGCCTCCTTCTTCTTCTGCTGCCGGCGGCCCGGGAGGATCACCAGGAAATAGAAGACAGCAAAGATCAGAGCGAATGGGAGCAGTGTGACCAGAGGGCTGGCGCTCTGTCCGGAAGCTTGAAACATGTTTGGAACTCCTTCCCCGGCTGTGCCGGGATCACACCCCTTCCCGTCTTCGGGTCTCGGCCCGATCCCGAAAGACGGCATAGCGGCGCGTCATGATAGCGTCCCGGGCCTGCCGCATCAAGTCGAGGAAGTACGTCAGATTGTGAACGGTCAGGAGAACCACGGAAGCGGCCTCCCCGGAAACGAAGAGATGGCGCAGGGCGCCCCGGGAGTAGCGGGCGCAGGTCGGACACGTACAGTCGGGGTCCAGGGGGCGGTCATCGTCGGCAAAACGGGCGTTCTTGATGACCAGTTCGCCCCGTGAGGTGAAGACCTTTCCCGTCCGGGCCGACCGGGTCGGGAGCACGCAGTCGAAGAGATCGACACCGCTGGCGACGGCGTGCAACAGGTCCTCGGGATAGCCAACCCCCATCAGGTACCGTGGCCGCTCCTCCGGCAGGAGGGGAGCGGAGTAGGCGATGGCCTCGTGGAGCACCTCCGTGGGCTCACCGACGGCCAGGCCGCCGATGGCGAAGCCGTCGAACGGGTGCTTCCGAAGCTGCTCGCTGCACCGTGCGCGAAGCCCACGGTCCACGGAGCCCTGCTGGATGGCGAAGAGTCCTCCGCGCCACGTCCCCCCCGCGCGAAGCGCCTCGGCCCGCTCGAGTCCGCGAACCGCCCACCGGATGGAGCGCTCCATGGAGGCCCGGGCCGTCTCCCGGTCCACGGGCCAGGGGAGGCACTCGTCCAGGACCATGGCCACGTCGACGCCGAACCCCGCCTGGAGCTCCACGGCGGACTCCGGGCTCAGCCGGTGACGGGAGCCGTCCAGGTGGGACTGGAAGGTCACGCCGTCCTCGTCCAACTTCCGCCGGCCCGCCAGTGAGAACACCTGGTACCCGCCGGAGTCCGTCAGGATCGGGCCTTCCCAGGCCATCAGGCGGTGGAGCCCCCCCAGCCGCTTGAGGCGCTCCGGTCCCGGACGCAGCATCAGATGGTAGGTGTTGGCCAGGATCATCTCGGGAGCCAGGCGCTCCAGCTCCCATGCGGCCATGCCCTTGACGGAGCCCGCCGTACCGACGGGCATGAACGCCGGTGTCCGAACGATCCCGTGGGGGGTTTCCAGCTCTCCCGTCCTGGCCCCAGTGACCGGATCGCGGGCCGTGACCCTCCAGGGCAGCATCAGTGGCCGGAGGGGGACGAGCCCTCGGAGGCGTCATAGGTCTCGACGGTGACCTGCCCTTTGGGCTCCAGGACGAAGACCGACGGATCGACGGGCGGATTGACCTCGAGGTGCGAGAAGCGATAGGTGGTGCTGTCCCCATCGGCCTCCACGGAGGTGATCGTCACGGGCAAGTCGAGCTTCCGGTCCACCCGGAGCTCGATCTTCTCGATCTTCTCCTTCATGCGCCGTTCCACGGGCTCCAGGCGCAACTCCCACGGCTCGCTCTCCGGAGTCGTGACGAGTACGATCCGGAAATGGGACACGAGCCGTTCCAGGGGCCTGGTTCCCGCCAGCGCCTCCATCAGATGCTTCTGACGGGGAGAGACCTTCACACGGTCCAGGTGCCGGGCCGTGGGGTCCCACGTGGAGAGCGTATGGCCATCGAAGGCGACGCCCATTCCCTCCGGCTTCACGGACTCCCCGCGGCGACGGTCCGTGCCTCGGTACGGGACCGGTGTCGTGTCCCCCTCCTGGCCGCCGCGCGTGCCCGCGTGGGCCAGTTCGGTGCGGCGCCCGC
>CAZXNA010000073.1:0-16286 GCA_964641295.1 uncultured Thermoanaerobaculia bacterium
ACCGAGCCGCCGCCCGATGTCTCATCCTGAAGCTGGGCATGTCAGGAGGTGTGTCGTCCGTCTGGCCGACCAGGCCCTCTACCGGGCCAAGGAGACGGGGAAGGGACGTGTCATCCGCTGGGTGGCGCCGGGGGACGGCGCCCAGCGCTGACCATCAGGCGCAGGCCGGGCGGCTCACCAGATGGAGACGCTGATGAGGGTATCCGGCGCCACGACGTCCACCAGGGGACCACGAGGGGCCTCCGCGAGGATCCCCAGGAGCACGCCGGGGTCGAGGGTCTCCCAATCCCAGTCGTCCAGGACCCTGCCGAGGCCGTCGAGTGGAATCCTGCAACGTACGGTCACCTTGTCATGGTGGGAGTCGATGTCGACACGGAGCGACCGTCCGTTCTTGGAAACGGAGACCGAGGCGTCATCACAATGGAACGCGACGAAAGTCGTGTCGGGGCAATCCCGGAGAATCGCCACGGCTTCGGTAATGGCCCGGCGGTGGGCGGCGAGCTCCTCGGGTACCCGTGCGTTTTCATAGGCCCTCTCGGGAACCAGGGCAACGGCGGCCCGGATCATGGGGAGAGGGAGCGGCAACCTGAAGGCATGGTGGCCGCCGGGATGGACGTCGACGACCACCCACTGGGTGAAGAAGGCGGCGGCGGCCAGCCCCAGGGCTGCCGCCACCGCGACGGTCAGGATGGTCGAGGAGCGGGGCATCAATCGATCCAGATTCGCACCGAGGCGTCGGGGGCTTCTACGCGTACCAGGTCGCCCTCCATGCTGGAGTCCAGGTGGGCCAGTAGATTCTTGATGTCCAGGCGGTCTTGATCGTCGATGGAGATGGCGTTGAGGAGGGCGGCGGGGACCATCACCTTGATCTTCTCCTTGTCGCCCGTCTTTTCCTGAATGTCGATGCGGAGCATTCCGCCCAGCTTCTCGACCTGGACGTCGGCGTCATCCGATGTGATGGTGACGAACTTGCCGTCGGGCGCGTTCTTGACGGCTTCCAGGAGCTTGGGCCAGTCGATCTCGGCATTGTGGGTGTCGATGCGGATCTTGCCCCCCTGGAACTCGTCGGTCTTGACGGCGTCGAGCACCGTCATCACCAGAGACATGGGCACCCGGACGGAAACATCGGCGTGGTCTTCGGTTGCATTGACCTTGACGTTGAGCCAGCGTGTGGGCTCCTCCGTGTCGGCGGCCAGGGTCACACCGGCGGCCAGGAGTATCGCCGTGGCGGCGAGGGTGGTCAGCTTCCGGAACATTGGGCACCTCCTTTTTCCTTTTCACCGGGAATAACGGGAGGTGCGAGAAAAGGTTCTCGGCCGTTGCGGCGCCTGGACGGCCGGTCAGGCCTCGCGGCGGGCATCCAGGCGCGTGGTCACCTGGTGGAAGACGAGGAGCGAGACGAAGGCCACCAGCCCGATTCCGGCGAAGACGTACCACAGGTAGTGGGCGTGAGCGTAGGCTGCGGGCATGGGACCGTGGCCGGCCACGGCGGCGTGGTACTGGGCTTGGACGGCCGGTGGCAAGGTCGTCGGATCGGGACAGAATGCCTCCAGCAGGTAGCCGGACAGGATGAAGCCGAAGAACCACGCGAAGAAGGTGTTGGTCTGGGCATACCCCAGGTAGAGTCCCTCTTGCCCCTTCGGCGCCTGCTTTGAGGCGAACTCCAGGTAGCGCGGCGAGAGGAAGCACTCGGCGAGGCCCTGGATGGCGATTCCCAGGATCATCATGACGGTGATGGGGTGGAGGGAGTAGCCGAAGATGGCGGTCCTTCCGGGGATCAGATGGGCCAGGGACATGGTCAGGGGCGAAAAGGCCACGAGGAGAAGGGCGATGCCGATGGACTTGACGGCCGGCATCTTCCGGACCAGCTGCGTGATGGGCACCACCAGGAGGACGACGACGAAGGGGTTGATGTTGGCGTACCACTCCGGGCTGGCGTGCTCGCCGACCAGGCGAAGCACGTACTTGGGCATGGAGGCGTAGAGCTGTCCCTGGATGGCCCAGAAGCCCGCCGTGATGAGTATCAGGGCGAGGAAGCGCAAGTTGGAGAGGGCCGTCAACATGCCGCGGAGCGTTTCCCCGATGTCCCGCGGGCGGGCGTCGGGGTCCTCCTTCGGCCAGTAGGCGACAAGGACCACCAGCAGGGCGATGAACGCCGCACCGGCCGAGTAGAGGGGAACGTGGTCCAGACCGAGCTGAACCCGCACCGGCTTGGCGATGGTCTTGCCGCTGAAGGAGCCGATGTTGACCATCATGTAGAAGAGGGAGTAGGCCCGTGCCCGGTTGGTGGCGTCGGAGGTCTTGGCAACCGTGCCGGTGATGATGGGCTTGACGAAGGATCCGCCGACGACGATGAGGGCCAGGGACAGGAGCACCGGCAGCTTGATCGGGTACAGTCCCAGGGTGGTGTAGCCGATGGAGAGCAGGGCGAAGGCCAGGGCCAGGGCCCCCCGGAATCCCATCCGGTCGGCGATGGCACCCGTGAAGAACGGCAGAAAGTAGATCATGGACGAGAACAGGGCGCCGATCCAACCGGCCTCCACATCGGTGAAACCGACGACCCGGGTCAAGAAGACAGCCAGGGTGATGAAGGTGCCGTAGTACGCGGCCCGCTCGAAGAGTTCAATGGAATTGGCGATCCAGAACGCGGCGGGGAAGCGCCACGTGCTCGTCTCAGACATGGAAACCTCCGGGTGGATTGGCACGCCCCGTCAAGGGCGCCCAACTCTACCGTGGATCGGACTTCCCGTCCACGGCGGAGCCGGGCGCCGGAGATGGAAGAACCCTCCCCTCGGACTCCCGTACAATGCCATCATGAAACGCAGTCTTCGCTGGTTCGCCGTCGTTGTCGTTCTCGTGGCGGTGGTGGTGGCGCTCCGTCTGACGGTCTTTGCGCCGAAACCCCTCGAGGTCCAGGTCGCCCGGGTCGATCGCGGTCCCGTGGAGGAGACGGTGACCAACACGAGGGCCGGAACGGTCAGGGTCCGCCGGCGTGCCAAGCTTTCGCCCCAGGTCGGCGGCCAGGTGGTGGAGCTACCCCACCGGGAAGGGGAGCAGGTCACGGCCGGTGAGTTGCTGCTGCGTCTGGACGACCGGGCCCAGCGAGCGCAGCTGGAGGTGGCCAGGCGGGAGGTTGTCGCCGCCCGCCGCCGTGCGGACGAAGCGTGCCTTGCGGCGGAGCTGGCGGCCAAGGAGCTGGTTCGCACTGAGGGGCTGGCCCGCGCCGGCATCGCCAGCGACCAGCAGCTGGACTCCGTCAGGACCGACCGGGAGCGAACGGCTGCGGGGTGTGCCGCCGCCAGGGCTGCAGTGGAGCAGGCCCTGGCCTCGGTTCACTCGGCGCAGGTTCAGGTGGAGCTGGCGGAGCTCCGGGCACCCTTCGGTGGCGTGCTGGCCCAGGTCAGCACCGAGGTCGGGGAGTGGATCACCCCCTCACCGCCGGGCGTTCCCATCCCGCCGGTGATCGACCTTCTCGACCCGACCTCCATCTACATCAGCGCTCCCATCGACGAGGTGGACTCGGAGCGGGTTCGCACGGGGCAGCCCGTGCGCATCGGTGTGGACTCCCGGCCCGGGGAGAGTTTTCCCGGGCGTGTGGTCCGGGTGGCCCCCTACGTGGAGGACGTGCTCGAGCAGAACCGCACGGTCGAGGTGGAGTGCGAGCTGGACGATCCGGGCTCGGGCGAGGGCCTGTTGCCCGGCACCTCGGCCGACGTGGAGATCATTCTCCGGCGGAAGGACAACGCCCTGAGGGTTCCGACGGCGGCCATCGGCGAGGGTGACTCCGTTCTCGTGCTCCGGGACGGCCGGCTCGAGGAGCGCAAGATCACCACGGGCCTGGCCAACTGGGAGATGACGGAGGTGGTCCGGGGGCTCGAGGGGGGGGAGCTCGTGGTGACGCTGCGGGATTCGACCGCCGTCAAGGCCGGCGTTCGGGCCGTTCCCAAACCATGATCCGCCTGGAAAGCATCGGCCGCGTCTACCACGTGGGCGACAGCGAGGTGCACGCCCTCAAGGGTGTCAGTCTTGAAATCGCCGACGGCGAGCACCTGGCCATCATCGGCCCGTCGGGGTCGGGCAAGTCCACGCTGATGCATATCCTGGGATGCCTGGACCGTCCCACGTTGGGGAGTTACCTGTTCGACGGCCGGGAGGTCGCGAAGCTCTCGGAGGAGGAGCGCTCGCGCCTCCGGCAGGAGGAGATCGGCTTCGTCTTCCAGTTCTTTCACCTGCTGCCGCGGCTGACGGCCCTGGGCAACGTCGAGCTTCCCATGCTCTTCGCCGGCGTCGGGCGCCGTGAACGCCGCCGCCGCGCCATGGAGGCCCTCCGTGCCGTCGGCCTGGAGGACCGGATGGAGCACCGTCCCGACCAGCTCTCGGGCGGCCAGCGGCAGCGGGTCGCCATCGCCAGGGCGGTGGTCATGGAGCCGAGCCTCCTTCTGGCCGACGAGCCCACGGGCAACCTGGACCGGACCTCGGCCGAGGAGGTGATGGATCTGCTGGAGTCCATGAACCGGGAGGGGAAAACCCTGGTCGTCGTCACACACGACCCCGAGGTGGCGGCGCGGGCCCGGAGGATCGTCCGCATGTCCGACGGGGAACTGGTCCCGGAGGCGTTGTGAATCCGCTGGACGTGCTTCGCTTCGGGTGGGGTGCCCTGTCGGGGCACCGGCTGCGAACGGGGCTCTCCGTGGCCGGGGTCGCCGTGGGGATCGCCGCCGTCGTCGCCCTGACGGCCCTGGGCGAGGGGGCGCGGCGTTACGTGGTCCAGGAGTTCACCTCCCTGGGCTCCAACCTGCTGATCATCATCCCGGGCCGCGTGGAGACCACCGGCGCTCTGCCCTTCGGCGGCGTCGTCCACGACCTGACCATCACCGATGCCGAGGCGGTCGCCGCACGGGTGCCGACCATCGTCCGGACGGCCCCCGTGGCCGTTGGAACGGAGGTGGTGCAGTACAAGGAGCGGGGCCGCTCCGTGCCTATCCTGGGGACGACGGCCGCCTACCAGTTCGTTCGGCGGGTCAGGGTGGCGGCGGGACGGTTCCTGCCCCCGGGCTCGGCACACCAGGGGGGCAGCGGAATCGTCCTGGGTCCCAAGGTCGCCTCCGAGCTCTTTCGCGGCACCAGCCCCCTGGGCAAGATCGTCCGCGTCGGTCCTTACCGTTTCCGTGTCATCGGCATCATGGCACCCAAGGGACGCTCCCTGGGCTTCGACTTCGACGACCTGGTCTTCATTCCCGTCGGCACGGCCATGCGGATCTTCAACCGTAGCTCCCTCTTCCGGATCCTGGGCGAGGTCCGGACCGCCTCGGAGCTTGACTCGGCCAAGAAGGAGGTCAAGGCCCTGTTACGGGAGCGGCACCGGGCCGACGACGTTACGATCATCACCCAGGACGCCGTCCTGTCGGCCTTTTCCTCGATCCTCGGCGCCCTGACCATGGCCCTGGTGGCCATCGCCTCCGTCTCCTTGACCGTGGCCGGAGTCGGCATCATGAACGTCATGCTGGTCTCGGTCACCGAGCGCCGGCGGGAGATCGGGCTGCTCAAGGCCATCGGCGCCACCGACGGCCAGGTTTTGACGGCCTTCCTGACCGAGGCGACCATCCTGTCGACGGCCGGTGGGCTGGCGGGCCTGGCCCTCGGTGCGGCGGCCGTCCGGGTCTTCGTCCGGTTCTACCCGGGTTTCCCCGCCTCGCCCCCGGCCTGGTCGCTGGCGGCGGCCATGGGAACGGCCGTGCTGGTGGGGACGGTCTTCGGGGTCGTGCCGGCGCGGCGGGCAACGCGGCTCGATCCCGTGTCGGCCCTGACGGGACGATGAGATGACCTTCGCCGATCTCCTCCGCTTCGTTGCCGGCGCCCTCCGGGGCCAGCGTCTGCGCTCCTTCCTCTCGGCCCTGGGGGTGGGCATCGGCGTCGCCGCCGTCATCCTGCTGACCTCCCTGGGTGAGGGCACCCGTGAGTACGTGGTTTCCCAGTTCACGCAGTTCGGCACCAACCTGATGGGAATCAACCCCGGCAAGGTCAAGACCTTCGGCATGCCCGGCGTCTTCGGCGGTACCACCCACAAGCTGACCGTCGACGACGCCGAGGCCATCCGGCACCTCCCCGGCGTCGTCCGGGTGGTACCACTGGCCATGGGCCAGGCGCGCGTGGAGGGCAACGGCCGCGGGCGGAGCGTCTTCATCTACGGCGTCAATCACGAGGCCACGGCTGCCTGGCGATTCACCGTGGCCCAGGGTGGTTTTCTGCCGCCCATGGACCCCCACCGCAGGGGCTCCTTCGCCGTCCTCGGACCCAAGCTGGGGCGGGAGCTCTTCGGTGAGGCCTCGCCCCTGGGACGCCGCGTCCGTATCGGGGGGTGGTCGCTCCGGGTCATCGGCATCATGGCGCCCAAGGGCCAGCTCCTGGGCTTCGACCTGGACGACGCGGCCTACATCCCCGTGGGCACGGCCATGGCGCTGTTCAACCTGGACGAGCTCAACGAGATCGACGTCCTGGCCGCGAGCTCCGCGGCCATCCAGCCGGTCAAGGAGCGGGTTCGTCAGCTCCTGATCCAGCGCCACCGCGGCGAGGAGGATTTCACCATCACGACGCAGGACGAGATGCTGGCGACCTTCGGCCGGGTCATCGGCGTCATCACCATCGCCGTCTCCGGCATCGCGGGGATCTCACTGCTGGTCGGGGCCATGGGGATCCTGACCATCATGTGGATCTCCGTGCACGAACGAACCTCGGAGATCGGCATCCTGCGTGCCATCGGTGTGCGCCGGAAGACGATCGAGCGGATCTTCCTCGTGGAGGCCGTGCTCCTGGCAGTGGCCGGCGGGGCCGGGGGGCTGGCGACCGGCCTGGGCCTGGCGGGCCTGGCCCGCCTTCTCGTACCGGGGCTCCCGGTGGCGACGCCCGCCTTCGCCATCGTCGCCGCCGTTGTCATGAGCCTGGCCGTGGGGATCCTCAGCGGCTGGGTCCCCGCCCGCCGGGCCGCCGCCCTGGACCCCATCGAGGCTCTGCGGGAAGAGTGAGGGACGCGTTCTCCCTCCCGCCCCGGTAACACGTCCTCAGGAAGGGAAGCGTGCGTGATAGCGGGCGTCGGCCGCCATGAGCCGAAACAGGGCGATATCGGCGCTGAGGCGGGCCTTCTGTTCCATCCGGCGGAATGGGCTGGCGCCGCGCCCGGTGACGATGCGGAACATGCGCCGTCCGATCTGCTCCAGGACGTCGAGGGGCCTCTGCCACTTTGGAATGTAAAGATCGCGTTGAAGGTAGTAGCTGACAAGGGTTCCGGCGCGGATGGTCCTCCGGACGTACTCGGGAGTGAAGCGGGACCGGTCGGGGCGATGCTCGATGGTGGCCCTGGGCTCCACGGCGATTCCGGCCCCGAGCTTCCGGGCGAGGGAGGCCGCGACGATCTCCTCGCCCCCGCCGAAGTCGTTGCCCTTCCGGCCGTAGCCATAGCGGAATCCGCCAATCTCCAGCAGGAGCTTCCTCCTGGCGCTCCAGTTGCCGCCCCAAGGGAAGTCGGCCCAGCTGTCGACCCGGTACAGCTCCTTGGGCTCGGGGTTGAGATACCCCCAGAGGGGCCACGCCTCTTCCGTCAGCCATTCCGGCGCCGGATCGGGCAAGGCCAGGAGGATGCGGCCGCCGACGACGCCGAGCTCGGGGTCGGATTGGTAGGCGCCGAGCAGCCGCTCCAGCCAGTCGCGTGCGGCCACGGCGTCGTCGTCGATGAACGCGACGACCTCGCCCCGGGCGGCGCCGATGCCGGCGTTGCGCGCATGGGAGAGCCCTTTGAGAGGGCAGACCATCAAGCGCAGGTGATCTGGGTGACCGGCGAAAAGCTCATCCCTGAGCCTGGTTACCACCGGGCCGATGTCATCGGCCGGGTCGTTGTTGACCACCAGCACCTCGAAACGATCGAGGGGCACCGTCTGGTGCGCCAGGGAGCGAAGGAGCTGCTCCAGGGCCTCCCGCCGGCGGTAGGTGGAGATGACGACTGTTGCGTCCAGCCGTTCGCCGTCGCCGGTGCGCCGGATCTCCTCCTCCAGGGCGCGGAACTGTTGTACCCGCGTGCGGATGTCGGCTGCGGCGAACAGCGCAGCGGCGTCCCCGAGGCCGTACCAGCCTTGGTACACCCCCGTCGTCCGGACGACGGCGGGAGAAGGAGCCGCCGTGACGCAGAGGTCCCACTCCTCCGATACCTCCTCGGGAAGGGAGTCGGCCGAGTCCGTCAGCAGGATGCGGAGGGCATGGCGGGGGAGGCGCCCACTCGGTGGACGAGCGTCTCCGGGGGCGTCTGTCCACTGCAGGTAAGCCGTTGGAAACCAGAGGCCCGGCAGCTCGTCGGGGTTGATTTCCTCCAGGGCCATCTCCAGGTGTCCGGCCTCCTTCATACGGTGGCGAAGGTCCGTCGCGAGCTCCTTGCCGAGACCGCCATCGGGGAAACCGTCGAGGATCCACACCATCGATGAGAGGGCAAAATCGCGCCGGAAATCGTCGAAGACCATGACCCGGTCGCGGAGGGCGAGCATCCGGCTGTCATCCTCCTGGATCGTCAGGGACTGGTCGTGAAAGCGGTACTCGTACAGGGTCTCGTCGAAGTCGGCGTGGTGGAGCTCGAGGAGCTCGTTGACCTGCATCCAGTAGTCGTAATCCTCGACGGTGAAACGGTCGGCTCCGTAGTCCCCGAGGAGCGCGGCGACCCGATCGCGGTACAGGAAGGCTGCCCCGACGTAGTTGTTGGGCCAGGTGTTGAGCTCTCCCCGGATGGCCGGAAGATGGATGTGCTGGCTTCCCCTCGGTTCCTGGTATCCGAAGTACCAGCCGGAGCCCATCAGCGGGAGCCCGTCGTCACCGATGATGTCCATGTTGGCGTAGGCCATGTCCCAGTCCGGATGGCGTTGGAGACAGTCCACCATCCTCTCGAGGAAATGCGGCTTGAAGCGGTTGTCGTGACTGGTCCAGGTCAGGTACTGGCCACGGGCCAGGCGGAATCCGTTGGAGAGCGAGCGGGGCAGCTTCTGGTTTTCCTGGTGGACGACCCGGATCCGGGGGTCCTTGAGCGCGTACCGGTCCAGGATTTCCGCGCTCCCGTCGGTTGAGCCGTCGTCGATGGCGATCAGCTCAAAATTGGCGTAGGTCTGCGCCAGGATGCTGTCCAGCGCTTCTTCCAGGAGATCCCCGCCGTTGAACACTGGCAGGACGATGGAAACCAGTCCCGGTTCCGAGGGACAGATCATCCGGTCGGCGGGCGTTCCGCAGAGGGCCCTCCGGGCCTCCAGATACCTCTCGAAGCGGGCGGCGTACAGCGGATCTGGAGCCCCGGCGCCACGGCCTGATCTACGTCCCTTGCCTCCGATCTTGAGGAGGAGGCCCGCCACGGCGTAGTAGACGGAGCGGCTCCAGTACCGGAAATGGCCCTCGGCCCTTGGCCGGAAGAGACGATCCATGGCTCGCCCGAGGACGCCGCGGGCCTTCCAGGTGAGCCGCGCGTTCTCCTGCTCCAGAGCCGTGACGCGGGTCCTGAGCTCCTCGACGGTGGCCTGGGCCTCGGCCAGGTCTCCCTGCACATGGCGAAGTTCCTCGAGGGTGTTGCGGAGCCGCGCCACCTCGGTCTCCCGCTCCACCAGCTGCCTCCGGAGTCCGTCCCGCTCGGCCATCAGCAGATCCCTCTGACCCGCCAGGCGGTCCCGCTCGGTCACGAGGTTTGCGCGTTCCGTCACCAGGGACACGTTGTTGCCATAGGTCGTGTCGGCACGGAGCGCCAGACCGACGATGGCTTGCCGCTGGAGATCGAGGGTCTCCGCCGATGGGGCCGGAGGAGGTGCCAGCTCACCCGAGAGGGCGAGGGCGAGGGTTTCACCGTCACGGTTGCAGGCACGGCGCTGTTCGGCGACGCCCTTCTTCATGGCCGTGAGAACGTGCCGGCGTTCGGTCTCGACCCGCTCAAGGAGCCGGGACAGGGCCGTACCGCTGAGCTCGTGGAGGGGGAGGCAGAGCTCCGGAACCCCCAGCCGGGCCATGGTCCGCTCCACCTTGGGATCGTACCCGATGCCGACGGCCGGGACTCCGGCCAGGGCGGCGAGAATGACCGCGTGAAGGCGCATGGCGACGACCGTCTGGCAACTTCCCAGCACGGCCATCAGCTCCTCCGGACGGAGGTTGGCCCTGAGGGTGGCCGTGGGGACCTCTGGGCCAAGAAGGCCGACGAGGGCCTCCGCGACGGCGAGGTCGTCGGGGGACTCCCCGGGGAGGCGCTGGAAGGGGACGAGGAGTATCTCGCCGTCGTGGGCCCGGGCCCAGCCGGTGAGTGCCGGCACGAGCTCGCCCAGCCAGAGCTCCTGGGGGCCGGCGAACTCCCAGCTCCGGAGGGCGACCCCAAGCCGTGGGCGGGAGGGGTCGATCCCCTGGGTGGTCAGGATTCTTCGTTGATGCTCCCGGGGAACCGGCTCGAGGAGGTAGGCCGGGTCGGCGCCGAGGTTGCATCGGGACGTGTCGACCCCGATGGCGGCCAGGAGCTCGAGGGACTCCCGGTCGCGGACGCTGACTCCCCAGGCTTGCTCGAAGATGGCCCTGGTGTGGTCCTGCCCCAGCCGGGTCGTCAACGGACCGACCCCCACCGAGCGGATGAGAAGGGGTCGTTGATGGAGGGATGCCAGCCACGCGATGGAGCCGAGGTAGGAAAGGCCGCCGTGGAACCGGGAGAGCATGTCCCGGGGCTCGAAGGGCCAGTAGTCGTGGAAGAGACCGCCTCCGCCGATAAGAACGGCGTCCGCCCTGCGGATCCCGGCCTCGAGGGCGGAGATGTCCTGCCACGGGACGGCGGTGATTCCATGGGAGCTCTCGGTCTCGGCGGGGTCTCCGGACGCTACGGTGATGTTGACGCCTGTGGCCAGCTTCTTCAGATCCCGCACCAGGGCCGAGAGAATGGCCTCGTCCCCGGCGTTCCGGAAGCCGTAGTACCCGGTGATGAAGATGTCGACCCTGTTGGTGCCCATGCCAACTCCCAGATCAGCGGTGATGTGGATGGTACCATGCAGCCCGTTCAACGGCTTCGGCCTCCTCCGGTCCTGTGTGGCACCGGCCCGGGGGTGTTTCATTTGCGGAGCCCGGCACGAGGGGAGCGATCATCGTGGAGTTCGGAAAACTCTTTCGGCCCTGGTCTCGAAGGAAACCGGCCCCTGGCCGGGGGAACGTCGTCATCTTTGGAACAGGGCGCAGTGGGACGACCTGGCTCGCCGAGGTCATCGCCGCGGGCGGCTTCAAGCTTGTTTTCGAGCCGCTTCATCCCGTGGAGGTTCCGGAGGCCAAAGGCTTTCCCTTCCCCAACTATCTCTTGCCGGGCGACGAAACGCCGTGGGAGCCGCTGCTGAAAAAGGTCGTGGCGGGCGAGGTCGTCAACGCCTGGACCCTGCGGGCCAACCCCTCCGCCGAACGAGCCGTCGTCAAGCTCATTCGTGCGAACCTCATGATGGAGTGGATGCTCGAACGCTTCGAGTTCCACCCCGTCTACATCATCCGGAACCCCCTGAGCGTGGCGGGATCCATGAAGGAACAGGGCTGGGACGTGGGGATCCGTTACGTGCAGCACGTGATGGAGCGGATCCGGGCCAAGGACGGCTCCTTCGAAAACCTCGAGGAGCTCTTCGATCATCCCATCACCCCTGTGGAATCGTACGCCATCATGTGGGGCTTCCAGAACGCCATTCCTCTGCGGCGCGGTCTTCTGAAGAAGGTGGTGTTCATCCGTTTCGAAGAGCTGGCCAGGGATCCGGAGGGCAGCTTCCGGCGCATCGCGAGACGCATCGGCATGGAGATGACGCCCGCGGTCCAACGCCAGCTCCATAAGCTCTCCTTCCAGAGGGGAAAACAGAGTTGGGAGAAGGGCTATGATCCCACCACCGCATGGAAACGTTCCCTGACCCCCCGGGAGGTCGAGGACGTCGCCCGCATCGTCCGCTGGTTCGGACTCGAGGAGTACCTGATCCTCGATTGAATCGGGGCCAGGCATCGCGTTTCACCGGGTGCCGAGTTATGGTACTGATGGAACTCGTGGCAGTGGTGGAGGAGAGGTCGGTGTTTCTTGCCTCCGGGTGGTGTTTGTGAGGGGCGTCAATGCCATCCTCATCACGGTGGATTCCCTGCGGGCGGATGCCCTCGGGTATGCCGGAGCGTCGGGCGCCCGGACGCCGCGCCTTGACGAGTTCTCCCGGTCCGGCCTCGTCTTTTCCCAGGCCATCGCCAACGGTCCCCGGACGCAGGCCTCGTTTCCCTCGATCCTCTGTTCCCTCTATCCCCTGGTGGCGGGAGAGCGGGAGGGGCTGCCCACCTCCGCGGTCACCCTTGGGGAGGCCCTCCAGGGGTCCGGCTATCGAACGGCGGCCTTCAACCCCTCCAACCCCTTCCTGACACGGGAGACGGGCTATGACCGCGGCTTCGATCTGTTCGTGGACTTCTGGGATATCCATCCGCGGCACGGTTCCCATGGTCGTTCTGGTCGCCTGAGGGCATTGAGGCGAAGGATGCACGATGCCCTGGGCCGCCGCGATCTTGGAGCGCTCATGCTCTACCAGGCGGCGTTCCAGGCGGAGGGGGGCCAGTACCTCAGCGGCGCGGTCATCGCGGAGCAGGGGCTGGCCTGGGCGCGGGAGCAGGATCGGCCCTTTTTCCTGTGGCTTCACTTCATGGACGTCCACTTCCCCTACACCCCCCTTCCGGGACAGAGGAGCTGGGGGGACCGGGTGCGCTACCTCGGCGCCATGGCCGCCATGCTGGCCGGTGACAGACGCCGGGCCGCAAGGGAGCTCCGGCGGCTGTACGACCGTCGCGTGGAGCTGATGGACACGATCGTCGGAGAGTTTCTGGACGGGCTCCATCGGGAGGGTCTCGCCGATCGGACGGTGGTGGTCTTCACGGCGGACCACGGTGAGCAGTTTTGGGAGCACGGGGGCTGGGCCCACGGGCCCGACGTCTTCGACGAGCAGCTCCGGGTTCCCCTGGTGATCCGGGGGCCGGGCTTGGCGGCGGGAACGGAGATCGAGGAACAGGTGGCGTTGCTCGACCTGGCGCCGACGGTGTTGGACCTGGTCGAGGTTCCCATCCCCGGGACCTTCCAGGGGCGGAGCCTCTTGCCCGCTGTGGCGGGGGGCGGTGAGGCCGGGGAGGCTCCGGTCTTCGCCGAGGCCATGCACTCGGGCGGCCGGAGAAGCCGTATGGGGATCCAGGACCGTTTTCGCGTCATGGCCTGCCGGACCCCGGCGTGGAAGCTGATCTCCGACGACGAGGGCCCGCGGGAGGAGCTCTACGACCTGGCGCATGATCCCGGGGAACGGCAGGACCTGATCGCGCAGCGGCGGGATGTGGCGGATTCCCTGAGGCAACTGCTCCGTGAACACGAGGAGCTGGTTCGGCGTGCGGCCGCCTCCTACGAGGGCGCCCGGGGGGAGCGGATCGCCGACGGCGACGAGGACGTCAGACGGCGCCTGGCGGCTTTGGGCTACCTGTGAGCGGGATGGATCCGGAAAGGGACCTGCCGTCCGGTGTGACGGACACGGCGACGGCCGCCGTTCGAGGCGCAGGCTGGGTGGCCCTCGGCGTGGGCGCCCAACGGGTGGTCCAGACCGGGGCGTTGATCCTGCTGGCCCGTCTTCTCGTTCCGGAAGACTTTGGCCTCGTGGCGGTGGCCATGCTGTTGCTGAGCTTTGCCAACCGGGCCAAGTCCCTGGGCATCCAGACGGCGCTCCTCCAGTACCGCGGGGACCTCAAGATCGCTGCCGACTCGGCCTTCATCCTCAACACGGGCATTACCGTCACCGTGCTTCTTCTGATCGTCCTGACCTCGCCCCTGGCGTCGCTCTGGTTCGAGGATCCGCGCGCCGGGACCGTTCTGGTCGTCATGGCGCTGCGCCTGGTTCCCCAGGCGGCGGCGGCGGTGCCGTCCGCCCTGGCGATACGGGCCTTGCGTTTCCGCAAGCTCGCATTGATTACCGTGGGCGAGAGCGTCGTGACGGCGGTGGTGGCGGTTGTCCTCGCCGCCCATGGTCTCGGGGTCTGGTCCCTGGTCGCCGGATCCCTCGGCGGTGCAACGGCGGCCGCCGTGGCCTGGTGGCTCCCGCCCGCCTGGCGCCCCTCGCTCCGTCTGGATCGCGAGGCCTCCAGAGCCCTGATCGGTACGGGCGTGAGGATCTGGTCCTCGGGAAACCTGGCCTTCGTGATCGACTCGGCCAACCGGTTGTTCGTGGGCCGTTTCCTCGGCGTGGCCACCCTGGGGCTCTACGACGTGACGTCCCGTTTCGTCCACACACCGCTGCAGAGTCTCCTCGGGATCTCCGACCGGGTGGCCCTGCCCGCCTTCTGCCGGGAGCAGGGGAACCGGGAGGTCCTCGGCCGCTGGGTCGTGCGGCTGATGGGCCTCCTCATCCTGATCACGGCGCTGGCCTCGGGAATCCTTTTCTTCTTCGCGGATGTCCTGGTGCCGGTGCTCATCGGGTCGCGCTGGCTTCCCGTGGTGACGCCGATCCGGGTGCTGGCGCCCTTCGTTCTTCTCTTTCCCCTGGTGTCCATGGCGCCGGTCTTCATCGCCACCGAGAGGACAGGGTTGCTCCTTCGCTTCACGGCCGTGCGGGCTGCTGTGACCATCGCCGGGCTGTACTGGGCCTCCCACCTGAGCCTCGTGGCGGTCTGCGCGGTGGAGTCGGCGTCGGCCGGCCTGTTCGCCCTGGTCAACCTGTATCTCGTCAGCCGGATCCTGGGACTGGCGCCGCGGCAGCTGGCCCGTGCGGTCATGCTCCCGGCGGCGGGCCTGGCCGCGTTCTCCGCCACGGCCCTGGGACTGAGGACCTCCGGTCTCGGGGGGATGTTGGGGCCTGCCGCGGCGGCCGTCGTGTTCATCACGACGTCGACCCTTGTCTTTGCTGGGACGGTGTTCCTGCTCCGTCCAGGGGTCGTGGCAGAGGTCAAGGAGCTGGCGGCGGTGGCGCTGGGGACGACGACGTTCCGGTGAGCGAATACCCAATCAGCTCGATGGTCTCTGGCAGGCCTCCAGGTCGCTGGCGTCCCAGTCGAAACGGACGTCGAAGCCGTCCGACTCGAGAGTTTGGACGGCGTTCGTGAGGTCCTGCTTGAAAACAGGAAACTGGGATGACGCCTCGGCCGGCTCGGCGTAGCCGCCGGGGGCTGTGGACGAGGTCAAGGTCAGGATGACGCCGCCGCCGAAGGTGTTGATGAGGTGCCGGTTCATCTCGAAGGATTCCCGGGTCTGGAGCCAGAGGATCCCGTCGAAGAGGAGGCGGTCCAGGGCGATGTTGAGCTCGTACTCCTCGTCGCTCATGGTGTACTGGCGGATGGCGCCCGAGCGGAGGAAACGCCCCTTGACCCTCGGTGTGCCGATGATGGAAAAGCCCCTGCCGAAGCGCTGCTTGAGGTAACGATCGAAGAGGTAGAGGACCACCTCCTCCCGGTGCCACGGGGCCAGGCCCTTGAGGAAGGCGCCTGCCACGTGCTGGATGCCGGCATCGCGGGCTCGCTCGAAGGAGTCCAGGCGGTATGCCTGGTTCCCCTTGGGGCCGGCGGCGGAGTGGAGGCGGCGGTACTGGACCGGGTCGAAGGTCTCCAGCCAGACCAGGTAGCAATCGAGCCCGGCGGCCCGCAGATTGAGGAACGACTCCGTGTCCACCGGGGGGATATTGCTGGTGATCATGCCGCCCCCGTTGGCGGTCAGCGAGTCCCTGAGAATCTCAAAAAACCGGGCGGCGCCGTTCAGCTCGTACCGCTGGTCCGCCAGATCGAAAGGTTCCTTGTGGATGTAAAGCTCGGGGTCCTGGCTGCTGACCAGCTCGATGCTGCGGTAACCCATGGAGATCAGGGCGTCCACCTCTCGCTGAAAGGCGTTGGGCGTCAAGCGGATCCCGCCACCGCGCGAGAAATCACAGTAGGCACAGGTGTTCTCGCAGATGCTGGAAAAGTAGAGTGGAGGAAGGAGCAGGATATCCCGGTCCCTGGGCCGCGGACTGCTCCGCGCGGTTTCCCGCACGAGCTCCGCGTTCTCGGGCTGCGACAGGCTGTTCACGAGGAGGATGATCTCGTGTTGAGAGAGGTCTTCTCCCTCGACGGCCTTGTGGAGGAGTTCCTCCACGCCCGATAGGGGGAGGGGATGGACTTCGGCATTTGAATCGATCGCCTCGAGTATCCGAGGAAGCTGTTGACTGAACATTGTGACTCCTGGAACGGGATAATACCAAAGGTTCGTGTCAGGTCAATTGCCTCCCCGGGAAGTGTGTTCTCAGGCCGGA
>CAZXNA010000074.1:0-15903 GCA_964641295.1 uncultured Thermoanaerobaculia bacterium
CATCTACACCATGAACCTGGACGGCGGGGACGTGCGCCGCCTGACCGATACGCTGGGCTACGACGGCGGGCCGTTCTTCTCGCCGGACGGCGGCAAGATCGTCTACCGTGCCTACCACCCCTCGACGAAAGAGGAGATCGACGACTACACGAGCCTGCTCCAACGGAACCTCATCCGGCCGACGACCCTGGAGATCTGGGTCATGAACGCCGACGGCTCGGAGAAGCGCCAGATCACCCACCTGGGCGCCGCCTCCTTCGCCCCCTTCTTCCACCCCTCCGGCGAGAAGATCATCTTCTCCTCCAACCACGGGGATCCCAAGGGGCGGGAGTTCGACCTGTGGATGGTCAACCTGGATGGCTCGGGGCTCGAGCAGATCACCTTCTCGGAGGGGTTCGACGGCTTCCCCATGTGGGCGCCCGACGGAAAGACCTTCGTCTTCTGCTCCAACCGCCACAACTCCGCCCCCCACGAGACCAACGTCTTCGTGACGACCTGGAAGGACTGAGCGAAGGCGCTGCGGTACAGTAAGCGGCCATGGAAGTGTGGCAGTACGCCCTGCTGCTTCTGGTCGGCCTCGGCGCGGGGGTCGTCAACGTGCTGGCCGGTGGAGGATCCTTCCTGACCATCCCCCTGATGATCTTCCTCGGCCTGTCCCCGGCCACGGCCAACGGCACCAACCGCATCGCCCTGCTGGCCCAGAACGTCATGGCCGTCTCGGAGTTCAAACGGCGGGGCTTCTCCGAGTTCAAGCTCAGCCTGACCCTGGCCCTCTGCACCCTCCCCGGCGCCATCGCCGGGGCCGTCGCCGCCGTGCACTTCGATCCACTCTGGTTCAAGCGGATCTTCGCCGTCTTCATGGTCCTCATGCTGCCCATGGTCCTCGGCGGGGCGCGAAAGGCCAGGAAACGCTGCCCGCGCCACGGAAAGCTCCTGGCCCATCTCGGGGCCGTGGGCATCGGCTTCTACGGGGGGCTCATCCAGGCGGGGACGGGACCGTTGCTGATCTTCCTGCTGGTCTCGACACTGGCCCTGGACCTGGTCCGGGTCAACATGCACAAGGTCTTCATCATCGGCTTCTACATGATCCCCTCTCTGCTGGTGTTCGTCCTCTCGGGCAACATCGACTGGATCGCCGGCCTGATCCTCGCGGCGGGCAACACCACGGGCGCCGTGCTGGGAACCCACCTGGCGGTCGAGGGCGGAGAACGGGTGATCCGCGTCTTTCTCGCCGCCGCCGTCATCCTCATCGCCCTCAAGCTACTGCTCTCGGCGTGACCCGCCCCGAGGCGGCAGATTCCTTCGCCTGGCCAGCATCGGGAACCCTTCGCCCCCAGCCATCCAGGCAGCAGCGCCTCACGAGCAACCAGCACCATCGCCATCGAAGCGCGCCCAACCCACCGGGCCCTGCGGCGGGGCCGGAGGCGGCCCGGCCTCCGGAGCCGGGACGCAGGGACGTGAGGGAAGGACCGCCGGGAGCCAAAGGCTCACGAGCGGACCGCACCGAACGGCCCGTGCCGCCGGCGCAGAGGGCGGACCATGCCCGCAACCGATGGCATCCACCTCCCCAACGAGGGGCAGCCGCAGGCCGTTTCAGCCCAGCCGCCTGCCCAGCGCGCGCAGGAGCATGCGCAGCCGGTCGTACCAGGGGAGGCGCCAGAAGTTGGTCTTGAGGACGCCCCTGGTGAACCAGGTGGGGCGGGAGTAGTCGATGACGACCTCGACCATGACGGGTCGTCCCTCCCGCGTGGCCTCCAGCGCACCCTGGAGCACCGTGTCCAGCTCGGTGTCGCGCAGGATGCGGAAGTAGCGGCAGCCCGTGGTCCGCGCGAAGTCCTCGACCCGGTAATCGGGCAGGACCGTGCAGGTCTCCCGGTTCATGGGGATCTTCTGGAACTGGGCGATCTGCCCCAGCCGCCCGTCCCGCAGGACGCAGATCAGGGCGCCCGCACCGTAGGAGGCCGCCGAAAGAAGCTCCATGCCGGTCATCAGCAGCGCACCATCGCCGGCCAGGGCCACCACGTCCCGTTCGGGATCGGCCATCTTGGCGCCGATGGCGGCCGGGACCGAGTAGCCCATGCACGAGAAGTCCACGGGACCGATGAACCGGCCCGGCCGGTCCAGGCGAAGGTGCTCCATCGCCAGGAAGGTGCCGTTGCCCGAGTCCGTCGTGTACACCGTGTCTGGGCCGGCGTGCCGCTGAAGCGCCTCGAAGAACAGGTGCGGCGTCACGCGGTTCCCGCTGGTCTCCTTCCCCCACCGCTGCCGGACCCCGGCGTGCCCCGCGGCGATCT
Organism: uncultured Thermoanaerobaculia bacterium; assembly: GCA_964641295.1. Taxonomy (GTDB): domain Bacteria; phylum Acidobacteriota; class Thermoanaerobaculia; order Thermoanaerobaculales; family Sulfomarinibacteraceae; genus JAADFK01. Next base: position 2,295 of record CAZXNA010000074.1, read on the forward strand.
TCCCGGCGAGCCCGCCATCATCCTCCCGCTTCTCGATCAGGGGGAGCAACGCCTCAACGAAGGCCCGGGCATCGCTCTCGACGGCCACCCGCGCCGGGAAGTTCCGGCCGAACACCCCGGGGTCGATGTCCACGTGAATCAGGTTCTCGGGAACGGTCATGCCGTAGCTGCCCGTGGCCACCTCGCCGAAGCGGCAGCCGATGGCCAGAAGGACGTCGCAGCCCTCCATGATCCCGGCGACGAAGGGCGGGGCCGAGGCGCCGAAGCCGTTCCACAGCCAGAGGGGGTGGCTCTCGGGGAAGACACCCTTGCCCTGGATCGTCGTGCAGACGGGGGCGCCAAGCCGTTCGGCCAGCACCGGCAGCAGGTCGGCGGCCCCGGCCGCACCGAGCCCCACGTAGAGGGCGGGCCGCGAGGCGGCACCGAGCTGGCGGGCGGCGGCCTCCACCAGGGAGGGGTCCGGCGTGCCGTCCCGGGGCGGCGCCACCGTGAAGGAGGGCTCCTCCGCCGGGAAGGTCAGCATCAGCAGGTTGGCCGGCACCTCGACGGCCACCGGACCCGGCCGCCCTTCCCGCGCCAGCACGAAGGCCTCGCGGATCGTGGGATAGATGTCCTCCATGGTCTCGGCCCGCATCACGGCCTTGGTGACCGGCGCCAGCACGGCCAGCTGGTCGATGGCGTGGAGCTGGAAGGCGCGGCCCGTGTCGGTGCGGATGCCGGCGGCGAGGATGACCATGGGCACGCAGTCCATCCACGCTTCGGCGATCCCCGACAGGGCGTTGGTGACGCCGGCGCCCGGCACCAGGTTGAGCACGCCGGTCCGGTCCGAGGTTCTGGAGACGCCGTCGGCCATGAAGGACGCCGCCTGCTCGTCCGTCACCAGGACGGGGCGCAGGGGGGACTTCTCCAGCTCGTCGTAGAGCTCGATGTTGTGGGTTCCCGGAATACCGAAGACCAGGTCGGCGCCAGCGTCGACCAGGGCCTGGACGACCCGCCGTGCTCCCGTGATTCTCATGCGGCTGCCACCTCCCGGTGATCGTTTCGAACGGCCTCGGCGACCCGTCCCGCAAGGGCCATGACCGTCAGGTAGGGGTTGACCTCCGAGCAGGCCGGGAACAGGCTGGCGTCGGCCACGTAGAGCCATGGAACGCCGTGGACCCTTCCCCACCCGTCGGTCACGGAGGTCGCGGGATCGGCACCCATCCGGCAGCCCCCCATGGGATGGGCGCTGGTAACGGAAAGGCGCCCCGGACGGACGAGCCGGTGCGGGATCAGCTCGTCCAGCGCCTCCCCATCGTCCGGCTCCACGAAGAACCTCGTGGCGGCGGGAACATGGACGCGGCGGGCGCCCGCGGCGAGGAAGATCGCCGTCGCGGCCCGCATGGCGCCGTGGAAGCTGTCGAGGACCTCCTGGGAAAAGGTGTAGTCGATGACCGGGTCGCCGTGTTCATCGACCGTGATGCGGTTGTCCCGTCGGGGCCGGTCCATGACGAGTACGAGGATCTGCTGGAGTCGGTCGAAGCTCCGCATCAGCTCCGAATGCTCGGCGCCGAAGCCGATCAGGTTCTTGGCCGTCGTGAAAGGAAAGTACATGCAGGTCTCCAGGAGAAAGCGCTGGCTCTCCTGGAAGGCGTCGCAGTAGTAGCTCTTGGGGTGGCCGACGATGTTGGTGATGGGCCGGGCGTGCTCGGCCACCAGGATCAGGGCGGGATGGAGTGTGATCCAGCGGCCCAGGCCGGGCAGCTCCCGCCCGAAACCGGAGCGCAGCAGGAGGGCCGGCGTGCGGACACCGCCGGCGGCCACCACCACCTGTTTCGCCCGCACCCGGTGCTCCCCGGCCTCCCAGGGCGAGGGCTCGCCGAAGCCGGGCTCCGAGACCGTCACCCGGCACTCCCGGTCCCCGATGCTCTCGACCCGGGCGTTGGTGATCACCTCGACGCCGCCGGCCTCGGCTGCGGGGAGCTGCACCACGTGGGTCCCCTGCTTGGCGCCGTTGGGGCATCCGAGGTTGCACACGCCGGCGCCGCGACACCCCCGGATGTTGAGGGGGAATTGCCGCACCGGCCACCCCAGCCGCCGGCACCCTTCGACAAAGAGGGTGTTGTTCTCGTTGATCAGCTCCTCCGCCAGAAGATGCACGCCGTTCTCGGCGGCATAGATCTCGCTGCGGCGCTGCACGTCCTCCCAGTCGAGGCCGGGGACCTTCCAGTCCTCGATCACCCGCTCCGGCACGAAGATGGAGGTGCCCGTGTAGACGACGGTGGACCCGCCGTAGGCCCGGGCGGCGGCCACGGTCAGGTTCCGGTCCCTCGTCATGGTGCCGCCGCCGTCGAAGTACAGCCGGTCGGCCATCTCCAGCTCGCGCCCGGTCAGATCCTCCGGCCGCAGGCGCGGTCCCCACTCGAGGACCGCGATCCGCAGGCCCTCCCGGCAGAGGGGCGCCAGCTCCTTGGCCACCGTCCCGCCTCCGGCCCCCGAACCGACGATGACGATGTCGTACTCGTGCTCACGCATGGAGCGCCTCGTTCCCGTCGAGACGTGGCAGGTACGGCAACTCAGGCCAGACCTCCGGCTGGCCGTAGTAGCCCATGAACACCAGGGTCTTGAGCCCCCAGAACCCGGCCCGGAGCCTGGCCACGGGAGCGTCCTGCACCCACCGCAGCACGCGATCCTGCTGCGGGCCGGAGAGCCGTTCGAAGGAGGTTCCCCAGCGGAGGAGAGGCAGCCAGCGGATCAGCCCCAGCAACGCGCCGAACTGCCGCCGCAGCTCCGGCGGCCGGTCCATCAAGGCCCCGTCGACGATGCCGATGAAGCGGGCCATCCTCTCGGGTTCCAGGCTGGCCAGCTCCGGAACGATCCGCGCCGCCACGAGCTCAAAGAACAGGGCCCGTTCCCGGGGAAGTGCCTGCATGGAACGATTTCACCAGAGCCATGCGCTTCCTGCAAGGTGTGGAGGGAACAAGTGGTGGACGTCCCTTCTGGTACTATCGTTTCAGAACGTTCAGGGACGAGGAGGCGGTGATGATGCACCCATGGCACGAGGTTCCCATCGGTGAGAAGGCACCCAAGGAGTTCCAGGCGGTGATCGAGATCCCCAAGGGATCCAAGGTCAAGTACGAGCTGGACAAGAAGACCGGTCTGTTACGCGTGGACCGGGTGCTTTACTCTTCGGTCATGTACCCAGCCAACTATGGTTTCATTCCCCAGAGCCTGGGGGACGACCACGATCCCCTGGACGTGCTGGTCCTCATGCAGGAGCCGGTGGTACCCCTGAGCATCCTCCGCGTCCGGCCCATTGGGATGATGACCATGGTGGACCAGGGCCAGAACGACGAAAAGGTCATCTGCATCCACCTGGACGACCCCGAGTACCGTTCCTTCGTGGCGATCCAGCAGCTCCCGCCCCACAGGCTGACGGAGCTCCGCCGGTTCTTCGAGGACTACAAGAAGCTCGAGGACAAGGAGGTGGCGGTTCACGACTTCCTGGGACCCGTCGATGCGGTGGAGGCCGTCGCCCACTCCATGGAGCTCTACAAGAAGGAATACGGAGACTGGTCACCTGCCAGGTAGGACTCCCGGAACCGGCTCCTGGAGCTTTCTGAGCTCTTGCGGCCGGGGCCCGGCTCTTCTCGGCGGCGTTTCGGCGGCGTATGGATCCGGCGAAACACCACGACATCAACCAACTCGCTGGCGGAAAAGCGAGTTGGGGGGCCAGGGTAGAATGCATCGATGACCAGTCTTCGTGCAATGTCACGCATCCAGGGCGATGTCCTGACCGCCCTCTTCCTCGCGGCCTCGATGGTTCTGGGAGGAGGTGTCCCCGCCGCGCAGGAAAACCCCTCCGGCGCTTCGAATGCGTCCCCGCCGCCAGCTGCGGGCCCGGCCGGCGCGACGGCTCCAGATGTCTCGAGCCCGGACCAGGGCGGAATGCCCGCCGGGGAGGAAGAGGCCCCGAAGAAAAACGATGGGGAGGAGAGCGAGACGAAGAAGAAGAAGAATAAGACCGGCTTCGTCGGCATTCCCATCCCCATCGCCAACCCCACCCTGCAACAGGGCCTGGCCCTGGTCGGCGCCGCCCTCTACAACTTGGGTGAGGATGCTCCAGCCTCCCTCACGGGAGCTGGCGCCATGTACACGTCCACCCAGAGCTGGGGGTACGGCCTCATTCAGAAGGTTTACACCTCCCACGATCGCTGGCGGATCACCGCGGGCGCCGTTCGCTTCAAGCTCAACCTCCGTTTCTACGGCATCGGCGTCGATCCAGGACCCAACGACCCTTACCTCTCCTACGCGCTCGACGGCAAGGCGTACGGTGCCCAGGTGCTCCGAAGTCTCGGGAAGCACGTCTACATGGGCATCGGGTACACCTACTTCTCCAACACGACCACCTTCGACTTCAAGAACAACCTCCCCGAAGTCCCCTTTGGGGACCTCACATTCAGACAATCGGTGGCGACCCTCTCCCTGCCCATCCAGTGGGACACACGGGACAACCTGCTCAACCCCAAGCGCGGCGACTATCTCACCTTCAGCGCCCTCTTCTCCGATCCTGACGTGGGCAGTGACTACACCTACCAGCAGTACCGGCTCGGCTACAACCACTACGCCCATCTCAACGATCGCATGGTGCTGGCCGTCCGGGGCACCACCTGCGATACCAGGGGTAGGGCGCCCTTCTACCTCATCTGCGCCCTGGGGACCGGCGACGCCCTGAGGGGGTTTGCGGCCGACGTCTACCGGGACAAGGCCACGGCCACGGCCCTGGCCGAGTGGCGCTGGAACTTCGCGGGCCGCTGGGGGATCGTCGCCTTCGCCGGCGCCGGGACCATGGCCTCCAGCCTGACCGACCTCAATCTTGACACCGTCATTCCCAGCTACGGCCTGGGGATCCGCTTCCTCATGGAGCGCGACTACGGGGTCAACATCGGCATCGACTACGGCCGCAGCAAGAACCGAGACGCCATCTACTTCCGCGTCGGCGAGTCGTTCTGAGGTGGCGAGGTATTGCATCCCCAACGGGTAACCCGGCGGGATGCCGGAAAAGCCCCGGGCACCGACGTCTTTCTGGCTACCGCTCCCGTGACAGCACATGGAAGGGGACGCGCAGGATCTCGCCGTCCTCGTCCACGAGAGTGAGGATATGGCCGCCGGGGGCGGGGGCGGCGGCCAGGCGGTGCTCGCCGCGGGTCTCCCCCAGGTAGTCCCCGTCCAGGTGCCAAAAGATGCGGGCGCCGGGACGCCGGTGGGCCACCTGGAAGACGGTCCGGCCCAAGCTCCCGTCCAGCTCCACGGGGATCCAGATCCGGCTGCCCGGGACGGGACGGATGCAGGACATGGCCGGTGCGCCGTCCGCCGGGGAGCCGGACCGGCAGTCCGGGCGCACGGGCGGCAGGGGTGGCACGTCGGGATGCCGCCGCCGGTAGTACCAGTCCATGGCCGGGGGCAGGACGAACCAGGGCACCGTCCGGATGGCCTGGATCGGCTCGCAGCCGCCGTGGACCCGCCAGCGTTCCGTGGCGTCCAGGTGGACCAGGCGGCACCAGGGGCAGACCCCCACGGCCCGTGCCGCCAGGGGGACCTCAATCTTCCTCCGGCCGACGCAGTCGGGACCGGCACGGTACCCGCTGGCCGTGCAGACCTCCAGGCTCGTCATCTCCGCCTCCGGGGGCTCGAACCAGCCGTCCCGGGGTAGCAGGCCGAAGAGCTCGAAGAGGATGGGCGCCGCCGCCGAGTGGCCCGTCAAACCGGGGCGTCCCTCGCCGTCGGCGTTGCCCACCCAGACGCCCACCACGTGCCGCGGCGTGACCCCCACGGCCCAGGCGTCCCGCCGTCCCCAGCTGGTCCCCGTCTTCCAGGCGATCCTCCGGGAGGAGGCGAAGCTCCTCCAGGCGGCGTCCACGCCGGGCCGCGAGACCTCCAGCAGCGCCCGCAGGGTCTCGTAGCAGCAGGCCGCGTCCGGCAGTCCCGCCGCGGTCTCCCCCTCCCCGGACACCAGCCCAGTGGTATCGCAGTAGCTCAGGGGGCGGAAGGGGGGGCCGGTGTCCTCACCGGCGAAAAAGGCGTTGACCGTTCGCGCAAGTCCCGCGTACATGCCGGTGACGTCCCACAGGGTTGTCTCGGCGCCGCCAAGGATCAGGGTCAGGCCATAGCCCTCGGCCGGCCGGTGCAGGGTGGTCATCCCCATGGCCCGGAGCTCGCCCCAGAAGCGGTCGACCCCGTGCTCCCGGAGCATCCGCACCGCGGGCACGTTGAGAGAACGGGCCAGGGCCTCCGCCGCGGGCACGGCGCCCGAGTAGGTGTGGTCGTAGTTCTCCGGTGCGAAGCCGCCGATGCGCGTGGGGATATCGGCCACCAGCTGGGTCGGCAGGATCTCGCCCGCCGACAGCATCTCGGCGTAGAGGAAGGGCTTGAGGATGCTGCCCGTGCTACGGGGCGCCGTGACGATATCGACCCAGCCCCCTTCACCCGGCGCGTCCGGGCCGCCGCTGTTGCCCACGTAGGCCAGCACCCGGCCCGTGTCCACCTCGGCGATCACCGCGGCCGCGTTGTGGACGCCGTTGCCCGCCAGACGGGCTGCGTGCCGCCGCACCACGGCCGTGGCCCGCTCCTGAAGCCGCCGGGAGAGGCTCGTCCTGATCCGCGTCCCTCCCCTGCCCTCCCGGACGGCCCGCTCCAGCAGGTGGGGGGCCGCCGCCGGCAGGGGCAGGGGCCGCGGCGGCAGGGGCTCGGCCAGGGCCAGCCGGTAGCTCTCCCCATCCAGGTCGCCGGCCGCCCGCAGGCGGGCCAGGAGGGCGTTGCGCCGGGCCAGGAGCCGTTCCCGGTTTCGGCCGGGGTGGATCAGGGCCGGGGCGTTGGGCAGCACGGCTAGGGTGGCCGCCTCGGCCCAGGAGAGGTGGTCCGGGCCACGCCCGAAGTAGCGCCACGCGGCGGCCTCCAGACCAACGACGTTGCCGCCGAAGGGGGCGTGTCCGGCCCAGAGGGCCAGGATCTCGTCCTTGCTGGCCGTCGCCTCCAGGCGCAGGGCCAGCACGGCCTCCACCAGCTTCTCCCCCACCGTCCGCGGCCTGCCCTTGCGCGCCAGGCGAACCACCTGCATGGTCAGGGTCGAGCCGCCGCTGACAACCCTCCCGGCCCGGAGGTTCTGGACCAGGGCGCGGGCCACGGCCAGGGGATCGACCCCCGGGTGCCAGCGGAAACGGCGGTCCTCGAAGAGGACGGCGCAGCGGGCGAAGCGTTCCGGCACCCTCTCCCGGGGCGCGAAGCGCCACTGGCCGTCGGCGGCGATGGAGGCCGAGAGGAGCCGCCCCTCGGCGTCCAGCAGAACCGTTGAGAGGGGATCCCGGAAGCGGACCTCGGGTACCAGGAGCAGGAAGAGCGCCAGCGCCGCGAAAGCCCCGACGGCCAGGCGCGGGAGCCTTTTCCACCGGCGGCGGCTCTTCGACATTCCGGTGCCAACGCGGTCGTTCATGCTCCCACCTGTCACCGGCGCATGCCGATTCTGGAGAAGAGGTCAACGCAAGGGTGCAGGGGCACGGAGACGCCAAGGGAAGAAGGAAGAGGGGTTGAGCCCGGAATCATGGGACCGGTCGGGCGGGCTTGGATCCCTGGACCTGTGACCGAGCTGCCGAATTCGCGGCAGGCCGTCTGTTCCCTCCGGCCGTCCTTGCGTCGTTGCGCCTTGGCGTCCTTGCGCTCCTCTTCTCTTCCCTTGACAACCCGAACCCAGGACTGGCACATCCTTCTCAGTTGCTCCCGGGCCGTACCACCTCCACCCACCGTCCGGGAACCCGGGCGTTGATCCGTGCGTCGTACATGGTCTGGGCCTGGATCATGGGTAGCCAGTAGCGCCCCTCGTACGAGGCGTTGACCAGGATCTCGAAGCTGCGTTCCTGGCCCTCCGCCAGGTCGAAGAACAGGTTGATACGATCGTCCCGCACGTCCCGGTAGAGTCCCGGCTCCCCGCTCCCGCCGCCCAGGCGGGCGTTGTGGATCTCCCAGCCCGCCGGCACCGGCACGGTCAGGGCCACGTTCTCGTAGTTTCCCCGGTGACCGGTATTCCCAAGCGTCACGAGGATCTTCAGGTCGTTGCCTTGGAGCACCCGCCCGGGATCGACGGGCTCGCCCTCCATGTCCACGTAGCGGACCTGGAGCCGCATCCCCTGGGCCGAGGGCCGTTCCTTTCCAGGGGCCGGAACGCCCGAAACCACGAGACGGGCGTAGAGCAACCCCGTGCCCGGGTTCCGGACCAGGAGCGAACCCGACGAGCCCTCCCCCACCGGCAGCTTCCGCCGCCACAGGGGGCTCGAGGCCTGCACGCGCTCCGATGCCCCACCGAGCCAGGTGTACTCGAACTCCGGCCCCCGCCCGCCCGCGGCGCGGGCCATGGCCACCAGGGCCCAGGCCGTGGCCTGGGTGTCCAGCCAGCGGCCGTCGGACAGGGCACGGGAGAGATCCTCCATGAGGGCGGCGGCCCGGTCCCGCTCCTCGAGGATCACCAGGCTCTCCAGCACCATGGCCCGGTCCCGGGTCTCCGAGCCGAAGGTGCCGCCCAGCTCCCGGTAGGGCGGGAACTCCACCGGCAGGCCCCGGACCAGGGCCCGGGCCGTCTCCGGCTGGCCCGCCAGCTGGTAGGCCGCCGCCAGACGCCAGGCGGCCGTGGGCGACAGCCGGGGCGTCTCCCGCAGCCGGTTCATGGCCCCCAGCTCGGGCGCCCCCGCCAGGGCGAGGGTGAAGAGGCGGTACGCCTGAACCAGCTGGGAGCGGTCGAGCCCCGTGACCCAGGCACGGGCCCGCCGGGTCTGGAAGGCCTTCCACCGGTCGAGCATCTCGCCGGGGACCTGGTAGCCGGCCCGCCGGGCCTCGACGAGGAAGTGCCCGACCCAGGAGCTCAGCCACTCGTCGGACACACCCCGGCGCGGCGCCGCGACCCCCCCCGAGGCCACGGGCCAGTAGGCAAAGTCGCCCTCCGGGGTCTGGAACGCCGTCAGGCGCTGGATTCCGGCCCGGACGTTGGCCTCCATGGTCTTCCGGGTCTCGGGCGAGACGTCCACCACCCGCCCGACGCCCAGCTGGGCGAAGGCCGAGGAGGTGGTCTGCTCCACGCAGCCATAGGGGTAGTGGACCAGGAACTCCAGGCGGCGGCCCAGGTCCATGGGCGGCACGCTGGAGACCTCCAGCACCGAGGCGCTGGTGCCCGGCAGCCCGGGCAGGGGCGGCGCGATCTTCCACGTCTCGCCGCCACGGAGCAACGCGCCGTGGACATCCACCACCGGCAGCGCCGGCGAGCGCACGTCCAGCTCGATACTCTGCCGGCTGCGATCGCCACCACCGGCGGCCTCCAGCTCCACCCGGCCGATGCCGGTCCCGCCGGCGGTCTCCAGGTGGAAGAAGGCCAGGGCGTCGCCGGCCCCGCGGAAGGCCAGCGTCCTCTCGGAGGGGCCGGCCACCCGAAGCGCGCCCGAGGCCTTGACCCGGAGGGTGACACGCCGCACCGAATCCTCCATGACGAAGACCGAGACGGGCAGGGCCACGCTCTCGCCGGGGCCCAGCACCCGCGGCAGGGTCCCCAGGATCATCACCGGCTTCTTGACTAGCACCCGGGCCCCGGTGGAGCCGAAGGCCCGCCCCGAGCCCGCCACCACCATGACCCGTACGGCGCCCACGTACTGGGGGATCTCCACCTCGTGCCGCGCCGTCTCACCGGCCTTCAGGCGGAAGGGTCCCAGGAAGCGAACCAGGGGCGGGAAGCGGTTGGCCCGCTCCTGGGAGGGCTTGAGGGCGCCTCCCTCGTCCCCGCCGATGGCCAGCAGCCTCTCCAGGACGCCGCTGTACGCCCCGGCCACCTGGTCGTAGAGGTCCCAGGTCTTCACGCCCAGGGCCTCGCGGCGGTAGAAGTGCTTCCAGGGATCGGGCGTGGCGAAACCCGTCAGCCCGAGCAGCCCCTCGTCCACCACGGCCACCGTATAGGTCATGGGCCGGCCCTTGGCCTCGCTGACCGAGAAGTTCGCCGTGCCCTCGGGTTTGAAGACCTCCGGTACGTTGAGCACCGGCTCCAGGCGGGTGTCCGGGTCCTCCACGGCGATGGGGATCACTCCGTACAGCCGGATGGGCAGGTCGTTCTCGGCCGAGAGATGCGGCTGGACGAAGGTGACGAAGACGTAGACGTTGGGCGCCATCTCCGGCGTCACCGTGAAGGCGTACCGGGCCGTGGTGCCGTTACCCTCGATCCACGCCGTCCGCAACACGCGGCTTGCGGACTCGACGCTGACCAGGCCTCTCCCGGAGGCCGATGTGGGAATGGTAATGACGGCCCGATCCCCGGGATGGTAGACCTCGCGGTCGGCGCCCAGGCTCAGCATGGCCGCGCCGGAGGGGTTCTCCGCGCCGCCGCGGCCGGCCCAGCCGGGCCAGTCCACGTAAACGACCTTGCCCGTCCGGTGCCCGCCGTCCAGGTCCTCCGCCAGGATCAGGTAGCGCCCCCACTCCGGCGAGTCCACGCGGAAGGTCCACTCGCCCTTCCCGTCCTTCAGCTCCACCCTCGCCGTCTGGACCGGTTTCATCTCCTCGGACGCCACGTAATCCGCCAGGTCCTCCTGGTCCTTCTCCCACCACCAGCGCCACTCCAGCTTGTACACCCGGATCTCCACGCGCGTTCCCGGCCGGAGGGTGCCGTCCGTCCCCAGGGCCACCAGGTCCACCCGGTGGTCCCGGTCGGTCACCAGCATTCCACGGGCCCTGTCCCCCTCGGGGAGCAGGAGGCCCACGTAGGTCTCCCAGGGGTCGAAGCGGGTGTCGAAGTACTCGGTGCTGAAGGCGCCGCCCGGCTCGAAGACGCGGGCCTCCAGATCAACGCGGAGCCGTCCGGGCGCCACGCCCTTCACGGAGAGCTTCTTCCAGATGCGCGCCCGGCCCTCCTCATCCAGCCGGCCGTCGAAGACGGTGAGCTCCTCGGGCTCGAAGCTGCGCGTGGGATCGTCGAAGGTGTAGGCCGCGTACCGGTCGAAACGGGTGCCCGCGGCGCGGAGGGTGGCCTTGAGGTCGGCCTTGAGGTTCCGCGCGATGGCCCCCTGCAGCCAGGCGGCCGAGAGGGTCCCGCGCAGCACGGGGTCGTCCGGGGCGATGGCGGGCCGGTCTAGCTTGAGGTCCATGTCCAGCCGGTTGGGCCGGACCATCTCCACCTTGAGGAGCTTGCGGAAGGTGACGCCCCCCACCGTGACCACGGCGTGGTAGTTGCCCGTCGGGGCATCCGGCGCCGTGGACAGCTCGAAGGCGTAGAACCCATCCATACCGCGGGTCCGGGTGACGGTGGTGACGAGCTGGTCCTCGGGGCTTCTCAGCTCCAGGCGGACGGGATGGTCCGCCGGCAGCCGCCCGTCGGGATCGAAGAGCACGAAGGTCAGGTGAATGGTGTCCCCGGGCCGCCAGACGCCCCGGTCCCCGTAGAGGAACCCGCGGATCCCACGGGCCACCTGGGCGCCGGCCACGTCGAAACGGCTCAGGGAAAGGGCCGAGCCGTCGTCCAGCTTGAGGTAGCCCGTCTGCCCGCCGTGGCGCACGACGGCCAGGTAGGGCGTGTGCTCCGGCGTGACCATGACGAAGCCGTCCGGATCGGTGGTGCCCTCCGCCACGAGGTGCTGCTGGTAGTCCAGCACCTCCACCCGGGCCCCGGCCATGGGCAGCGCCGTCTTGAGGTCGGTGACCGCCAGAAAGAGCCTCTCGCCGCCGCTCTTGGCGACCATGCCGATGTCGGAGATCAGGGCGTTGCGGGTCGCCATGGGCTTGTGGTCCCCGTACTCCCGGTAGTAGCCGGGATGGCAGGGATCGAAGCGGTTCTCGTAGAGCTCCCGCCACGAGAAGCCCTCGAAGGCCTCCCAGCTGTCCCAGAAGGAGCCCTCCTCCTCGCTGTCCTCTCCATCCTGCGGGGCGCCTTCCAGGTCCAGCTCCATGGCCGGGGAGCCGGCCGGACAGGGGTAGAGGATGTCCTGGGGCCGGAAGCGGACCCGGATCCGGTAGAGCCCTCCGGGATGCTTCGTCACCAGGGGCGTCAGGTCGAGGCCGTAGCGGACCCAGCGCCCCTCCTGCTCCGGCGTCATGCCCAGCTCCACCTCGTCGCTCCACACGACCCGGCCCACACGCCGCAGCTCGTCCTCGCCGTCCAGATCGTTGACCTGGAGGAACTGGGGCACGTTGGAGTCGTACACCTGGAGCGCCTCCACCACCACGGAGCGGAGGTTGGCCGCCTCCAGGGGCAGCGTCAGCCCCCGGGAGGTGGGCAGGATCACCCGGTTGCCCACGAAACGGACCGAGGGCTTCAGGCGGTCGAAGGTAACCTCCCGCCGTACCTCCCGTCCCAGCCGCCGCCCGCGCCGGCTCCGGAGCTGGGGAGCGATGACCACGGTCTCCTCGCCCTTCCACACCCCCGTGGCGTAGATCCGGACCACGTTCCCCTGCCGGGAGAAACGAAGGTCGTCCCGCCCGGCCACCCGGATCAGGCCGTGCAGGTCCTGGCGGGCCAGTGTGTCGCTGAAGCGGATCTCGATGCAGCGCTGGTCCCCCTGGATGGACCGCACCCCCAGGACCTCGAAGCTCTTCGCAGCGGGAACCTCGATGGTCTCCGAGCCGCTGCCGGCCGCCCCGATGGGTACGCCGTCCCAGCGCAGCACCACCCTGGAGGGTTTCTCCTCCCGCTGGATCGCCCCCACGGTGAAGCCGTGCCGCCGGCCATCGGCGGAATGCTCCCAGCGGATCGGCAGCGCACGGTCGTCCTGTTTCGCCGTGAGGGTCTTCTCGACGGCCTCCGGGGCCGCCCGGCCCGAGGTGACCACCCTGCCCGTCACCCGTCCCTCGCCCTCAGGATCCTGGCCCAGGCTCAAACCGTCCACGTACAGATCCATCACCTGCTCGGCGGCCCGCACCTGGAAGCCGAAGCGCACCGGCTTGCCGCCGTCGGCCCTCTTCAACGACACCGTCACCCGGTAGCTCGTGCCCGGCCGGAGCCGTTCCTCCGGCTGGAACTCCAGCTCCCTGCGGCTGGTCCAGATGGCCTTCCCGGCGACCCGGGGCTCCATGCGGAACACCGAGGAACCGGCCGTGGTCCCCACCCGGGAGCCCTCGACCACGGGCTCCACGAAGCGAACGCGGATGGGCCCTTCGGCGGGGATCACCCCCGACGAGTGCGCCGCCACCACCTCAGGGAGCGCCTTCCCCGCCCTGGAGCCGGAGTCCTCCTTGGTTCCCGAACATGCCGGCGCCAGCAGCGCCAATCCAACCAGGCCAACCGCGATCCGCACATTCAACCTCATGCTCGCTCCATCACCCCGGATTCCGGCGGGCCGAACATCGAGGTCGCCGCCAGGCGCATCCATCCCACGGCCGCGCTCCAAGGGGTGGCGCCATTGTATTGCAGAATCCACACACCGACTGCACGCCGTGCAGCCCCTGCAATCGGTGCAGAATCCCCCGCAGGCCTCCCCGGTCATCCCGGCCCGCCGCGGCCAAGGGCCCGCCAAGCTCCGGAGTCCCTATCCGATTGTATTCAGGGAATATCGAGCCCACACTCCCGACACCTGACGACCCATGCCCCCGATTTCTCGACACTGGCACGCCCCTT
>CAZXNA010000075.1:0-15828 GCA_964641295.1 uncultured Thermoanaerobaculia bacterium
AGTAGCGGAGCGTCCCACTTGGTTCATGGCGCGATGCCGGCCAGGAGGCCGGCGCCCCCCCTACAGCGTTCGCTCGTCGGAGGATGACTTCTTCCCGAGCCCAGGGGGTCTCACATGGGGTAGAGGCCGTCGTCGCGGGAGGGGGCCTCGCCGAAGGCGCCGGCGCCGTCCTCGCCCATCTCCTCCTCCAGGGCGTCCCCCAGCTCCTCCTCCACGCGCTCTGGATCCTCCCCGGCCTCCAGCCGCCGGATCATCTCCTCCATGGCCGGCGTGATGGGCTCGCCGGCGATCTCCGCCATGCGGCGGACGGCGTGGGCCATCTGCCGGGGGTCGTTCTCGTCCATCCCCTCCATCTCCGCGGCGAAACGCATCATCTCGCGCTCCACCCGCGGATCATCGAGATCGGGGCCCTCCCCGGACTTCGCCGCCGTCTTCGGCCGGCCGCTGGCGACTCCGAAACGGGACGGCACCCGCCGGAGATCCTCCGCGCCGCATTTGGGACAGCGAGGGACCTTCTCCGTATCGATCCTGCGCGAAAGGAAGCTGTAGATCACGTTGCAGTGGGGGCAGAGAAACTCGTAGATGGGCATGTTTCAACCTCCTTTACGAACCCTGACCACACAACCCCGCCATCAGTCCTCCAGACCCGTCCCCCCGGAGGGCCAGCGGGGAATCCGGAAGCGCTCGAGACCGCTTCCCGCAAGACCGTCCTCCCCCGCCCGGACGGCGATGGTCACCGAGGACTCGCCGAAACGCCGGGCGACACGGTGGGGCAGGTGGAAGGCCCGGGCGACCGCCTCGCCGTCCTCCAGGGGAATCGACAGCACGGCCACCGAAGGCGCTCCCAGCAGCTCGCCGCGAATCCGCTCCCTCAGGCGGGGAACCCCTCTGCCGGTCAGCGCCGAGACCATGACCCGGCGTTTCCGGATCGGGGGAAGCCGTCGGGCCGCCATCAGGTCCATCTTGTTGAGGACGACGAGGACCCGCTCCGGCTCCACACCGAGGCCCTCCAGGACCTCGTCGCCGACGCGGAGCTGATCCTCCCAGGACGGATCGCTGGCATCGACCACGTGCAGGACCAGGTCGGCATCGGCCGCCTCCTCCAGGGTCGACCGGAAGGGCGCTACCAGATCGTGTGGCAGCTTCCGGATGAAGCCCACCGTATCGGTCAGGATCGCGGCCACGCCGTCGCCAAGCGCCACCCGGCGTGCCCTGGGGTCCAGGGTGGCGAAGAGCCGATCCTCCACCAGCACCTGGGCCCTGGACAAACGCCGGAACAACGAGGACTTGCCCGCATTGGTGTAGCCCACCAGCGCCACCGTCGGCACGGAGGTCCGCCGTTGGCGGCGCAGGCGCCGCGTCGCCTCGATCTCGGCCAGTTTCCTCTTCAGCTGGGCAATCCGGCGTGTGATCAGCCGGCGGTCCAGCTCCAGCTGGGTCTCGCCGACGCCGCGGGTTCCGATGCCCCCGGCCTGGCGGGAGAGGTGCCGCCACCGCCGCGTCAGGCGAGACAGCAGATAGGTCAGCTGGGCCAGCTCCACCTGGGTTTGGGCCTCACGCGTCCGTGCGCGCTGGGCAAAGATGTCGAGGATGACGCCAGCGCGGTCGAGGACCTTGACGTCCTTTGGAAGGGCCTTTTCCAGATTCCTGACCTGGGAACCGGTCAGGTCCTCGTCGAAGACCACCGTTTTCGCCGTCGAGCCCTCGCACTCCTCGGCGATGCGGGTGACAAAGCCGGAGCCCACCAGGGTCGCCGGATCGATGCCCTCCCGTTCCTGGACCAGACGGGCGACCACCTCGCCTCCGGCCGTGTCGACGAGACGGCCCAGCTCGTCCAGGTGATCCTCCACCTCGGAGCGAGGCAAAGCCCCGTGGGCTAGGCCCACCAGGACGGTCCTCTCACGCTCGGTGCTTCTGGGGGTTGGTGCCACGTTTAGGGCAGGTCCTCCTGGTGCAGCTTCAGGAACACGCGCTCGCAGGCCTCGAGGGTCTCCTCGATGTCCTTGGCGCCGTGGGCCGACGACACGAATGCCGGGCTCGAGGGCTCCGCCGGGAGCAGCACCCCCTCGTCGAGAAGACCGGCCACCAGCCGACGGTACTCCTCCCGGTTGGTGACCTCCCAGGAGCTCCTGTCGGTCACCGCATCTGCACCCATGGAGATGCTGAAGATGGAACCCAGCCGGCTGATGGTCATGGGTCTCCCGAAGCGTTCGGCCAGGGCCAGGAGGCCTTCCACCACCTGGACGGTCCGCTCTTCCAGCCGCTCGTAGATGGCGTCGTTCTTCAGGGTGGAGAGGACGGCCTCGGCGGCCGCCAGCCCCATGGCCTGGGGACCCGAACCACCCTCCAGCAGCGCCACATCGCCCAGGTCGAGGCCGTTCCGCAGGGCGACAGCCCCCAGGGGGAAGCCTCCGCCGAAGGCCCCACCGTAGATGGCCACGTCCGGCTCGAGACCGGCCAGCCCCGCCATGCCTCCGCGGTGAATCCTGAAACCCGTGTGAAACTCGTCCACGATGAACAGGGTCCCGGACGCGCGGCACAGCTCGGCGATCCGGTTCAGCACGTCGCCGGGGGCCGGCACCACGCCGAAACCCGACTGGATGGGATCGACGAGGATCGCCCCGATCTTCGAGGCACCGGCGGTCAGGGCCGCTTCGACCCGCTCCAGATCCCAGGCGGGAACCTCCCGTACCGGGCCGCACCCCGCCTTGAATGCCAGCTCGCTCCCGCTACCGTCGAAGACAAGGAGGTAGGGCTTCTCCGTGGTCCGGCGAACCCAGGAGACCACCCGTTCCACGGCCTCGCCGTGGTTGGCGAAGAAGAACCACGAGCCCGCCCAGGGTACGAAGCCTGCCAGGGCCTCCCCCAGCTCCACCTCGGCCTGCCCGGGAAAGCCGCGCGGCGTTCCAGCCGCGAGAACCTTTCGCACGGCGTCAAGGACGAACTGGTTGGCGTGTCCAACGATGGCGCCGCCGCCGGCGCCCGTATAATCGATGAAGCCGACGTTGTCGACGTCGTAGACCCGGGCCCCCTGGGCCTTCTGGAGAACGGGCAGCCGGCCTGCACGGCGGATCCACCCGGGGAGATGGCCGGCTCGCTCCATCAGCGTGTCACGCCGCTGGCCCATGGCCGCCTCCCATCAAGAACTGAACTCTCACGTTTCCTCCTGAAACTCCTCGCCGTCCCCGTAGAAGAAGTAATCCTTGCAACGGGTCGAGCAAAAGACGTGCCCGTAGGCCGCCACCGCACAACGTTGGCAGAAGAGGCTACGACAGATGATGCATTCTTGCAACGCTCCCTCTGGGACCGTCTCGCGGCACACGGGACACCAAGTTTCCAGATATCCGTCCGGTCGACTCTCCGTGCGCTTCATATGAACAGTATACCCCGCCGCGACACCGAAACGTGGTCAGGCCAGGTGGCTCCGGCACCACTGGACGAGCACGTGGACCGCGAAAAGCCGTTCGGCGTGGTCGGCTCGGCCGGCCTGATGCTCCTCCCAGACCGAACGGAGCACCCCGAGGTCCAGCCCGATTTCAGCCGCCGTGGTGCCGAAAAGGGTGTCCTCCAAGGATCTCCGCAGGGGTCCACGCAGCCACGAGGCCAGGGGAACCTCGAAGCCCCGCTTGCGGCGCGGGGGCTGGCCGCCCGGAAGCCGTTTCCCCAGAATCCGCCGGAACAGGCCCTTGTCACTCGCGAGACGGGGCGACACCCCCAGCAACAGCTCGGCGATCCGGTGGTCCAGGAGGGGAACCCGGACCTCGAGCCCGTGGGCCATGCTGGCCCGGTCCACCTTGGCCAGCATCCGCTCCGGGAGGAAGGTCAGACAGTCGAGCAGACGATACCGCCGCCAGGGCGGATCCTCGCGGATCCGACGCAGTATCTCCCCGGGCCACGGCAGGGGCAGCTCGGGCCGGTCCAGAAGCCGTGCGGCCTGGCGGCCGGGCCACACACCCTGGAGACATTGATAGGCGTGCCAGGGCGTCGCCGCTCCAGCCGCCGCCCGTAGCTTGGACGCCCATCTGGCCGCCGGCAGGGGTCCCCGGGCCAGCAGAGCCCGGGCCCCGGGAACGGCCCAGAACCGTTCCAGGCGCGGCATGAAGCGCAGGCGGGGGTAGCCCGAGAGCAGCTCGTCGCCACCATCCCCGGAGAGCACCACCGTCAGTTCCCGCCGGGCCGCGCCGGAAATCAGCCAGGATGGGGCCAGGGAGGGGTCGGCCAGGGGATCGCCGGCAACCTGGACCCAGCGCGGCATCAGGTCGAGCATCTCGTCGGCCCCGCAGGGCGCCACACGGTGCTCGAGTCCCAGGGATTGGGCCGTTCTCCGGGCTACGGGCGTCTCGTCGAAGGGGGGCTCGAATCGGGCCGTCAGTGCAAGGGGCCGCCCACCGGCCTCCACGGCGGCGGCCGCCACCAGAGCCGAGTCCACGCCCCCCGAGAGGAAGCAGCCCAGGGGGACGTCACTGACCAGGCGCCCCCGGACCGACTCGAGCACAGCCGCGTCCAGGGCCTCCACGACCTCCGCCATGCCGCCGGCCGGGCCATGGGTGTGAACGCGCTCCACCAGGTCGTACCACCGTTCGACGTGAGCCCCCCCGGCCGTGGCCGTCAGAACGTGACCGGGGGGCAGCCGCCGGATGCCGCGGGCCATGGTCCTCTCTCCGGCCGTGTAACCCAGCTGAAGCCAGTCCGCGAGAGCGTCCTCGTCCAGGTCGCGCCGAACACCCGGGTGTAACAGGAGTGCCGGCAGCTCCGAGGCGAAGACCAGGCCCCCTTCCACCTCCGCCCAGAAGAGTGGCTTGATGCCCAGCCGGTCACGGGCCAGCAGCAACCGGCCCCCGAACGGGTCCCACAAGCCAAGGGCGAACTGGCCGTCGAAACGTTCCAGGGCTCCGCGGCCCCAGCGGGACAGGGCGGCCAGCACGACTTCGCTGTCCCCCGTCGTCCGGAAATCCTCTCCCTCCGATTGGAGCTGTCGGCGGAGCTCGGCGAAGTTGTAGACCTCCCCGTTGTAGACGAGGACGACGCCACCATCATGGACCATGGGCTGGTCGGCCCTGATGTCCGGGTCCAGCACCCGCAGCCGGCGGTGGCCGAGGACGGCGCGGCCGGCGGGATCCCGCCACAGGCCCCCGCCGTCCGGGCCACGATGGACCAGCCGCCGGACCATGGACGCCACGGCACCCTCCCGGGCGCCGCCGCGAAAACTCACCCACCCGCAGATCCCACACATGGACCGATGGTACCGCGCCCCGCCGGCATCGGCCGCCCCGGTCTGGGTGTGACGTGGAACAGCTGCGCAACTTGCACCCGCGCAGGGCGCCGCCTAGGATAAGGACATGCCGCCGCGAAAACGACGGGATGGGGCTGGACAACGGGTCGTCGAGCCGGGGGGGGGTCGGACTCTCCTCCGGCCGATCGGTCTCGTCGTCTTCCTGGTGGAGGTCCTCGTCGTACCGGTTGCGGCCAGTCCCTTCCGCGCTCCCAAGATGGTCATCGCCCTTTCCGGAATCGCCCTGACCCTGTTCCTGCCGGCGGTTCTCTCCCTCTGGGCCGGTGCCATGCCCAAGATCCGGTCGCGTCTGATCTGGCCCATCCTGGCCTTTCCTGCCCTCCAACTCCTCTCCGTGGCCTGGGCGGTCGACCGGCCCACCGCCATCGTCACGGCGGCGGCCACCGCTATCTGGTGCCTCGCCATTCTCCTGCTGGCCCTCATGGGCCGGGAGGCCATCGGCCGGATCGCCCTGTGGGCCGCGGCCGGCGCTGCGGTCTCGGCGGCCGTCGGCCTGCTCCAGTTGCTCCACCTGCCCCTCCTGATCGTCGAGGGAGAGAAGGGCCGCATGGCCGTGACCGGCCTGACCGGCAATCCCGCCGATCTGGCCATGGCCGCCCTGCTTCTACTGCCCCTCCTCCTCTTCGCCTCCGGAGGACCGTCGGCCAGACCACGAAGGGTCCACCTGGGCCTCGGGGGCTTCCTCCTGGCCTCCGCCGTCGCAACCCAGACCTTTGCAGCCCTCGCGGCCGGGGGGCTCGTCGTCTTCGTCTGGCTCGCCCGTCAACGATCCCGCCGCCTTTCCGCCGCCGTGGCGATCCTGACTGTCATTGTCGTCGGGAGCGCCGCCATCGGTGGCGTCCCCCATCGGCTGGGCACGGCCTTTCGACAGATCCGTCAGGGCGACTGGTACCAGCTCTTCTCGGCCCGGGCCGACGGCTGGACAGCGGCCCTGGAGATGATCCGGCGGAACCCCGTGACGGGCGTCGGTGCCGGAGGTTTCGGTCACCAGTTTTACCCCGCCCGACTGGCCTGGCTTGAGGCACACGGCGGCCACGGCGCCCGTGGCGAGATCTCAACCCATTTCCAGTGGGCCCATTGCGATCCGCTCCAACTCCTGGGCGAGCTGGGGATCCCCGGCCTCTTGTGGTTGGCGGCCCTCGTTGCGCTCTTTCTGCCCAGAACCCGGGGAGATCCCGTGGCCGTGGCCGGCCTGGCAGCCGCCCTCCCCTTCCTGCTGCTCCACTACCCCACCCACCTGGCGGTCGGGCTCCTCCCACTCACGCTGCTCCTGGCTCACATCCTGGCAGGGGAGCCGGTGCAGCGCCCCGGGAAGCCGCCGGTCTGGCAGCGGCCGGCCGCCGTCGTGGCCCTGGCTGCGGTCCTCATGATCGGCTGGTGGCAGCTCGACATCGCCCGGGGTGAACTCTGGCGGGGCAGCCTGGAGCGCGTCCTCCGTCAGGCCGTCACCCTTCCCGAACCGGGGAGGAACCGGGCCCTCAACGCCGTTGCCCAATCCATCCGGGGACGAATGGCAACCCACCCACGGGAGTTCCCCTGGCTCTCCGTCAGTCTGGGGAACGCCCTCCTCGCCGCAGGAGACCCCGCCGGGGCGGAAACGGTCTTCCGCGAGACCCTCGACCGCGCGCCCAGCGCCACGTCGGAGCTGGGACTCGGTCTGGCCCTGGCCGCCCAGGGACGGACCCCCGAGGCCCTGGAACACCTCTCCCGCGCCGGCCGGGTCAATCCCATGCTCCTGGACACCGTGGCCGATCCCGAGCTCAGGAACGCCGCCCGGAAGCTCTCCACGGTGAAGTGACCCCCGCTTCCACCGCCTCCCGAACCGCCGCGTCCACCCGTTCCGGCCGGTAGAACCGCTCCCATATCTCCCGGCCCCGCGCACCGAGGCGAGCCGCCTCGTTCTCGTCGCCGAGGAGAAGGTCCAGGGCCTCCAGCCACTCCTCCACCTCCCGGGCGATCCTGACCCCCCCCTCGCCCATCAGGCCCGCAGCCGGCCAAGGGTGGGCGACGACGGGGATGCCGCACGCCCAGGATTCCAGGACCTTCATGGGGACCCCCGAGCCGCTGGCCATGGGCGCGATGGCCACCCGGGCGGCCGCCAGGTGCGGCGCAAGATCCGGCACGTCGGCGTGGATCTCGACACCGGGAAGACGCTCCAGGCGCCGCACGGCCGCAGGCGGTCTGGCCCCGGCCAGCACCCACCGGACGCCGGGGTGGCGCTCCACGAGCCGGGGCCAGACCTTCGAACCGAACCACAGGGCGCCATTGACGGTCGGACGGTAACCGAGATTGCCGGAGAGCAGTACCGTTCGCGCCGACGGCAGATCGGTCGCCGGCCTCGGCGCGGCGGCCACAGGTACCACACGTCCGCGATCCTCCGGAACCCCGAGAGCCTCCAGATCCCTGAAGGCCACCGCAGTCGTCACGGTTGCCACGGCCGCCATCTTCATCTCGAGGTTCCGGCACCTCGCGGCTTCCAGGCGAAGCACCGATCCCACGGGGTCCCGCCGTTCCTCGGCGGCCCGGCCGAAGTGCAGGCCCATGGCATCGATGGCATCGAAGAGAACCGGCAGCCCCGGGAGACGGCGCTGGAGCTCCTCAACGGCCCAGAAGCAACGGACCATCTGGACGATCGCCAGGTCCCACGGCCCGGCCTTCAGCGCCCTCCCGAGAGCCGCCCGCGCCGAGGCGACGTGGAAAAGACCCTCCTGGAGCGGACGGCCGGTGAAAAGGGCGCCAGCGGCGCCCATGGCGGCGGCGATCCCCCCCGTCCCATAAGTGAAGAGCTCGACGCCCTGCTTCGTTCGAAGCTCGTCATCAAGGGCCCGATCCGCAGGCTCCGGTGCCACGACCGCCAGTTCGTGACCTGCCAGGGCGTGGAGCCACTGGACCATCCGCGCCTGGTTCCCCCGCCACGGCGGGAGGGGAAACCGGCTCGTGATCAGGAGAATCCGCACAAACCGAGTCCTACCGACCGTAGAACGCTGCGATGGCCCCGACCACCTCCTCCTGCTCGGCCGACGTCATTTCCGGGAATACCGGCAGGGCCAGGACCTCCCGGCAGGCCTGCTCGGCCACGGGGAAGTCGCCCTCCCGGTACCCCAGATGCCGGAAACAGGGCTGGAGGTGCAGCGGCAGCGGGTAGTAGACGGCGGCGCCGATGCCACGCTCGGCGAGGTGCGCCCTGAGCTCGTCCCGCTTGGGCGCCCGGACGACGTACTGGTTGTAGGTGTGGCCCCGGCCCTCCACGGCTCGCGGCAGGCCGAGAATTCCATCTAGGCCGGCCTGGGCGAAGAGCTCCGCGTAGCGCGCCGCGTTGGTCCGCCGCCCCTCGACCCAAGCTTCCACGTGGCGCATCTTGATTCGCAGCACGGCGGCCTGGAGCGCATCGAGACGGAAGTTCCCACCCACGTGGGAGTGCTCGTAGACGCCCGACTGGCCGTGCATGCGGAGCTGACGGAGGAGCTCCACGAGCTCGGGATCATTGGTCGTCACCAGGCCGCCGTCACCGAAGCCCCCCAGATTCTTGGAAGGGAAGAAGGAAAAGGCCCCCATGTTGCCGATCCCGCCCACGGGACGGCCGGAGTAGGTGGTGCCCCAGGCCTGGGCGCAATCCTCGACCACGGGAATCTCCTCCGCCACCTCCGCCAGCCCCCCCATGTCGGCCGCTTGGCCGAAGAGGTGTACGGGGATGATGGCCCGGGTGCAGGGGTTCAGCTGGTCGGCCACGCCGGAGATGTCCAGGCAATAGTCCACGGGATCGATGTCGACGAAGACGGGCCGTGCCCCCAGCCGCGCCACCACGCCGGCCGTGGCGAAGAAGGTGAAGACGGGAAGGATCACCTCGTCGTCCTTCCCGATTCCCAGGGCCATCAGGGCGACCAGCAGGGCATCGGTTCCCGAGCTGACACCCACCGCGCCACCGACGGACAGGGCCTCGGCCGCTTCGCGCTCGAAGGCCTCCACCTCCGGCCCAAGGATGAAACGCTGCTCGTCGCAGACGCGGTCCATGGCGGCCCGGATCTCCTCGCGGAGTGGCTGGTACTGGCGTTTCAGATCCAGAAGCGGTACGGCC
Source organism: uncultured Thermoanaerobaculia bacterium (assembly GCA_964641295.1). Classification (GTDB taxonomy): domain Bacteria; phylum Acidobacteriota; class Thermoanaerobaculia; order Thermoanaerobaculales; family Sulfomarinibacteraceae; genus JAADFK01. The sequence continues at coordinate 9,369 of CAZXNA010000075.1, forward strand.
ATTGGAACCTCCCCGCCGGCGAGTCTGTCGAGGCGCCGGCTGCTGCATTATGGTCCATGCCGCGCCGCGTGGCCAGCCGAACCCACCGCCGTTTCAACGGTACCAGACCAGCGGCCGGGATGCTGCGGGCATGATGCGGCCGCTTCGCCTCATCCACAAGGCCACCAGAAAGCCGAAGAGAAAGCCGCCCACGTGGGCGAACCACGCCACCCCTCCTCCCGCCGCTGCGGCGCCGAGGGAGAGGGTGCCCTGGAAGAACTGGATGAGGAACCAGTAGCCCAGGAAGAGGATCGCCGGAACCTCGATGATGGTGACAAAGACGAACAGGAACACCAGGGTCTGCACCCTCGAGTGGGGAAACCACACCATGTAGGCTCCCAGCACCGCGGCGATGGCCCCCGAAGCGCCGATGGTGGGTGCGGTGGCGTGGGGCGACATGAGGGCCTGGAGGAAGGCCGCTGCAAAGCCGCCGCCCAGGTAGAAGAAGAGGTAGCGGAGGTGCCCCAGGGCATCCTCGACGTTGTCGCCGAACACATAGAGGAACCACATGTTGCCGATGATGTGCATCCATCCGGCGTGGAGGAACATGGACATGACGATGGTCACCATGTTGCCCAGGAGACCGTAGTCGGGCTGGGGCATGGACCAGGGCGGCAGGGAGTCGAAGAGCCGCGCCGGAATGAACGCCGCCGCCCGGAAGAACGCCTCCAGGTGGGGCCCGAGCATCAGCTCGTAGACGAAGAAGAGGCTGCAGGCCACGATGATCGCCACGTTGACGAATGGATAGATCCGCGAAGGGATCGAGTCACGAATCGGAAAGAACATGCCGCCAGTATACCGTCAGAGGAACGGTGGCCGGGAGTTGCAGATCTTCCTCCTCGAGCGATTCGGAATACGCTTCGCACCACGAGCGAAAGATGTCGAAGGGCCTGCTGTCCTCGATCCCTCCGGCCGGAGCTTCCCGCACCCACTTACCGCAGACCGGTGACCCTTCCGTTGACCAGGTCCATACGCTCCGCCTGGGGTGAGGCGGGCAGGCCCGGCATGCGAAGGATGTCCCCCAGCATGGGGACGAGGTATCCAGCACCGGCCGCCAGGATCACTTGTTGGACGGTGACCTCGAAACCCTCCGGCCGGCCCACCAGTTTGGGGTCGTCGGAGAGCGACTTCTGGGTCTTGGCCACGCACAGGGGTAACTTCTCGTAGCCAAAGCGCGCGATCTGCCGGAGATCACGCTGGGCCTCCTTGGTGATCTCGACGCAGCACGCACCGTACATGGCCTCGGCGATTTTCTCCATCTTAGTCGCGAAGGGCTCGGACCAGTCGTAGAGGGGATGGAAGGGGTGGGGCTTCTTCTCCGCGTGGGCCATGACCTGCCGTGCCAGCTCCACACCGCCCTCGGCACCCCTGGAGAAGACCTCGGAAACGGCGAAAGGCACCCCCAGCCGCTCGCTGGCGGCCCGCACCACGGCGATCTCCTCCTCGGTGTCGGCGGCAAAACGGTTGAGCGCCACCACCGGAACCTCGCCGAAGGTGAGAATGCTCTCCACGTGCTTTTCCAGATTGCCGAGGCCACGCTCCACGGCTGCTGGGTCCGGAGTGGTGAGCTTGTCCTTCTTCACGCCCCCGTGCATCTTGAGCGCGCGCACCGTGGCCACCAGCACCACCGCCGCCGTGTCGAGCCCTGCCGACACGCACTTGATGTCGAAGAACTTCTCCGCGCCCAGATCGAAACCGAAACCCGCTTCCGTGATGACCCAGTCGGCGTGAGCCATGGCCATCTTGGTGGCGATGACGGAGTTGCAGCCGTGGGCGATGTTGGCGAAGGGACCGCCGTGGATGAAGGCGGGCACACCGTCCACCGTCTGCACAAGGTTGGGCATGACGGCGTCCTTGAGGAGCACCAGCATGGCGCCCACCGCCTTGAGGTCGGCCGCGGTGATGGGACTCCGGTCGAAGGCCAGCGCCACGATGATCCGGGACAGGCGGGCCCGCAGATCCTCCATGTCCTCGGCCAGGCACAGGGCAGCCATGATTTCCGAGGCGGGCGTGATGTCGAATCCCGTCTCCCGCGGCACGCCCTGGAGCGCACCACCCAGGCCGATTACCACGTGCCGTAACGCCCGGTCGTTGAGGTCGATGACCCGTCGCCACAGCACACGCCGCGGGTCGATGTCGAGGGGGTCACCGTGCTGGAGATGGTTGTCGAGCATGGCGGCCAGAAGGTCATGGGCCGAGGTGACGGCGTGGAAGTCCCCGGTGAAATGCAGGTTGATGTCCTCGGCCGGTTCGACCGTGGCCATGCCCCCGCCCGTGGCCCCGCCCTTGACTCCGAAGGTCGGTCCCAACGACGGCTCCCGGAGGGCCAGGCAGACGCTCTCGCCGATGGCGGCGAAGCCCTGTGCCAAGCCGATGGAGGTGGTCGTCTTTCCCTCACCCGCCGGCGTGGGTGTGATGGCGGAGACCAGGATCAGACGGCCCGGCGGACGCCCGTTCTCCCGCGCCTCCAGGCGGACCTTGGCCTTGTCGGTACCGTAGGGCACCACGTGTTCGGGCCGGATGCCGAGCTGTCCGGCGATCTCGGCGATGGGACGAAGGGACCGTGTGCTCATGGAAACCTCCCGCACCTCCCACCATAACCCGGCCCCTCAGAAGACCGGCTCCGGATCGGCCTCCGGCGGCCAGGCAGGTTCCTCCATCTCCGGTGGTCTCCCCCACCATGGCGAGCAGCTGTCCCCAACGGCGCCCTGTCTCCCCGCCTCCCCGCTTTCCCTCCCGGGTCAATCCTCTTCTTCCCCCGTGGGCTCACCAGCCCCGGACGAAGGCGCGGACTCCGGCCGGGGAGGCAAGGCGAAACGCCAGACGCGGCCCGAGGCGTCGCCAACCAGGAGCTCTCCACCGGCCACGGCGACGCCGGTCGGGGCGATCTTCTCGCCGGAGAGGTCCACCGGGCGAACCGTCCCGTGGCGGATCACCCACAGGCGCCGGCCGGGTTGGTCGCTGGCGATCCAGTACCCCGGCCCCAGGACGACGATCTGGGGCCGCGAGTAGATGTCCGGCCACGCCGCGGGGAGCGGCACGACGCCCAGGACCTTCCCCCGGGGATCGACCACCTGGATCCGCCGGTTTCCCGTGTCGCAGACCAGGAGCCGCCCCGGACCCTCCCAGGCAAGCCCCACGGGCTCGTTGAAGCGGCCGGGCGCCGAGCCCGCCCCACCGATCTCCCACACCTTCCTGGCGCCCGGGGCGTAGAGAACGATCCGCTTGTTGCCCGTGTCGGCCACTGCCAGGGTGCCGTCGGGGGCCACCGCCACCGAGCGCGGGCCGTACCATCCGCCCTCGGGGGGCGGCAGCTCCCGCACCTTGCCGTCGGAGGGGGCGTAGAGAAGAACCCGGTGGTTCCACGTGTCCGCCACGGCCAGAACGCCGCCGGCGGCCCAGGCGACATCCTCGGGCTCCTTGAGCCCCTCGGGCACGCCGAGCTCCTCCAGCACTCCCCGATCGTCCAGGAAGATGACCTGGGACGATGCCGTGTCGGCGACGGCCAGCCCGGCCGGACCGGGCGCCAGGCCGTGGGGCTCGGCCAGGTAGCCCTCGCCCTCGACCCGGGCCGAGACGATACCCAGCACCTCCGCCAGGGCTGGTGGAACCGGGACCTCCCGGAGGGAGGGCACGGCCCCACTCTGGCGCCGGAGGACGGCCACCTCCACGGCGGCCACGGGCACCCAGGGCTTGCGGGTCACCAGGTAGCGCACCAGCTCTCCGAGGGTCGGCCGCCTGTCCTCGGGCGACCACCAGGCGCGCAGTGGAATCCGTTCGGCGGAGTAGGCGGGTCCCAGACGGCGGCGGACCTCGGGCTCCTGGTCGGGATCGCACAGGACGATGGGCGGTCTCATGCCCGCTTTCGGCACCTGCCACCAGACGGGCAGGTGCCGCCAGTACCAGGTCAGGGGCCACCCGGACTCGCCCCCGACGGCGGCCACGGGCTCCTCTCGCGTGTCCTTGAGCTCCAGGGCCTCCCGGACGACCCCCTTGAGCTCCGGACAGGTCTGCACGTAGAGGAACGACTCCACCCGCGGCAGGTTGGGCGAGATCTCGTCCGTGACGAAGGCCGCTGCCACCGACACGACGAGGGTGGCCGCCAGTCCGAGCGCAAGCGCCACGCGGCCCGGCCAGCGACCCGCGGAGGAGAAGCTCCGGGAAAGCTGGAGACCGGCCAGGGGGATGAAGGCCCACACCTGGTGGACTTCGAGCCACGGTGTCTTCTCGCCCAGATAGGCGTACATGACGACGGAGGCCATACCGAAGGTGAAGAGGAACACCTCCAGGGCCGTCCGCCGGCCACGCCGCAGCATCCAGAACGCCGCCGCCGCCAGGGGCAGGAACTCGTACTGGACCAGCCGGGGCAGGTGGTACCACCACGGGCCGCCAACCCGTTCGATGCTGTGCTGCTGCCACCAGTAGCGGACCGCCTTGAGGGGGAAGTTCCAGTCGCCGGGCCACTTGAAAAAGACCGTGTAGAGGGGAACGGCCACGGCGATGGCCGCCGCCACCGCCGCCGCCAGGCCCCAGCGATGCTCCCAGACCCACGCGGCCCCGGATCGAAGCGTTTGCCTCGGACCGAAGCGCAGGGCGACGACCCCCAGGGAGACCACCACCAGGACGCCCGTCACGTAGACGTTCTCCTTGGTGGCCATGGCCAGACCGGCCAGGACCCCGAACCACACGAAGGCCCGGGAAGAGCCGTCCACGGCACGGCCGAAGGCCACCAGCGCCGCCGAGGCCGTGGCGGCCTCCAGCACGTCCATGCGATGAAAACGACCGTAGTAGAGAAAGATAGGGGAGATGGTGAAGAGCAGCCCGGTCCACCATGCGCCGCCCTCGCCCAGCCACCGCCGGGCGCTCCACGCCACCAGCACCATGAGGATGCCCGCCAGGGCCACGGGAAGCCGTGCCGTGAAGTCGCTGTCCCCGAGCAGCCGGTAGGCGGCGGCCGTCAGGTGGTAGAGCAGCGGGCCGTGGTAGGTGGGGTCGTAGCGGTAGTCACCGCGGCTGGCCAGGTCCCAGGAGAGGGCGGCGTGGATCGATTCGTCGTGGTGGAAGGTCCGCTCGTCCAGCTTCCACAGGTGGAGGCCTGCGGCCAGAACCAGGAGGAGCAACCAGGCGACCCGGCGCCTCATGCGTCCCGAACCCCGGGTGTCAGGCTCCGGACGATGCCCGCCAGCTCACCGGCGGTCACCGCACCGGAAACGACGGCATCCGCATGGGCCGCGGCCCTGTCTCGGACCTCCCCGACGACCACAACCGGCGTTCCCTCGGGAAGATCGACCTCCTCCCTGCCGCCCAGCACCTCGGCCGCCACGATCAGGACGGACGGCCGCCAACCCGCGGCGACCGCCGAGGCCTCGGCCAGGCCGGAGGCGTGCCGCAGCTCGAAGCCTTCGCCGGCCAGGGCCTCCATCCGGCCCGCCGCCCTTCGGCCGTTGGGGTCGACCAGGAGCACGCGGAGGCCCGATTCCACGTCCTCGGCCCCTTCGACCGTCTCGGGTTCCCAATCGCCGGCCAGGGGCAGGCGAACGGTCATGCAGGTCCCCTGGCCCGGCGCCGAATCGACCAGCACCCGGCCGCCGTGCTGCTGGACCAGCGAGTAGACGACGGCCAGCCCCAGACCGGAGCCCCGTCCCTCGCGCCGCCGGGACCAGAACGGCTCGAAGAGGTGCTCCCGGGCGTCGGCCGGGATCCCCGAACCGTTGTCCCGGACCCGGAGCACCGCCTCCTGGCCCTCCGTACAGAGGGAGACCGTGATTCGCCCACCGGGAGCCTGAACTGCCTGGCGGGCGTTGAGGACAAGGTTGAGCAGGATCCGCCGCAACCCGACCCTCGTACCCCGGATCGGAACGATCTCGGAGCCGGCCGACACCTCGAGGGCGATCCCCTCGGGCACCAGGTTCCGGAGAAGGGCCTCCTGGGAGCGAACGAGCCCGGCGAGATCGATCTCCTCCTCCGGAACGCTCTCCCGGCGGGCGAAGAGGAGCAGCTCGTTGACGACGTGGACCCCCTCCTCGGCCAGCCGCCGGATGGCCGCCACCGTGCCGTCGTCCCCTTCCCCCTGCTCCAGGAGCCGCACGTGGAGCAGCACCCCCGTCAGGAGGTTGTTGAAGTCGTGGGCCACGCCACCGGCCAGGGTCGCCACCGCCTCCATCTTCTGGGCCTCGCGGAGCCGCTCGCTCTCCAGGAGCTCCCGCCGCTGCTCGGCCAGCCGCCGGACCATGGCCGAGAAGCTCGCAGCCAACTCCGTCACCTCCCGGGCGCCGCCCCCGAACTGGTCCTCGGTGGGGGGGGGGGATTCCGGATCGAAGGTCGTCATGCGCTGGGCCAGGCCTCACATCCGACGCTGCCGACGACCACCTCCTCGACAAACCCGGAGGTCCCCCGCACCTTAACACACCAACTTCCATCT
>CAZXNA010000076.1:0-15783 GCA_964641295.1 uncultured Thermoanaerobaculia bacterium
TGACCTCCTGCACAACTCCAGGAATGGCACCTGCCGTCCGGCGGGACCTTCTCTGAGGGGTCGTGGGGAGCGCTTCGCAGAACGGTCGAGGCCGGGCCGGAGCCCGGCGCGCCCCGGGGTCGCCACGAACCCCGGCTCGTCCTGCGCGCCTCTCCCGCCCATGGGATTGCCGCGTCGCCGCTCCGCCGCTCCTCCCGATTACAGGAGGAGGCAGGCTGCCCGGGCTCCCGACCGAAAACACCTCGCGTCCCCAAGGCAACGTTCGCGCGGCGAACGAGCCCCACGGCACCCGGAGCATCGGATCGAACACCACTCCGCACACACCAAGCCGCCCCACCAACGAAACCGAGACCACCCACCGAGACCACAACACCCCACCATGGGAGCACCTCAGAGAACGGTCCGGCGGCTCGTGCGCTGTCGGGCGTCACTCCGGCTTCGGCAACCCCTCCAGGACGGCCAGGGAGCGGGCCAGGACCTCCTCGGGGAGGGGGTAGTTCTCCAGTGCGCCTGCGAAGTAGGCCTCGTAGCCCGCCAGGTCCAGGAGGCCGTGGCCGCTGAAGCTGAAGAGGATGACCTTCTCCTCGCCGGTCTCCTTGGCGCGGCGGGCCTCGTCCATGGCGGCGGCGATGGCGTGGGAGGTTTCCGGCGCGCAGATGATCCCCTCGGTCCTGGCGAAGGTCACCGCCGCCTCGTAGCACTCGAGCTGCCCGTAGGCCCGGGGTTTCATGACCCCGGCCTTGACGGCGGCACTGACCAGCGGCGCCATACCGTGGTAGCGAAGCCCGCCGGCGTGGATGGTCGGGGGCACGAAGGTGTGCCCCAGGGTGTGCATGGCCAGGAGCGGCGTCATGCCGGCCACGTCGCCGAAGTCGTAGGCGAAGGGCGCGCGGGTCAGGGTCGGGCACGCCTCGGGCTCCACGGGAATGATGTCGATCTCCTCACCGGCCAAGACATCCGCCACGTAGGGGTTGGCCAGGCCGGCGAAATTGCTGCCGCCGCCGGCGCAGCCGATGATGACGTCGGGCTTGCTCTCGCCCACCAGGGCCAGCTGCTTCTTGGCCTCGAGGCCGATGACCGTCTGGTGCAGCAGCACGTGGTTGAGAACACTGCCCAGGGCGTAGCGCGTCTCGCCCAGGGGATCGCTGACGGCCGCCTCGACGGCCTCGCTGATGGCGATACCGAGGCTTCCCGGCGAGTTGGGGTCCTTCTCCAGGATGGCCCGCCCCGCCTCGGTTTCCCGGCTCGGGGAGGGAACACACTGGCCGCCCCAGGTCTGCATCATCACCTTGCGGAAGGGCTTCTGCTCGAAGCTGACCCGAACCATGAAGACCTTGCAGCCGAGGCCCACCTGGGCGCAGGCGTAGGAGAGGGCGCTCCCCCACTGGCCGGCGCCCGTCTCCGTCGTCAGACGCTTGATGCCCGCCTGCTTGTTGTACCAGGCCTGGGCCACGGCCGTGTTGGGCTTGTGGGAGCCCGCCGGCGATACGCTCTCGTCCTTGTAGTAGATGCGCGCCGGGGTGCCCAGGTGGCGCTCCAGGGCGTGGGCCCGCCGCAGGGGCGTCGGACGCCACCGAAGCAGAATCTCCAGAATCTCCTCGGGAATGTCGATCCAGCGCTCGGCGCTGACTTCCTGCTCGATCAGGTTCTCCGGGAAGACCGCCGTCAGGGCTCCGGGGTCGATGGGCTTGCCATCGGGCCCCAGGGGCGGCGCGGGGGGAAGGTCGGCGGCCAGGTTGTACCACTGACGCGGCATCTCACTGATGGGCAGATCGATACGGGGGGTGTCCATGGGCAGCTCCGTTACGGCGCCTCATCGTCCAGCCGGTTCGGTCGCCACGGCCCGGACGGGGCGCGGAATTTCGGCGCAGTATACACCGGCTGGCCCGGTCTTTTTCACTCGGGGATGTCGTAAGAGATCTGGCGCACGAGGCTCGAAGGGCGCGAAGCGGGGTGGAAGCCGGAGACCTGGAAGGCGATCCACGCCTCCAGCTCTCCATCGTCCAGCGCGGCCTCGCCGTTCCGGACAGGGATCTCCAGCACGCCGTAGGCGTAACGGTCCCTGGACCACGAGATCTGGGAGGGCTTGTAGGCCACGACGGCCGCCAGATCGTCCCTCCCCTCGGGGACGAAGAGCTTCAGGCGAGCGCGGTTGGCCAGACCCTTGATCTCGTTGGCCACACCCCACTCCAGGCCCGAGACCCCGGAGACGATGAAGAAGGGCTCCTCGCCGCGGCGCAGACGCTCGAGGATCGCAGGACCGGCAGGTATCTCTGCCGCCCTCTCCAGAACCTCCGTCACCCCGGCCTCGCCGGCGTTGACGATCACGCGGCCTCCCGCGAGCCCCCGTCCCCGGGCGCAACGGGCAAAGAGCGCGGCGGCAGATTGGGGTGCTCCGTGGCCGAGGCCTTGACGGGGCGGGGTTTCATCTTCCAGGCGACGTAGGGCTTGGCCAGGGTACGGAGCACCGCGTTGCGCGCACGGTACGCCCGCCAGCCCAGATTGCGCGGCGCCAGGTACGCCGCGTCGCCCGGCTGGACCACCAGGCTGACCTCGATGTTGGGGATGATCTCGTAGGGGATCCTGTTGCGGGCCATGGCCTGCCACAGGTGCTCGAACACCCGGAGCATGTCCTCGTAGGCCGGTGAGGGGAAGTGCTCCATGTCGGCGCCGATCAGGGGACGGAAGATGCAAACCGTCGGGAATGCGCCCACGGAGGTGATGTAGTCGATGGCCCGGAGGGTGTCCTCAATGGGCTCGATCCCGGCGATGATCTCCCCGGAGACCTTGCCCTTGCCCAGCAGCTTCGAGGTGTATTCCATGGCGCGGAAGAAGGCGTCCTGCCCGAGATGCCCAAACTTGCCGGGACAATGCTTCTCGAAGTACTCCGGGTTGTGGAACTCGTAACAGAAGGAGAAGTGGTCCGTCCCCAGGTCCACGAGCCAGTCGTATTTCCACAGGTCGTGCTCGAGCACCGGCGCCACCTGGACCCCTATGAAACCTCCCACCTGCTCGCGCACGGCCTTGACGAAGGGCGCCGAGCGGTTGAGGCCGTGGGCACGGGTGTGCTCTGGCTTGTCCTCCCACTGGTAACCGGCGTTGAAATGGGTGAAGGTCGCTCCCGACTCCTCCTTGGCGGCGCGGGCGACCTCGACCACGTCCGAGACCCTCTTCCTCGTGACCTCGTTGACACCGACGTTGACGCCGGAGGTGCAGAACTGGCAGTTGGCATTCTCCTGGGGCGTCCAGAACATGCAGGCCTCGGAGACGTAGATGCCCAGGTAGGTCCCCTGGAGCACCCCGATGCGGGACATGGGGATGCCCGAGGACGTCTTCCGCTCGTACCAGGCCGGGGTCGGCGGAATCCGCACCTGATAGGCCTCGTCGGAACGGGTGTCCAGCACGTGGTAGCCAAGGGACTCGTCCCAGCGCATCTGGTAGGGCGAGAGGGCGCAGAAGTCCTCCTCCACGGGCACGTTCATCCAGATGTCCTTGAGATCGCCCGGGATCACCAGCTCCAGGCCCGAGCCCAGGCCGGCCCGTGTGCGGGAAAAGAGACGCGCGTCCCGGTCCAGCCGGCACGAGCCATCGATCCGGATCCCCTTGCAGAACAGGTCGATCTCCAGCTGTCCAGGATTGAGTCGCGGCATCATCCCCCCTTCACCGGTCGACGATTCTACCACGCCCGGCCATCCTTCCCGACTCATTGACGGCAAAGGAGTTGCCGAGATTCACCGCCAATCCAGCCGAAGAAATCAAGGAGAAGAGACCGTTCAGCACGCGAGATGTGGACCGGGGGTCGGGAGGCCGCCACAACTGGAACGACCTGGGATATCCACTGCGGAGGACCCGCAGGAACGCCGAAAAGAGAAGAAAGGCAATGGACCTCCCGGCCCCCATACCGGTCCGGCCCTCACGTATGTCAGCGTACCTTGCCTCTTCTCAACAACTTCATGCCTGGCATGCAGTCATACTGGGATGAACCATGTGGATCGACCCCATCCGGCGTTGCCGATGGTACAGTGGGGGTGATCGCAACCCCGGAGGTGAACCATGGGAGACAAGGTGTACAAGAAGATCCGTGTTGTCGGCTGCTCCAGCGAGAGCATGGAGGCCGCCGTCGAGCTGGCAGTGGCCAAGGCGTCCCAGTCGGTCCACGGGCTGGCCTGGTTCGAGGTGGTGGAGTCCCGCGGCGCCATCTCCGACGGCAAGGTGACCGAGTGGCAGGTCACCGTCGAGGTCGGCTTCCGGCTCGACTGATCTACCCCTCGGGACAGGGCGGAAGCTCCGGAAGCGCCGGAAGCTCGGTCCCCGTGTTCCACTCCAGCCGCACGAGCTCGAGCACCACCCGGCGGCCCGATGGCGTCTCGATCTCCAACCGGCCTGGCAGTGAGCCCGTGTGCCGCTCGAGCTCGATACGCCAGCGGGGCGCTTCCGGCCCCGCCGGGCCCTCGATGCTGACCACGCGCCACGGCTCCGCCGCCAGCCGGATCCGGCAGCTCCACCCCTCCCCCTCGACGCGGTACGACCCCTCGCCCAGGGGAACCATCCGGCTGTGCCGGGAGCGTGGGAGCCGGCCGGCCAGCAGGCGGACGGCCTGGGGAAGCGGCAACCGGCTGAGGCCGAGGACCGCCGAGGCATCGGAAACGGCCACCCGGCACCCCTTCCTCAGATCGGCCACCGTGGCGGAGCCCTCCCCGTCCCAGGCCACCAGGCTGAGGGCGCCGCCGAAGGAGCCCGACACGGTCATCCGCCCCGCATCGCCGCGCGTCAGCACGGAAAGCCTGAGCCACCCGCTGGAGCCGCTGCGGAGCTTGTAGAGGGCGGCCAGATCGCCGGGGAGCGGCCGTTCCAGGACGGCCACACCCTGGTTCCAGCTCTCGATGGCCGGCGGTGGTGTCGTACTGCGGCAGCCCATCCCGGCCAGGACCGTCGCGCCGAGGATCAACACGCCGGCCGTGCGGGCCCATGTCAGCCACGGCCGCCTCCCCATCCGCCCGTGGGACGTCACGCCCGCCGCGCCTCCAGAGTCGGGATCGGCCGCCCTCACCGTGCCCTCTGCCCGGGGGATCGCCTCACGGGGCCGTCTCGAGGCCGTCCAGGAGCTTCCGCACATGCTCCTCGTGCTCACAACCCAGGTCGAGACCCCGCTGCAGCCGCTTCTTGGCCTCGTCCCTCTGTCCACGGGCCAGGAGCACCTCTCCAAGATGGGCGTGGACCGTACCGCTCCTCTCACCGGCCTTCATGGCCTGACGGAGCCAGCGCTCGGCCTCCTCCAGCTTGCCCAGCTTGAAGTACACCCAGCCCAGGGAGTCCAGGTAGGCGCCCGTTCCGGGGCGAAGCTCGACGGCGTGGCTGATCAGGCGCAACGCCTCCTCCAGGCGCTCCCCGGCATCGGCCCACATGTAGCCCAGGTAGTTGGCCGCCTCGGCATTGTCGGGATCGAGGCTGAGGATCTGCTGAAAGACCTTCTCGCTCTCCTTCCTCCGGCCCAACCGTTCCAGGGCGGCCGCGTGGGAGAAGAGCACGTGTCTGTCGTCCGGGAATCGGTTGAGGATGTCCGGAGCGGCCTTGACGATGGCATCCCACCGCTCGGTGGCCTGGAGAATGTCGAGGGCCAGGTGTACCGACTCCACATCCTTGGAGTTCAGAAGGGGCTTGAGCCGGGCTTCGGCACCGGGCTCGTTCGACCGGATCCGGAACTCCGCCTCGTAGGCGATGGCGTCGTCCCGGGAGCCGTCGTCGAGCCGGGGACCCAGGCGGAGCATGGCGCCGATCCCACCGTCCCAGTCCTTCTCTCTCCGGTAGGTCTCGGCCAGCAGGGCCACCAGCTCCCGTCCACCGAGCTTGGGATCGGGAAGGCGCTCCAGCCACTGGCGGGCGCCCGGCATTCGACCGGCCACCAGCTCCACACGGGCGCCCGTCAGGCAGCAGCGGACGGCGACGTCCGATCGGGAATCCTTCTTGACCTTTTTCCACACCCTGGCGACCGTCCTTCGCGCCTCCGGAACCTGCCCGAGGCGGGCCTCCAGCCATGCCAGCGACAGGGCAAGACCGGCATCGCTCCGGTTGGCCTCATGGAGCGCGCGGAGGCGGGCCAGGGCCTCATCGTACCGTCCGAGGGACATCAGAGCCGCCGCCTCCAGCCTGCCCGCCCGCGGCGAGTCCGGCTGTAAGGCCAGCACGCGCCGGGCGATGGGGAGGGCCTTCTCGGGGTGATCGCCGTCGATGTAGAGGGAGGCGGCCCGAAGCCGCAGGTCGAGATCGTCCGGCCCGGCCCACGACATGATGGCGTCCGCCGCCTTCACCGGTCGGCCCGCCTCCTCCAGCACGTCGACCTGGGCCTGGCGACAAACCGGCGCCGTCTCGTCGTACTGGGCGCACCGGCCGTACAGCCGGGCGGCCTCGTCGAGCCGGCCCAGGCGCCGCAGAAGGCCGGCATGATAGACCATCAGCCTGGGGTTGCCCGGCCTTTCGGAAACCAGGTCGGCCATGGCCTTTTCGGCCTCGTCGAGCTTCTTCTGGCCCTCCAGGACCTGGACCAGGGCCAGTTCGACATTGGGATCGCTGGGCCGCTGGGCCAGCGCCTCCCGCAGGGCCGATTCGGCCTCCGGGAGCTTCAGAGGGTTCCGGGCGGCCACATGGGCCAGGGCCAGGGCACGCGCCCTCGTCCCGTACCAGTCCAGATCCTCGGGCTCCAGCGGCTTCAACACGGCCAGGGCACGTTCACCCAGCCCGACGTTGGTCAGCAGGGCGGCGTAGGCGATCCGCACCTCCGCGCTGGACGGATCCTCGTTCAACGCCTTCTGGTACTGTTCCAGCGCCTCCCGGTAATCTCCCGCCGCTTCCGCCAGGGTGGCGTTGACATAGGCGTCGGTGCCCGGGGGAAGCGTCCCGCTGTAGGGGATCTCCTGAATGGGCCATCCCGTCGTTGAGACGACCAGGGCGGCAGCACAGAGCCAGAGGATCGTTCGTTTCATGGAGGCTCAGTGTACCGCAACTGCCGGTGCTACAATACTCGACCGATGGATACCGAGAAATCCGCCACATCGCTCTTCACCGACACAACCTTCGACGAATTCGAGCTCCGGCCCGAAGTCCGCAAGGCCATCGACGAACAGGGCTTCACCCACCTGACCCAGGTGCAGAAGGAGGTGTTGCCCCTGACCCTGGCCGGCCGGGACGTGGCGGTTCAGGCCCAGACGGGGACGGGGAAGACGGCCACCTACCTGATCACCATCTTCGAGCACATCCTCCGGACCGAACGGGCCGGCGACGAGCACAACCCGCGGGCCCTGATCGTCACGCCGACCCGCGAGCTGGCCGTGCAGGTCGCCCGCGACGCAGAGGTTCTCGGGTGCCACACCGGCCTCAAGACCCACGTGGTCTTCGGAGGCCTGGACTACCGGAAACAGCGGGAGGAGCTCGCCGTAGGTGTCGACCTCCTGATCGGTACGCCGGGCCGCCTGATCGACTACCACAAGCAGAACGCCTATTCCCTCGAGCGCACCGAGCAGGTCGTCATCGACGAGTGCGACCGGCTCTTCGACATGGGCTTCGCCGACGATCTCAAGTGGCTCCTCCGCCGCCTGCCCCATCCCAGGGAGCGGCAGTCCATGATGTACACGGCCACTCTTTCCTACCGCGTGATGACCCTCGGCTGGCGGGAGATGAACAATCCGGCCGAGATCGTCATCAACCCCGACAACATCACGCCCGAGAGCATCACCCAGGAGCTCTACCACGTCGGCTCCACCGAAAAGCTCTCCCTGCTGCTGGGCCTGCTGGAACGGGAGGGTGTGGAGCGCACCATGATCTTCGTCAACCGCCGCCACGCCGCACGACGGCTGGTGGAGGATCTGGAACGCCACGGCTACCACGCGCGGGCCCTGACGGGGGACGTCATCCAGAAGCGCCGCCTCAAAGTCCTCGACGACTTCAAGGACGGCCACTTGCCCATCCTCGTGGCCACCGACGTGGCCAGCCGGGGCCTCCATATCGAGGGCGTCTCCCACGTCATCAACTACGACCTGCCCCAGGACCCCGAAGATTACGTCCACCGCATCGGGCGCACCGCCCGCGCCGGCGCCGAGGGCAAGGCCATCTCCCTGGCCTGCGAGGACTACGTCTACTCCCTGGATCCCATCGAGAAGTTCGTCGGGTACCGGATCCCCGTCGCCTTCGCCGACGAGGAGCTCTACAAGACCGTCATCCCATATCGGAGAGCCCACCGCGACGACCGCCGGGATCGCCCCCGCCGGAGGGAACCCTCGCGGTCCCGGAAGCCGGAGCCTCTCCGCAAGGGCGCGGCCGTGGCCCCCGCAGCCCACGACGCCCAGTCGGCCCCGGGCGGCGAAGGCGAAGGACCCGTCCAGCACCCCCCGAAGAAGCGCCGCCGCCCCCGCCGGAAGAAAAAGCCACAGGACGGGCAGGAGTAGCCCGTGGCCGCCGGCAAAGCCGGCGCTCTCACCCCGCCTCCCCACAACCCACGCCATCGAGCGCGGGTTCTCCATGAACCACCTCGGGTGAATCCGAGCCCGGCTTTCGCAGCGGGCTTCTGCTGCGAGAGGCGGGCTATACCAGGTACTCGCCGTCGCGGATGATCTCCACGGTGCGGCCGTCGGGGTGGATGACGACGGCACGCCGAATCTGCACGGGGTTGCCCCTGGCGTAGACGATGTCCTGGTGCACGACGGTCTCGGGGGAGGCGAAGGCGTCGACACCCGTGACGCCACCCAGGTGGTCCGAGCGGCCGAAGGCCCAGTGGAACCCCGCCTTCTCGTCCTCCAGGACGTTGCCCGTGACGACGGCCTTCTCGTTGACCCCGAAGGCCACCTCGGCGATGTTGGTCCTGGCGGGATCCTCGGCGAAGTGCTCGGCGTACCGTTCCGCCACGGGGCCGTCGCCCTCGACGATCATGACGCGGTTGTCCGTCACGTGGAAGAGGACCAGCTCCCCCTCCTCCATCACGGGGATGATCCCCGCGGTCCAGGTGGGATCGCCTTCGATTTCGCCCTCGTAGGGCACAACGAAGGTCTCTCCGGAAGGAAGGTTGATGATCCGGTCGCCCTCCTTGAAGCGCGGCAGGAATCCATCGTCCACCTCGGGCGTCCGGTGGCGCACGTCGAAGAAGCACCGGTGGCCCGTGGAAAACAGGACGTCGATCAACTCGGCGCCCGCCATGGCCTCCTCGATGATCTGGCAGCGGCGGGCAACCTCCGTGTAATCGGCGCTCAGGGACGTCTCCTCCATCCGTCTGAGGATTCCGGGCATGGAGGCCGCGCGGAAATCCTCCTTCTCCTCGGCAATCTCCGAAAGGGGCGCCGTGGCCGAGAACTCGGTCATGGCCAACACCAGGGTCGAGCCGAGAAGCGCCTCGCGCAGATCAACCTCCTCGCCCTCGAGCCAGCCGATCCCGGGGAGGTCGGCGTTGTTGGCGCCCGTCGCCGGGTAGCTGAGCATGGGATTGACGGTGAAGCCCAGCCGTTTGCCAAGCCGCGCAGCGGCCTCGCGCCACTCACCGGCCATCTCCCGCCGTTCCTGCCACAGCGGGTTGTCGGAAACGTCGTCGTGGGGCAGATCGACCATCACGGTGACGATCTCCCCCTCCTGGAGCTGAAAGACATCCTCGAGAAGCCGTTCCACGTCGAAGCTCATCCTGACCCCTTTCCAGCGGCGGTCGGCCGCCATGGAAGGTTCATTGTACTCCCCCGCGCCGGGTGCGCTATCCTCCGTCCATGAGCGACACACGCCAAAACCCTGCCATCACCACGGCCGTCGTCGGGACGGGACATCTGGGACGCCACCACGCCCGTCTCATGGCCGCCAACCCCGAAGTTCACTGCCTCGGCGCCTTCGACACCGACGGCAAGCGGCTCGAGGCCATTGCGTCGGAGTACGGGATCGCGGCCCTTCCCAGCCTGGAGGCCGCCGCCGGGGCCGACGCCGTGGTCGTCGCCACGCCGACGGTCACCCACCGCCGGGTGGCCGGCTTCCTGCTGGAGGCCGGCTGCCACGTTCTGGTGGAAAAGCCCATCGCGGCGACGGTGGAGGAGGCCCGCGAGCTCGTCGACCTGGCCGCCGCCTCGGGCCGCGTCCTGGCCGTCGGGCACGTGGAGTACCACAACCCGGCCGTTCAGTCGGCGCTTCACCTGGCCGAGGGGGTCCGTTACCTGGAGACCCAGCGTCTCTCCCCGTTCACCGCCCGGTCCATCGACGTGGACGTGGTCCTCGATCTGATGATCCACGATATCCAGATCACCCTGGCCATCGCCGGGGAGGATCCCTTCGAGATCCGCGCCGTCGGGGTCCCCGTCCTGACGGACAAGGTCGACCTCTGCCACGCCTGGATCGAGTTCCCCTCCGGACTGGTCGCCAACCTGACGGCCAGCCGCGTCTCCGCCGAGCGGGTCCGCAAGCTGCGCCTCTTTGCGCGCGACAGCTACTTTTCCGTGGACTACGCCGAACAATCGGTCCACTCGGCGCAGCTCGTCCGCGGTGAAGACGGGGCCCGGATCGTCCCGCGGGAGGTCACCATCGAGAAGCAGGAACCCCTGGCCGCCGAGCATGCGGCCTTCCTCGCCGCCTGCAGGGGAGAGCCGGCGCCCCTGGTCGACGGTGCCGCCGGGGCCCGCGCCCTGGAGGCCGCCATCGAGATCCGTCAACAGGCCGAGCGCCGATCCCGGTGAATCCTACCGGCGAGCTCACACCCGATGATTCGTCCCCTCCTTGCGGTGGTAGGGAACGGGGATGAACTCGACGGTTGGCGCCTGACGGGTCGGCTGGGGATGGAGCTCCATCAGGTCGTAGATCTCCCGGGGCATCTCCGTGGAGACCGACAGACCGGCCTTCTTGACATCGTCGACGCCGAAGGCATGGTCGTGGGTGAAGTGCCCCTGGGAAAGCGAGTCCGCCAGTAAATCGACCTTGTCGTCGGGGATCTTCCCTTGGAGCAGCTCCCGGACCGTATCCCCCACCTGCCTGAGGGCCATCCTGGCCTGGTCGGCCTGGATCAGGGTCTCGTCGTCACACTTCTCGAAGCCCTTGGCCTCCACCACGCGAACGAGGCTGGCCGCCGCCCGTTGCCCGAGCTGCGGATCCACCGGGCCCAGGACGGCACTGGGATCCATGACGATCTCGTCGGCCGCCAGGGCAATCAGGGTCCCGCCGGACATGGCGTAGTGGGGGACGAAGACCGTGGTTTTCGCGGGGTGCCGCTTGATGGCCCGGGCGATCTGCTCGGCGGCGAGGACGAGCCCCCCCGGCGTGTGGAGCACCAGGTCGATGGGCACCTCCTCATCCGTCAGCTTGATGGCCCGCAAGACCTGCTCGGAGTCCTGGATGTCGATGAACTTGACCAGGGGGAAGCCCAGGAAGCTCATCTGCTCCTGGCGGTGGATCAGCGTGATGACACGGCTGCCCCGCCGGCGTTCCAAGGTCCGCATCAGCTTGAGACGGGCCGAGGCCAGCATCTTCTGTTGCAGCAGCGGCTGCAATGAAACGATGATCAGGAAGATCCAGAACAGGCTTCCCAGGGAAAAACCGTGGTCCATGGCGCCCCCCTTGTCCTTCCCTCTACCCCAACGGTTTCTCGTAGAAACGATACGTCCTGTAGAGCTTCCCGTTCACGATCTTGATCGTACCCTTGACCAGCTCGTTGTCCTCGAGGATCCAGGAGTACTCCGACCAGGAGTAGCCGATGCGGAGCGCTTCCTGGATCGCTTCGAAGACGAGCATCCCCTCGATGCCCCGTTTCCGGAACTTCTGCTTGACCCCCATGGTGATGACCCGCAGCCCCTCCATGGTCTCCGGTTTCGACTTCAGGAGATGGCGAATGGTCCGCAGGGGGTGTTTCCACGGGGAGCCGTCCAGGTCCTTGAGCACGGGGTTCCAGTCGGGTACGGCCAGGATGAAGCCCGCCACCTCGCCCTCGTAAAAGGCGAAGCGCAGGAGATCGGGCTGGACCAGCGGCTTGAGCTCGCGGGCCATCCAGTTGATCTCCCCTTCGGACATGGGGATGAAGCCCCAGTTCTTCTCCCAGGCATCGTTGTAGATTTCCTGGACCAGCCGGACCTCACCGCGGAAGTCCTTGAGGTTGGCCTTTCGGGTGACCAGGCCGGGATGTCTGCGCCGGCTCCTCTCCACCAGACGGCCGAGCCGGTCCAGGCTCCAAAGGTCTCTCGGCGAAATGTAGGCGTAGAGGTCCTTGACCTTGGCGTATCCGGCGTCTTCCAGAAGGGCCGCGTAATACTCCGGGTTGTAGGTCATCATCAGGACGGGTGGGCCGTCGAAACCCTCGATCAGGAGGCCGCACTCGTAGTTGGTCGAGGGGTTGGCCGGTCCCCGGACGGCATCCAGTCCCTTGGCCGTGGCCCACGCTTCCACGGCCGCCATCAATCCCTCGGCGACCTCGATCCGGTCCACCGACTCGAAGAAGCCGAAGAAACCGATGTTCTCCCCGTGGAACCGGTTGTGGGCGTGGTTGAGGATGGCCGCCACGCGGCCGACCACCTGGCGTCCCTCCCAGGCCAGGAAGAGCTCGATCTCCGCGTCCTTTCCCCCGCCGTAGAAGGGGTGGCGCTCCTGGTCGAGGAGCTCGCGGACCGATGCCTTGAGGGGCGGCACCCAGTTGGGGTCGTTCCGGTAGAGACGCCAGGGCAGATCGACGAAGAGGGCCAGATCGGTCCGTCCCCGAACCGGGCGCACCTCGATGGCGGCCATCAGCCGATCACCCCGAGCTCCCGGCCGACCCTGTCGAAGGCCGCCAGGGCCCGATCCAGGTGCTCCCGGGTATGGGTGGCCATGTAGGAGGTGCGGATCATGGCGCGTCCCGGAGGCACCGCCGGGGAGACCACGGGGTTGACGAAGACCCCCTCCTCGGCCAGGCGCTTGGTCATGACGAAGGCCGTCATGTCCTCACCGACGACCAAGGGAATGACCGGCGAATCGGCGTTCCCCGTGTCGTAGCCCAGGCCCTTGAGCTCGCGCGCCATGTACGCCGTGTTGTCCCACAGTTGCTGCCGGCGCTCGGGCTCCCTCTGGATGATCTCCAGGGCCTTGCGCACGGAGGCCACCGACGCCGGCGGCGGTGAGGCCGAGAAGATCAGCGGGCGCGCCGTGTGCTGAATCCAGTCGATGACCTTGGCGTCGCCGGCGATGTACCCGCCGACGGCGGCCAGGGACTTGGAGAAGGTGCCCATGATCAGGTCCACGTCCTCCTCGACCCCGAAATGCTCCGGCGTTCCCCGGCCCTTCTCCCCGAACACGCCGACCGCGTGGGCGTCGTCCACCATCAACCGGGCGCCGTAACGCTTCTTGAGCTTCACCAGCCCCGGCAGGTCGGCCAGGTCGCCCTCCAT
Source organism: uncultured Thermoanaerobaculia bacterium (assembly GCA_964641295.1). GTDB lineage: Bacteria > Acidobacteriota > Thermoanaerobaculia > Thermoanaerobaculales > Sulfomarinibacteraceae > JAADFK01. Next base: position 13,359 of record CAZXNA010000076.1, read on the forward strand.
GGAGAAGACACCGTCGACAACGATCAGCTTGCCCCTGTTGGCATCGGCTGCCTGCAACCGGTCCTCGAGATCCTGCAGATCGTTGTGTCGAAACTTGACTGTCTTTCCAAAACCCAGCCGCGCGCCGTCGATGATGCACGCGTGGTCGTAGGCGTCGAGGAAGGCCATGTCCCGCCGGTCCAGAAGGCAGGAGATCGTCCCCAGGTTGACCTGAAAGCCCGTCGAGAAGGTCAGCGCCCGCTCCCGGCCAAGAAAACTCGCCAGCTCCCTCTCGAGCTCCACGTGGATGTCCAGCGTACCGTTGAGGAAACGCGACCCAGCGGTCCCACTGCCGAACTCCCGGACCGCCTGGATGGCCGCCTCCTTGATCTCGGGATGGCTGGTCAGCCCCAGGTAGTTGTTGGAGCCCAGCATGATCAGCTCGTGGCCGTCCATGATCACCACGGGATCCTGCCCCGACGAAATGGAACGGAAGTAGGGGTAGAATCCCGCTCGCCGCGCCTCGTCGGCGTCCTGAAAATCGAAGCATTTCTGGAATACGTCCACGTTCCCTCCGCACGGGCCCCGCCCGTCGTCGCATCTTAGCGTAGCCAGCCCATTCTCCGGTACCAGGCCCACGTCTCCGCCGCTCCCCTGGGAAACTCGACCCACCGCTCGATGCCCAGGGCCAGCAACGAATCGTGGGTCCTCACGGTCCAGTGGCGCGCCGTCAGCTCCCTCGCCTTGTCTCGGGTCATGGCCACGTTGTGAAAGCCCAGGCGCTGCAAGGTGCTGCCCGCCCCTCCCGCCAAGCCCAGAAGCGTCTCCGGCAGGGGCACGATCCGTGCCCGGACGCCGCCGGCCTGGGCCAGCAGCTGGACCAGCGCCTTCATCCGGTAAGGGTAAGGTTCGCCCAGATGGTAGATCCGTCCCGTCTCGATGCCCGGTCTGGCCGCGGCCAGGATGGCCCGCACAACGTCGCCAACCCACGCCATGGTCACCCAACGATCCCCCCGGGGCAACGGGACCAACCCCCGCACCGCCAGCTTGAAGAACTGGAGCACATCGATATCCCGCGGTCCGTAGATGGCAGGCGGGCGCAGGATGACCCAGTTGGCCCTTTCACCCAGCCGGCGCACCTCTTCCTCCCCACCGAGCTTGGAGCGGCCGTAGGCCGAGATGGGTTGAGGTTCGGCCTCGGGTCCCAGCCCATCGATGGAGGGCGACGGGCCGAGGGCCGCCTGGGAGGAGACGTGCACCAGCCGGGCGCCGGGGGCCGCGTGGGACACCGCCTCCACGACCCGGGCCGTTCCCTCCCGGTTGCCCCGCTCGAAGGCCGCCGCGCTGCCGGCGCGGACGACGCCGGCCAGGTGGAACACCGTCCGCGCCCCCCGGACCAGCTTCTCAAGCGCCTCCGGATCCTCCAGGGACCCCTCCACGTACTCGACCTTCGCTCCGGCGATCCAGCGGGGGTTCGCCGGATCGCGAACGAGAACCCGGGGACGTAACCCCGCGGCGCAAAGGGTTTCCACCAGGTGGGATCCGACGAAACCTGTCCCGCCGGTCAGGGCGACCGGCTCCTCCAGCCCCGCGGCGGCGGCGGCCTCGACGAGGGGGGGATCAGCCGCCATCGGCCACGTACTCGGCCCACGAGCTGGCCGTCTCCCAGACCCGGACGCGCTCCAACTCGAGCCAGTCGGGAAGGCGGTAGACGACGCCGCTGGGCGCCACGATCTCACGGCCGGATTTCAGACGCAGGGAGATCTCGTCGAAGAGCCAGCGGACCACCGTTTCGGAAGTTGGATCGGCCCCTTCGAACAGGACCACCCGCTCGCTCATGGCCTCGACGGCCTCCCGGTGAGGATCGTCGGCGTTGAGGGCCATGGCGTGATCCAGCCGCCGAACGAGCTCCAGGACGAGGGTCTTGAGGGCCTTGTAGTCGCAGACCATGTCGTTCTCGTCCAGGCGATCGCCACGCACGACGACCTCGATGCGCAGACGATGCCCGTGGGGAAAGCGGCACCTCTCGGGGTGCTTCGACAGCCGGTGCGCATACTCCGCTTCAAAGGTCTTGGCGATTCGGTAGTAACCCAACTCGGCCCCCCTCCAGGTGAAGGCCCTGGACCCTCCCCCGGAGGCGCAGTGTAGCGAATGTGCCGCCACCGGCACAAGCACTCGAACGCCACGGGTTTCGTTGAGCCGGACCAAAAGCCAAAACCTCGCCCGGAAATGCTCGCAGAAGGACGCGCCGGACCCGGCGTGCCGTCCATGGAGCTTCGCCCGACCACACCCATGATTCCATCACGACGGATTGACCCGCGGCAGGACTGGCCCCTGCGGCTGCTCCTGCTGACAAACGCCACACTGTTCAGGTACCCAAATCTAAGAATCTTGGTGCCAGATGGGATGAGTAGGCCGGCCTCCTTTGTTTCGGCGTAGCGCTAAG
>CAZXNA010000077.1:0-15578 GCA_964641295.1 uncultured Thermoanaerobaculia bacterium
AGCGGAAACAGAGCCCGACGGACGAGGATCTGGCGGCCTGGGCGGCCGGCGGGGACCGGGAGGCCTTCGGTCTCCTGGTGCACCGTTTCCAGCGTCGTGTGACCGGTTTCCTGGCCCAGATCGTCGGGGACCTGGAGATCGCACGGGAGCTGACCCAGGAAACGTTCCTCCGCGTCTGGGGGGCCCTCGATCGCTTCGACGATACGTACCGCTTCTCCACCTGGATCTTCCGCATCGCTCACAACCTGGGCGTGGACCATCTGCGCCGCCGGAGGGTGCCGACCAACTCGCTCCAGGTGGAGGACCGGGAGGGACGTGAAACCCAACGGGAGCTGGAGGACCATGGGCGGGATCCCCTCGGCCACCTGGAGAACCGGGAGCTGGCCGGCGCCCTGCGCCGCTCGATCCAGGATCTCCGGCCGGAGTACCGGGAGCTCGTGCTCCTCCGACATTTCGGCGGATTGAGCTACCGGGAGATCGCCGAGATGAAGGGGATGCCCCTGGGAACGGTCAAGAACAAACTTTTCCGGGCCCACTCCGTATTACGAGAAGCGCTGAAGGAGTACCTCTGAGCTCCGGACGCCGCTGAAGGGAGAGCGAGCAACGTGAACGACACCTGCACCATCGTGCAGCAGGCCCTCGTGGAGAGCGGAGGCGATCCCTCCCTTCTCTCCGAGACGGAGCGGCGGCACGTGGCGGTTTGCCGGGAGTGTGCCGCGAAAGCGGCGGCGGAGCGCCGGCTGACCGAGCTCCTTGCCGCGGCCGTTCCAGCGGCCGACACCTCGCTTCAGCAGCGCATCCTGGCCCACGCCTCCATTGGCCGCGGTCAGCGGGTCCTGGCCCTGGTGCCGGCCGCTGCGGGCGCCCTGCTCATGGCCGGCGGCGCAGTGGCCCTCGGTGGGCTGCCCGGGGCGGGTGTGCTCGCCCTGACGCCAGGCTTGAGCCTTGGGGCAGGTCTCTCCGTGGCCGGTGGCGTCGGGGGCGTGCTGACGGCTGCCGGGACAGCCCTCCAGGCCATCCACGCCGTCGTTCCCGGCACAACGGCGTTGACGGCGGGCGGGGCGGCGGCCCTGGGCGCCGGGCTGCTTGCGTTGGGCGTACGCCGTCTGGCGCGGAGGCTCGTGTGAGGGCGAACCGTCTCGCTGCGGCCCTGATCCTCGCGGCGTTGGCGACGGTGGCGTTGCCCGCCGCCGCTGCGCCCGGGCACCTGGCCGTCCTGGACGACATCCGCATCGACGGTCCGGTCCAGGGAGACGTGGTGGCCCTGGGCGGAAACGTGTTTCTGGGCCCGCATGCCCGGGTCGAGGGGCACGCGGTGGCCGTGCTGGGGCGGGTGGAAGCGGCCGAAGGGGCGACGATCACGGGGCAGCGGATCTCCGTCAGCTCCCTGGCCGCGCTCGAGCTCGGCAGTGCAGGCTCGACGGTTTCCCTGCGGCTCGTGTGGGGAATCCGCCTTCTGACCTGGGGTTTCTGGCTGCTTCTCGCCACCCTGCTGGTCGTGCTCTTTCCGTCGAGGATTGTTCGTGGCGTTTGGACGGTGGGCCGGTTTCCGGCCGGCTCACTCGGCCTCGGCGTTCTGGCGGCCCTGACCCTCATGGCGGCCCTGGTGGCCGTATTCAGCGTCGGTCCGGCCCTGGGCCTTCCGGGCGCCCTGGCGCTCCTCCTGCTCTTCGGCGCGGGGAAGGCTCTGGGGATCACCGTCATCGGCGGCATGCTTGGGGGCGCGGTGCTTCGGCGGATCACCGGTCGCAGCTTCCCCATGGCGTTCGAGGCCGCCCTGGGCGTCGGCCTGCTCCTGGGCTTGCGGATGCTGCCGGTGGCGGGGGGTGCGCTCTGGGCCATCGCCTCGGTCTGGGGTCTGGGGGCGGCCGTCGTCGCGCTGGCCGCGGATCCACTCCGGCAATCGTCCCGGGTTCCACTGACCCCCGAGGACTGAGCCGCAGATCCTTCGCCCGGACCGTCCGCCACCGATCTGCTGCAGGGCAGGATGAACCGCACCTGGTGGCGTTGTGTCGATCCGGTCCCTCAACGTGTCACTGGCACGCCTGCGCTTACAGATCTTGCGGGAGCGGCGCCATACATTGCGCCTCGCCCCTTTCGCGACGAAAGCTCATGAATGATGCGGGTCAGTTCCCTGGACCGGAGGGGGTCTCCACGTCCAGTCCGGGGAAGGCCGCTTCCCAGGCGTGCATCTGGTCGTCGTCGAAGCCCAGGTGGTGGCCGATCTCGTGAAGGAGGGTCAGCTGAATCTGGCGTAGCAGCTGGGCCCGTGAGCTGCACGCTTGGAGGAGGGGGCGCCGGAAGAGGAAGACGACATCGGGAAGGACATTCCCGTAGGCCTCGCCCCGCCGGTCCAGGGCGACGCCGGTGTAGAGACCGAAGAGGGTGTGGCGCCGGGGATCAAGGCCGACGGACTCGATCATCTCGAGGGTGGGAGATTCCCGGACCTGGATGACGATGTTGTCCAGGAGCTGGGCGAAGGCCATGGGGATCTGGTCCAGGGCGTCGGCAACGATGGCATCGAAGGCGGCGGGTGAAAGATCCATGCCGGGCATCATAGCCGACGCCGGTGATTGTCCAGTGCGAAATGCCCATTCCGGAGGACGCGGCCGGGACGGAACATCCGGGGAGGAGTGCGGGAACCCGGGCCGGTACCGAGCATCCAACAACGGAGGAGGGGGGCGTGGCGATGGTGGACCTGCGCCGGCTCTCTCCCCTGCTGGGACCGCGCGGCCTCGGATGTGGTGCAGAGGGGCCGGGGACGTGTAGAGTATGGAGGGCCTCGCCCGGAGAGTTCCTTGGGGCCCGCGGCGAAACGGGAGTGTTATGCACGAAAACCTGATCAGCGCCATGGGTATGGTGGCCCTGCTCCTGCTGGCCTGGGGGCTTTCCTTCCACCGGAGGCGGATTCGCTTCCCCACTGTGGTCTGGGGATTGGCGCTGCAGTTCCTGTTCGCGGTGATCATCCTGAGGGACGACCTGTGGAGTTACATGGGGATGGCGGTCCTGGGGCTCCTGGTGGTGGTTTATCTGCTCCAGCGAGAGCACGATCGTCTTGGGGGTGGTTGGGGGCCAGTGGTGGCCGTGGCGGCGGTCTCCTGCGGCGTCGGCTGGTTTGCGGGACGTTTCGCGGCGGCCTGGCTCGGCTGGATCCTGGCTCTTCTGGTCGTCCTTCTGGCTGTCAACGCCCGGTGGCACCTGTTTCAGCGGCTTCAGAGCTTCGGCGCGGCGCTTTTCGTCGTACTTGGGGTGGCGGACCTGGTCTCCCACGGCATCCACGGCCGCATCTTCTTTTCCGCCTTTTCGGACAAGGTCGCCGCCTTCCTCAACCTGTCGGACTACGGCGCCAAGTTCCTCTTCGGCAATCTCGCCGATCCCAAGTATTTCTTCCCGGGGGAGAATGCGGCCTGGCCGGGCTTCGGCTTCCTCTTCGCCTTCAAGGTGCTGCCGACCATCGTCTTCTTCGGGGCCGTCATGGGGATCCTCTACCACCTGGGGATCATGCAGCGGGTCATCGAGGCCATCGCACGCTTCATGCGGTGGACCATCGGGACCAGCGGCGCCGAGACCCTCTCCTGCACCGCCAACATCTTCGTCGGTCAGACGGAGGCGCCTCTCCTGATCCGACCGTTCCTCGACGATATGACCCGTTCGGAGCTCCTGACGGTCATGGTGGGTGGATTCGCCACCATCGCCGGCGGGGTGCTGGCCGGGTACATCGCCATGGGCATTCCCGCGGGGCACCTGATTGCGGCCAGCGTCATGTCGGCGCCGGCGGCGCTGGTCATCGGCAAGATCGTCTTCCCGGAGCTGGAGCACTCCAAGACGGCGGGCGACGCAGAACTGCCGGAGATCCCGACGGGCGACAACGTCATCGAAGCGGCGACATCGGGCATCACGGACGGCCTCAAGCTGGCCGTCAACGTCGGCGCCATGCTCCTTGGCTTCATCGCCCTGATCGCCGTCCTCGACGTGATGCTCAACTGGGGCGACAGCCTGGTGGACGGGCGGCTGCTGCACGGAGCCTGGGTGAGCTACGGCTCCGGCGGGATCTCCCCCGTCACGGGCGAATTCCGTGGGATCTTTCCCGGCTCCTTGCAGACGTTCTTCGGGACGATTCTGCGCCCTCTGGCATGGCTGATGGGTGTTCCCTGGGTCGATGCGGGCCGCGTGGGCAACCTGCTGGGAATCAAGCTCTCCCTCAACGAGTTTGTCGCCTACGGCCAGCTGGGGGCCTACATGCACGAGGGCGTGCTCAGTCAACGCAGCGTCATCATCTCGACCTACGCCCTCTGTGGTTTCGCCAACTTTTCTTCCATCGGCATCCAGATCGGCGGCATCTCCGCCCTGGCGCCCGGCCGGAGGAAGGACCTGGCAAAGCTCGGGTTGCGGGCCATGTTCGGAGGGGCCCTGGCCTCATGGCTGACGGCGACGATCGCTGGTATCCTGTTGTAACGGGAGGTCTTCATGAAAGCTTGCTCAAATGGATCGTTGGTTCTCTGGGTGCTGATGCTGGTGGCCGCCGTGGCGGTCGCGGGGTGCAACCTGGTCAACCCCGAACGGCCGGTGCCACAGCCGGATACGACGATTTACGGCAACCTCCTGGGGGTGACGCCGGCGAGCGATGGTGGTGGTGCGGTCGTCATCCAGCTCAAGGTGGGTGCCCCACGCCTCCTGGTTAAGGAACAGCAGAAGGAGGGGCGGCCGACTCCGTCTGTGCAGGGCGGCGTTCAAGCGCAGGTGACGGCGGGTCCCGACACCGTCCTCGTCCTCGCCGGGGGCCGGTCCCTGGACGATCTGCCGGCGGGTACGGAAATGGTTGCCATCCCGGTGGCGGGTACGACGCGGATGGTGGGAACGGAGAAGGTCCTGGCCGACGCGGCCTACCTCCTGGACTTCGCCAGCTATCGTCACTGGCGCCTTCCCAAGCTGGAGCAGGGCGCGGGGCCCCCGCCCGTGGAGGACGCGGCGCGGATCAACAGCGCGGGCATCGAACGGGCGCCGGTCCCCCTCAGCGGCGGCAGGGTCCTCTACTTCGCCGCACGGTACCGACGTCCGTGGCGGGCCGGCGGCCACGTCTTCGGGGCCCGGCGGCCCGGCCTTCCCGATCCGGAACAGGGTGGGGCGATCGTCGAACGTCCGTACCGGACGGAGCTCGGAGAGGACGGCTGGTCCCAGCCGGCGCCCGTGGTGTTTCCTGGCGTCGACGAGAAGAGCTCCCTCGAGGTCAGCTGGGTCGATCCAGCCGAGACGCGTTGTCTGGTGACGTTGATTCCGCCGGATGGCGTTCCCTGGGTCGGCGTCTCCTCCCGTTCCTCGAAGAAGGCTGCCTGGGGCGCCATCGAGCGGGTCGAGGCCCTGGGGAAGGAGGATGCCCAGGACGGTGTCTTCCTGGCGGGAAGCTCGAAGATGATCGTCTTTGCCACCCAGAGGAGCGGGAGCTCGGACCTGTTCCTCCTTTCCCCAAAGAAGTCGGCGACACCGATGCCGTTGGATCCAAGGATCAACACGCCGGGCTCGGAATGGGGCCCCAGGGTCGGCCCGAAGAACGAGCTGCTCTTCTGCAGGGAAGACCGCCAGCTGCTCTACGTCGGCGGGGTGGTACATCCCATCAGCCTGCCCGGGCCCTTCCGGAAGGTCCTGACCGAGGCCAACCCGACGCGGGACGGCGCCTGGGTCTTTTTCTGCCGTCCCCAGTACACGCCGGTGGAACAGGATCAGGATATCTGGGTGGCCAGGTGGAGTGCCGACGGGAAGCTGGGCGAGCCGGTGGCCGTCGACGACTGGAGACCGTAACACGCAGTCTCCACCGGCGTTCTGCTGCGACTGCGGATATGCCGGCCATCGGGGCGTTTCTTCCGGCGGCGCGGCCTGCGACGTGCAGGGGGCACGCCTCTGCAGCGCCCCGGTCGAAACACGACACTGGCAGGCATTTCCCTGGTCTCACGACGAAGGCCGGTCAGGAATGCGGACCTGGGAGAGCTGAGCCGCAGGTCACGCCGGTTCGGATCCTGAGACCGGCGGTGGGTGCTGGGGCGTTGTAGTCTTGGCCCGGGGCGTGGAGCTGCGGTCTCCTCGCTGTGCGGCGGGCCCCCGAGCCGCGGAGCTGCACGAGAACACGGTACATGGCTGGTCCCGACGGCAGGGTGGTGGGATGGACGGGCTGATCACCCGAGGGTGATGCTTCAGCCGTTCTCGATTTCCCAGAGGTGCCGGATGGCCGGATGGTCCCAGGGGATCCTGTACTCGTCGGGGTCGTCGAGATCGAACTCGCGGGTGACGATGTAGAGGAGGGCGCAGGGCCTTGAGAGGGCCCTGTAGCCGTGGGCCACGCCCGGAGGGATCTTGACCCAGAGATCCCGCCCTCCCCCGGAGACCAGCACCTGGGTGCGGCCGCTGGTCGTGGAGTCCCGCCGGAGATCCCACAGGACGATCTTCATCTTGCTTTCCGGCGGGCAAAACCAGATGTCGGCCTGTTTCAGGTGGTAGTGGAGACCCTTGACGGTGGTGTCCGAGTCGACGACGGAGAAGTTCATCTGGGCGATGTCGACGCCTTCGAAGAATGCGGCTAAGGCCTCGGAGCCCGGGTGGGTGGCCCGGCGGCGGAAGATCTCCAAGAACAGCCCGCGGTCGTCCACGTGGCGTTGGAGGCGGAGGATCTCGACGCCCTCGATGGGTGTTGGGGGAGCGTATTCCTTGACCGCTCCACGGTGCTCCTCGATGATCTCCTCCGGCCCGAGTGTCTCCTCCGGCATGGCTACCTCCGGGCCGAGGATAGCAGGTACCGGCTCCGGGTCTCCAGACCGGCGGTCAGTGCCTGTGGCCATCCCGCAGGTGGGCGATGGTGGCGCCCCAGCCGCCGGCCTCGGGAGGGGCGTCGTGGAACTCGAGCACCAGCTTGTGCTTGGCGAGGACAGAGCGGACCCGTTCCCGCTGGACGCCGATACCCCGGCCGTGGATCAGCCGCACCTCGCGGTACCCTGCCTCCCAGGCGGCCTCCACGTAGTCCCGCACGACCTTCGGTATGTCGCGGGGTTGGAAGGGGTGAAGATCGAGGGCGTCCTCCACTGGGATGACCACGGGCTGGTCTTCCTCGGCTTCCAGCGTTGTCGCCGCGTCCTCTTCGGGCGGGGACGAATCCCTCCCCGTGGTGGAGGACCTTCCACCCACGGCGAAAAACAGCAGTGTGGAAAGGGCCAGGAGGACGGCGAAGGCACAAAAGCCCAGCCAGGCGCGGTTACCGAACCAGCGGCTCAGGGGCCAGGTCAGCAGGAAGGCGAACACGAGCATTCCCGCCTTCGTCAGGAGGTAAGCGCGGCGGCCCTCGGGGTCCGAGAGGAAGCCGGAAGACATCAGTAGGGCCCGGTTCGTGTCGGGATCATGGGCCTTCTTTGACCCCCGTGCGCGGCCCTGCCAGCGCTGGAGGCGGAGCCAGGGGCGACCATTCGGGTGAGGTCAGACCGTAGTAGATGGTCATGCCGTCCCGCCGGGCGTGGACCATGCCAGCCTTGCGGAGGCGGGCCAGGTGCTGGGAGACGGCGGCCGGCGTCATCTGCAGGACGGTTGCCAGATCGCAGACGCAGAGTTCGCCGGCGCAGCCGAGGAGGGAGAGGATCTTGAGGCGCGACTCGCTGGCCAGCAGGGCGTGACGCTCCGCGAGATCCCGGAAGAGCTCCCGGCACCGGCTCAGCTCCTCCCGGAGGCTTTGAAGGTCTTCGGGAGTCCGGTCCGGTGCGATGCACTCGATCTTCCACGGAATGGCACCATGTCGTTTCATACATGTCTATTTTAGAATAATCTTAATATGTGGTCAAGCCGAGGCCGGCGCCTCGGTCCCTTGCCTCGAGCCGGGGCGGAGTCCCCCGCTTGAGAAGCGGCACGCAGAGAGGATGAACCGCCTCCGGCCCCAGTCGGTCAGGGATAGAGGCGGTTGATGGTCCGCGGGTAAGGGATGGCCTCCCGGGCGTGGTGGATACCGCAGAGCCAGGCGGTGCAGCGCTCGATGCCCATGCCGAAACCCGAGTGGGGGAAGGAGCCATAGCGGCGCACGTCCAGGTACCACTGGAAGGCCTCCATGGGGAGCTCGTGGTCGACGATGCGCTGCTTGAGCAGCTCGTAGGAGCTGATGCGCTCGGAGCCGCCGATGATCTCTCCGTAACCCTCGGGCGCCAGGACGTCCACGGCGAGGGCACGGGTAGGATCGTTGGGGTCGGGTTCCATGTAGAAGGCCTTGATGTCCGTGGGGTAGCGGGTGACGAGAACGGGGCGGTCGTGAAGGGAGGCCAGGATGGTCTCCTCGTCGCCGCCGAAGTCGTCACCGAACTGGGCTGGATGACCGCGTTCGGCCAGGGCCGCGATGGCGTCGGCGTAGTCGAGGCGAGGGTAGGGGCGGCGCGTCGCCGGCTCGAGAACGGATGTGTCGCGCTCCAGACGCTCCAGGTCCTCGGAGCACCGGTCAAGGACGCGGGAGACGATCTCGCTGAGGAACTCCTCGATCAGGTCGAGGAGGCCATCGAAGCGGAGCCAGGCGACCTCGGGCTCCACCATCCAGAACTCGGTCAGGTGGCGGCGGGTCTTGGACTTCTCGGCGCGGAAAGTCGGGCCGAAGCAGTAGACCTTGCCGAAGGCGGCGGCGGCGGGCTCCAGGTAGAGCTGGCCCGACTGGGAGAGGTAGGCCCGGTCGCCGAAGTACTCGGTCTCGAAGAGGGTCGAGGTGCCCTCGCAGGCCGCGGGCGTCAGGATGGGGGAGTCGATCAGGGTGTAGCGGCGGCTGTGGAAGAAGTCCCGGATCGCCTGCTCGAGTTCGGCGCGCACGCGGAGGATGGCATGCTGGCGGCGGGAGCGGATCCACAGGTGCCGGTGGTTGAGGAGGAAGTCAACGCCGTGTTCCTTCTTGCCGATGGGGTACTCGGGCGCCACCTGGATGGGAACGATGCGGTGCACCTTGAGCTCGAAGCCCCCAGGGGCGCGGGCGTCCTCGGTGACGGTTCCCGTGATCTCCAGGGACGACTCCTGGGTCAGGGAGACGGCGGCCTCCCAGACGGATTCCTCGACCTCGGGGCGGAAGACGACGCACTGCAAGTAGCCGAAGCCGTCCCGCAGGATGATGAAGCGGATCTTCCCCTTCTTGCGCCAGTTGTAGACCCAACCCCTCAGTGTGACCTCCCGGCCCACGTGGCCGGCAAGTTCGGCGATGGTAATGACGGGATGCTCCATACCCCCCTCCAGGGCCCGGATTCTACACGAACCCGGGAATGAGGAAGAGTTCAGAGTGAAAGTGGGGCTCCGGGTCGCGCCGGGGATGTTGGGGAGGGTTCCTTTCGGTGGCGGTTTTCTGCTGCGACCGCGGATTCATCCGCCATTTCGGCGTTTCTCCTGGCGGCCCGACAAGAAGAATGGCCCGCGCCACGGGGTGGGGCGGGCCGAGGAGTGCTCGTAGAGGTTCGCTCAGGAGGAGGTCCTGGCCTCTTCCTTCAGCTGCTTCTTCCGCATCTTTTGGTACTTCTTGACGATCTTGTCGATCCCCTTGAAGACCTTCTTCTGGGCCTTTTCCGGGTTTTCGGAAACCGTGTTCTCCAGGGTTCCACGCCAGATCAGGGTTTTGGCCTTGGCATCGACGATGTCGATGATCAGGGTTCCCTTGGTATAGGTGCTGACGTAGGTCGTGCTGGTCATGGGACCGCCGTAGTACCCCCCCCAGTATCCGGACCAGTAGGGGTCCCAACCCCATCCGGGGCCGTACCCGTATCCCATGCTGACGGTATTGAGCTGCGTCTCTTCCTTGAACGAGACATAGTAGGTCACCAGCAGATCGGGGTTGGTGTCGACCTCTTCCAGACCGCCCTGCTGCAGCTTGGCCCCGATGTACCCGACGACTCGCCTGTGAAGCAACTCGTTGATGTCCTCCAGGGTGTAACCCTCGGGCGGCTCGACCCATTTGAAGGTCTTGTACGAGTCGAAGTTGGCGTTCCTGTCGTAGTCCACGTGGACCTTGGCCGCCAGGCCAAGGCTCGTGAACCCGAAGAGGACGAACAGGGCGATTCCAATGAAACGTTTCACGGCCGGACTCCTTCCGCCAGATGTGGCGCTTTCATGTTGTATTCCCTTACCTCGGATGGACTCCAAGACGGGATTGATTCTCACCAATCATAGCATGAAGGAAAGCCCGGATTGGCGTGAAGGCCGGGCGAGGACGGTTCGTGACGGAAGCCGGCGCACATGGGAGGTCCCGGCTCCGTGAGCGACGGGCAGGGCCGGGCTCGGGTACCATGGCTCCATGCCGGACCGCAGGACCCTGCTCATCCGTGCCGCCGTTGGCCTGGCGCTGCTGGCCCTGGCCTTCGCCGTGGACCTGCCGGCCTTCCAGTTCTTGCGCACGGTAACCCTGTACGACCACTGGGGCGAGATGCGGGAAGGGCTGACGGCGGCCAAGTTTCTGGCCTCGGGGCTGGGCACCCTGATCATCGGCCTGATCATCGCCCGCCTGGACCCCAGGCACTGGAGGAAGGCGGGCGCCTTCTGGGTGGCCGTGCTCATGGCGGCGAGTCTCAACGCTGGTCTGAAGGTCCTGGCCGGGAGGGAGCGGCCCTCCCGCGAGGGCCAGGTCCCGGGCCACGAGAGGACGGTCTTCCACGGGCCATCCATGGGACTCCGCCACGCCTCCTGCCAGTCGTTCCCCTCGGGCCACACGCTTTCGGGTTTTGCCTCGGCGACGGTGCTCTCGGTCTTCTACCCCCCGGCGGCGCCGGTCTTCTACGGCGTGGCGGCCGCCACGGGGATCAACCGCGTCGTCAAGCACCAGCACTTCCTGTCGGACGTGGTGGCCGGCGCGTTACTGGGCCATTTCGTGGCGCTGTGGGCGCTGGGGTGGCGCTGGCTCCGGAGGTGGTGGGAGGACGCCCCTCGCGGCCCATGAGGGTGGAGAGGGGAGCCCCAAGAGCCCGCAGGACGTCCGTTTCCTGGGGGGAATGGCCCCGGTCGAACCGCGAAAGAAGGGCAGGCCGATGGTTGGGAAACGGGCCCGGGGACGGGGCGGCTCAGGAGCCCTTGGCCTCCTCGGCGAGCTGGTGCTTTCGCATGCTGCGCCATTTCTTGATGATCTTGTCGATGCCCTTGTAGATCTTCTTGCTGAGCTTGTCCGGATTGTCCGGGACGGAGTCCACGAGGGTTCCCCGCCAGATCAGGGTCTTTGTCCTGGCATCGATGATGTCGATGATCAATGTGCCCTTGGTGTAGACGCTGACCTGGCCGGAAGCGGCGCTGGAACCGGCGTACCCCCAGTAGCCCGACCAGTAGGGATCCCAGCCCCAGGTGGTCGGGAAGGCATAACCCATCCTGACGACGTTGATCTTCGTCTGATCCTTGGAGGCCGTGTAGTAGGTCACCAGCAGATCGGGGTCCTTGTCCACCATGAGGAACCCACCGTGGGTCATCTTGGCTTCGATGTAGTTCTTGACTCGCAGGTGGAGGAGCTCGTTGATATCTTCCAGGTTGAAGCCCTTTGAATTGGCCCAGGCGAAGGTCCTGTACTTGCTGAAGTCCGCCTGTCGGTCGTAGTCCACATGGACCTTTGAGGCCAGCCCGAGGCTGGAGAAGCCGAAGAGGAAGATCAGCGCAATTCCAACGGAGCGTCGCATAGGTGGATCCCTTTCGTGGGGCCAGGCCCGTACGGTGAAACGGGCAAACCCCGAGGCACACGACCGGTTTGACCCGGCTTGGCTGGCCACGATCTTAGCATGCACGCTCCCCCGGGCCCGGTGTGGAGGGGGTGGTACACTGATCGCTGTTGAAACCCCCGGGGGGGGGAGGGAACCCCACGAGGACGCTGGGAGGTCGAGATGAGAAAGGGTTTGTGGATGCTGTTTGGAGTGGCGCTGATCGTTGCGCTGGGGTGCGGCGGGACCAAGGTGATCAACGAGCAGAAGACCATTCTGCACGGCAGCAACACCATCAACGTGACCAACGTCGTCCGGATCGGTTCGAAGATCACGGCCACGCTTCCCAACGGGAGCACCAACGATCTGAGCCATGCGGACAAGGCCGCTGTCGACGAGCTCCTCCAGGCACACGGATCCCTCAACGTCACCACGGCGCTGACCTTCGACGATCAGTCCCTGACCTACGAGGCCAAGAGGATCTCCAAGGTCAAGGAGTTCGAGGAGATGCAGAAGAACCTGGCCAAGGCCATCAAGAAGATCCAGAAGTTCATGAAGGGGAGCTCGAAGCAACTCAAGCTGTAGGCCGGACGGACGAATCTCGGCGAATGTCGGGGGCGTCCAGGCCGTGACCGGGCCCTCGGGGTGGGGGGAGGCGGTGCGTGGGGCCCCTCGTATGGAGACACCATATGGAGACACCATGATGAAGTACCTGTTGACAGGCGTGTGCACCACGCTCCTTGTCATCTCGCTCGGCTGCGGTAGCACCAGGAGCGCGGTGCCGGACGATGGACCAAGGTCGATCCGTACCAGCTGCGATCGGCTGGTCCTGCCCGAGGATTCCGGGGGGAAAGAGGTCAGCTCGAAGATCGTCGCCGATCTCCGGGACGGATCGCGTCTGGATCTGACCTCCATGGACGAAGAGGAGTTTGCCAAGGTGATCCGCAAGCACGGGCACCTTTCCGTCGCATCCAAGGTCCTGATCGGTGATCAGGAGCTGGTCTGCGAGATCGAGGAGATCACCAACTACCGGGAGCTCAAGCGCATGCGGAAGCATCTCGAGGACTACGAGAAGCGGATTCGAAAGTTCATCGAGAGCGACAAGAAACGTCTACGGCTCGAGTAAGCGGCTGAGCCCTCGGGCGGCGGACTCGGGGGTCGAAGACAACCGGGGCGTTGTCTCCGGCGGGATTTCAGGATACAGTTGGCGGCCATGGCACGGGGTCTCCAGGGTCCCCGCGCCCTGCGTAGGAGGAAGGATCCATGCGGCGACTGACCCGGAAGAAGCTGAAACAGGACGATTTCGTTTCAGGTGTTGACAAGATCGTGCGCTGGCTGGCGGAAAACTGGCGGCCGGTGGCGCTGGCCCTGGCTGGGTTGACGGCCGTTTTCCTCATCATCTGGGGCGCCACCAGCTGGATGGGGAGCCGGGAGGAGGCCGCCTCCTGGGCGCTTCACGAAGCCGTGACGACTTACCAGGCGCAACAGAAATCGAGCGCCGACGCCGCCACGCTGGCCGAAGCCAGGGCGGCCTTCGAGAAGGTCGTCGAGAAATACGGACGCACCAAGGAGGCCGATGTGGCGCGCATCTACCTGGCTCGGATGGACTTCGAGTCGGGGAAGGTTGACGAGGCCAAGAGTGCCCTGGAGAAGGTTGCCCAGCGCCACAAGGGCGACGCCCTGGGACGAGTGGCGACCCTCGACCTGGTCCACATGCGTGTGGCCTCGGGCCAAGCCGCCGAGGTCATCGCGCAGCTGCGGGCCATGGCCACGGGCCAGGACGACAGTTTGCCCCGGGACGTAGCCCTCCACGAGCTGGCCTCCGCCTACGAGGCGGAGAAGGACGTGGCCCAGGCCCGGGAGTACTACCAGAAGCTGATCGACGAGTTCCCCAAGTCGCCCTACGTGCGGTCCGCCCGCCAGAAGCTCGTCGAGCTGGGCTGAGCCGTGGGCTTTGTGGAGGTGATCGCGCGCAAGCGCGACGGACTCCCCCTCAATCGGAACGATGTCGCCCGCTTCGTCCGGGGCGCCAGCGATGGCTCGGTGCCGCCGGAGCAGCTGGCCGCCCTGCTGATGGCCATCTGCATCCGTGGCATGAACGCCGAGGAGACCCGGTGGTTGACCGACGAAATGCTGCATTCGGGGGAGCTCTGGCGTCTGGCCGATGGCCGGCCCCTTGCCGTGGACAAGCACTCCACGGGGGGCGTCGGCGACACGGTCTCCCTGGTCCTGGCGCCGCTGCTGGCCAGCGTCGGGGTCCCGGTGGCCATGATGGCGGGACGCGGCCTGGGTCATTCCCAGGGGACGCTGGACAAGCTCGAGGCGATCCCCGGCTTTCGGACCGACTGGGACCGCCGTGGAATGCTCTCGCTCCTGGACCGGTGCGGCGCGGCCGTGGTCGCCCAAAGTGAGCGGATCGCCCCGGCGGACCGGACCCTCTACTCCCTCCGGGACGTGACAGCGACGGTCCCGTCGCTCCCCCTGATTGTCGGCTCCATCATGTCCAAGAAGCTGGCCCTGGGGGCGGCGGCTCTGGTCCTCGATGTCAAGTGGGGCAGCGGCGCGTTCCGCAAGACCGTCGGCGAGGCCGTGGAGCTGGCCGTGGCCCTCCGGGACGTGGCCCGGAACGCGGGCATGGCCTGCGAGGCGCTGATCACCGACATGAACCAGCCACTGGGACCCTATCTGGGGACGGCCTGCGAAGTCCGCGAAGCCCTGGCCGTCCTCGATGGCGGCGGGAGCGCCCGGCTCCGCGAGGTGACCCTCGCCCTGGCCGAGCAGGCCATGCTGCTCCAGGGGTACGCCGCTCCCGGTGCTCGCGCTCGCCTGGAGGAGTCCCTGGCCTCGGGCGCGGCACGTGCGGCATGGGACCACTTCGTCGAGGCCCACGGCGGGAACTCCGATCCGTCCCTCCTGGCGGAGCCCCGCGAGGAGCGTCCCGTGGAGGCCGGGTCCGGGGGCTACGTGGCGGCCGTCGACGGGGAAGCCCTCGGCTGGGCGGCCGTCGATCTAGGCGCCGGCCGCCGCCGCCGGGACGACACGCTGGACTACGGCGCGGGGCTGGTGGTGCTCCGGGGCATCGGCGACCGGGTGGAGGTCGGCCAGCCCCTGGCGACCCTGCTGATCGGCGAGCGCGCCGTCGATGTCGAGGAGCTGAGCCGACGCGTCCGGGAGGCCTTCGAGATCTCCGAAGAGGCCGTCGAACCCCGGCCCACCGTGCTGGGCACGCCGGAATCCGCCGGCGTCTGAGGGGACGCCGTGCTCTACCGCATCGAAGGGGTGACCGTCCGGCTTGGGGGAGAGGCCATCCTCGAGGGGGCCGATTTCCAGCAGAACCCCGGCGAGCATCTGGTCTTGGTGGGCCGCAACGGTGCGGGGAAGACCACCCTGATCCGACTGTTGGCCGGAGAGCTGGAGCCGGATCGGGGCAGGGTCACCCGGGCCCGGGGGTTGAGCTTGGCCCGGCTCGATCAGCACTTCGAGGCACCCCCGGACAGCACGGTGCTCGGTTACGCCATGGGAGCCTTCGCCCGCCTGACGGAACTGGAAAGGGAGATGGACGGGGTGGCGGAGGAGCTGGCCCGGCGGCCCGACGACGCCGGGCTGCTGGAGCGTCTGGCCGAGCTCCAGACGGCGTTGGAGAGTCATGACCCCTACCGCGCGGAGACCACGACACTGAGGACCCTGGCGGCCTTCGGCCTCGGGAGCGAGGAGGTGGAGCGACCGGTCAGCGAACTCTCGGGTGGGCAGAAGACTCGCCTGGCGTTGGCCCGTGTCCTGCTGGAGCCGGCCGATCTCCTGATCCTCGACGAGCCGACCAACCACCTGGACCTTCTGGGGGCCGAGGCCCTGGCGGGCCTTCTGGCCCAGCGCCGGGGTGCCTTCCTTGTGGCGACCCACGACCGGGCGCTGATCGATCGCGTC
>CAZXNA010000078.1:0-15419 GCA_964641295.1 uncultured Thermoanaerobaculia bacterium
CCAGCACCGCCGTCACGCTCGCGTGGCCCGCCCTGCGAGACGCCTCTCGCCCGCTCCGTGCCCCACCGCCGTCCTCGGACCGACACCCCCCCCCCCCATCCCCCGCCCTGGTGGCCGGCCGCCCCGGGAACGCCCGGCCGTCACCCAGGGACCACCGCTCTCTCCACCGAATCCAGCGAAGGTTCTTCCGTCAACAACATCCAGGTGACGCTGGTTTCATCTGCACAACACCTTTCCCGCCCAGGTCCCGGGGAGACCGCCTCAGGCCTCAGGGAACTGCCCGACCGGCAGGGCGGCGAGGTTGTGGCACTGACGGTCTGAGCAAGAACACGTCGACCGAAAGTGGGGCCAGTGACACAACCGGAGAGGTGTACGTTTCGTTTCCGCAAACCCGATCGGTGGACGTTGCGTTTCCACCTGGATCGATCCGTTCCAGGAGCCAGCAGGATCCCGGCCCGATTCCGTAGTGAGCCGGATCGAAGGAGAAGGTGTAGCTCCGGGCCTCCCGGGTGTGGTTCGCAGCGAACAGCTTGATCGTGCCGTCCGATGCCTTGAACGCACTGGCCACCACGGCCTCCACCGGGTAGGTGCGGAGCTCTCCGTCGCGGTACGCCTCGAGTTCGATAACATCCGCATTCACCGTGGGGAAGCGCAGCATCCGGCCCCAGGCCAGGTGCTCGAGGTTTCGATGGCGGGTTTCCACCAGGAGCCGGAGGAACTCCCAGTCCTGCTGGGCCGCCGGACACAGGCTCTCGTAGACCGCTCCGTCCACCGACTGATCTTCGAGCGCGGAAAGCTCCCGGCTCCGGAGGGGGAGAGCGAGGATCTGTCCGGAAAGCGCTGCCATCGCCCGGTAGTAGTTGGGGTGTGGAACGAACGCGTCGTCCGGGGCGTACCCGGACCCGAACGCCTGAATGTACTTCGACAGGAACACGGCCCTGGAGCCCTGAAGGACGTGATCGTGGTACAGGTACATCAGCAGGGGAACGGGCTGGCTGCACGGCAGGTCTCCCCCGCCGACCTGGGTCTTACCGTCGTCGCTGAACGGGTACTGGCGCGCCTTCCCCGCGAGAATGCCCATGCCGTCCATCCCAATGAGCTGCTCGCTGTCCTGCTCCGGGATCACGACATGGTAGGGAGCCTGATCGCCGTACAACGACCGGAGACTGTGGATGTAGGAGCTGAACCGTTCGTACCACCACGTTCCCCCGCCCGGGGGATGCCGGTGGTCCCCGGCCGGGTTGTCCGAAAGGAGTGGGGCGTAGCAGGGCTTGGGGTTCGTCCCCTGCCCGGTTTGGAGCAGAAGCTGGAACCCCGGCCCGGTCCCGCCGGGACCCCGTGAGTCGAGGACGGTGTTGGCGTTGATGGTCAGACGGCGGGTCTCCTGCCACTGGCTGCCGGCACAGATGACCCGGCGAGAGAGGAGCTGGAACGCCGGGTGACCGTTCCAGTGTCTGACGACGGCCCGATGCAGCGCATCCTCCTCGTCATAGATCCGTCTTTCGGCCGTTCCGGCCTCGACCAGCCAGCCCCCCGTATCCCTGTTCTGCCCCGCCGGGACGCCGTGCTCGGTCATCAGCCAGCCGATGAGCTCGGGCACCCCCGCCTTGAGGTCGCCGTCCAGCTCGGGACGGCCAACGCTCCCGTACCAGCTTTCGCGAGGCACATCGGCATCTTCCCGTCGGTCGACGACGCCGAGCAGGTTGACAGCAAGGCCGAGGTCGGGCTCGTGTTCCCGAAAGAAGTCGATGGCAGCCTCGAGACGGGCCTCGTCCCCCTCCAGCCTGACGGGTGTCTCCAGGAACCCGAAACCGTAGTGGATGAGAAGGGAGAGGTCGCGGACCTTCCCACCGATGTCCCGTCTCTCGGCGATCGGTCCCCGGGAAAGGAACGGGGCGGCCACCTCGAGCGCCCACTCGCGGTAGAGATCTGCGGCCGTCATCCAGTCACCATGATGAAAACCCAACACGATGGGATAGCCCAGCGCCGCGAGGTCGATTCGCCCCAACGCCCTGACCATGGCGGAGCGATCGTCCTTGTAGGCCGTACTGTTGTAGTTGCGGAACCAAAGGCGTACCCCGCGCCCGGTGAAGGAATAGACGAGTCCCTTCATGGAGCCGCTCGGGTCCTCCGCAGCCATGTACAGTCCCAGATCCTCGTCGTACAGCGTCATGAACTGGCTGACCAGTACCCCGGGGTACATGAGCTGGGGCTGAGGATCGCCAGTCGCGGTTACGAACTCCGCCATGGCCGAACCGCACGAGATCGGATCCCGAATGAGGGAGCCGCCCAGGGCCGGGTGGAGCAGAACGTCGTCAGCCGGGCTCTCACCGATGCCGGGGAGCTCCAGGAGAGGAAACGCGGTGCTGATCACCATGAGGTTCCCCTCTGACAGCTCGGCAGTCATGCTCCATTCGGCAAACCCTTCCGATCCACGCAGGCCGATCGACACATCCACGTCGAGGGTCTGGCCGCCGGGCACCTCGAGACCGTCCCATTCCAACACCAGAGTATTGCCACTTGTAGGCCCCCAATGGGCGTGACCAGAGGGAACCAGCCTTGGTCCGCCCTGGAGATCGGCATCCGTGGGAAAAGGAATTCCGGGAGGCGCCGTTTCCGGAGTCGCCAGCATGGCCTGCCAGATCGGACTCGCGGACAGGTCCAGACTGGTCCCTGTTTCCCGATCGGTCATGCTGTCGAGCACAAAGCGGGCTCCGTTATCGGTCAGTTCGAGCGAGACGGTCAAGCTCATCCGATCGTTGGAGATCGTCCGGGTATCCCGGGACAGAACAGACATCGCCACCGTTCTGCCCCGAGGCGCCGGGCTTCTACCTGCCCAACTTGGCCGCCCGGAAATGACGATCACCAGGCACACGACGAGGCAGAGGTTCGCGACGAGAACGATCCTTCCATTCCCGGCATCCTGTTTCGAGCTCAAATACCCCCCTGACCGCAGGCTCCCCCCCTGCCTGTCCTCAGACGTTGCCTCCCGGCCTGGCGTTGACGCTCACCCCCCAACGAGTGGTTCCTCCCGATCGCACACGGCGAGCTTCCCGCCATCGCTGGAGCTCGCATCGATAGGGTGTCGAAAGGGTACCAGTCAGGCCATCCTGCCATTGTCCGGGCTCCGTCCCTCTGACTCGGGTGCTGGTTTCAGCGGAAGCTGAAAGTCTCTCGAGACCGCCCTCATCACCCCGGACAGCGGTCCCCGGCTCAGGCGGCATCGGTGACGGGCTGGGCGTCGGGAAGCAGGTGGGCGATGGAGTTGGCGTAGTAGGCGAGGAGGCGGCTCTCCTCGGGGACGGCGGTGTAGAGGCCGTCGCGCTCGTTGACGGCGTGGCGCAGGGTGAGCATGCGCAGTCCCACTTCGATGGCGTACTCCCGGTCGCTGCGGGGGATGTAGATCCGGGCGCCGCGCGCCTCCAGGTCTGCCATGAGGCCCTGGGCCTCCGCCTTCAGCTCGAGCTCGCTCAGCGGACCGGTGCTCCGGCGGAAGACGGTGGCCACGATCGGCACCGGGACGACCGGGATGACGGCCGCCAGTGACCCCATGAGGTGATCGGCGATCCGGCCGACCGCCGCGAGACGCTCCTCGCCTGCAAGCTCGCCGGGCCGCAACCCGTGCTCGCTGCAGTACGCGCGCATGGAGAGCGGTGTGCCGAAGTTGACGCAGACGTAGCCGAAGCGGTACCAGCGGCCGCGGGCCATTTGCCACAGGTTGTGCGCGAGGAAGCTGGCGGCGGTGGCCACCGCCCGCAGGGGCCCCGGTTTTTCCTCCGGATCCTCGGCGTTGAGGAGGAGGCTGCGGTCCTCGAGCACCCGATCGTAGTTGATCCCCACAGGCACGAACACCAGATCCCGATCACCGTCCGGATCGAAGGAGCGCAGCATGTAGTCGAGGAGCCCCTTCTTGGGCTCCGCCAGGCGCCCGTCGCGAGTGAGCCCCCCCTCCGGGTACATGGCCTGGGTGACACCGCCGCTGGTGGCCATGTGGATGTAGCGCGCGAGGACCCGGCGGTACAGCGGGTCGTGCGAGCGGCGACGCACGAAGTACGCCCCCATGCTTCGGATCAGGGTCTGCAGCGGCCAGATGCGCGCCCACTCGCCCACCGCGTAGCTGAGGGCGGTCTGCGCCGCCGCCAGGTAGGCGACCAGGATGTAGTCCATGTTGCTGCGGTGGTTCATGATGAAAACCACGGTCGACCGCTCCTCGACGGCGGACAGCCCCTCCTCGTCGGTGAAGCCGAGACGCACGCGGTAGAGGAGCTGCGCCACCCGGCGCGCCATCCAGTAGCCGATGCGGAAGTAGAAGTAGGCGTTGAAGGCGGGCACGATCTCGCGTGCGGAACGCTCCACCTGGGCCATGGCCACCTCGCGCGGCATCCCCTTCTCGCGGGCGAACGCCGCCGCCGCCTCCATGACCTCGGGGTCGTAGATCAGGCGGTCGATGAGCACCGCACGCTTGGTGAGGCGGAACGGCTCGATCTTGATCTGCAGGTGTTGGCCCACGTCTTCGAGCACCCGGGTGACCTTGCGGCGCAGGAACCAGCGCACGCTCGGAACGAGCAGCCGGTCGAGGGCCGCCCACGCGGCGAGCACGACCAGCAGCACCAGCGCCCAGAGAGGAACATCGATGGTCTGGAACATCCGCCATCATTGTCGCACGCACGGGCCGCCTGTGACCCATTCCCGTTGACCCGGACCTCTCATGGCGCCGGGTGGCCCGAGGCGCCCGCCTACACCTCACGACCGGTTGACCCGCCCGCCCCAGGATTCCCACGTGCCCGCTCCAGCGGTGCGGCCCCGGATCGTCCACGATTCCGGCAGCGAGGGGGACACGGGACCATCCCGGATGTTACCCTGTTGGCAGGCCACTCTCATCTGGAGGAAGAACGTGCCCCGGATCAGGCTGCGGTACTTCGGGCCGCAAGGACAACCACTACAGTTTGAATCCGACGCCCGGTCCGTAACCGTGGGCTCGCACGAGCGGTGCGACCTGCGCTTGCCCGGTCTCGGCCCCATCGAGTGCACAATCTATCTCAGCGAGCAGGGGTATTACGCCCGGGACGATGGAGGCCGGTTGAGCATCGACGGTGTGGCGGGGCCGGGATTCGTCAGGACGAACGACGTGCTTGCCATTGGAGATACCGTCGCCCTGCGTTTCGAAATCGTCCCCGATTCTCCCCCGGCCGCCATGGGCCCCTCGCCCGGCGGCACCGCTGCAAGAAGGGACTTGAGTGCGGTGCCGCTCCGGGAAGAAGTCGCCCGGCGCGCGCCACGGGAATCATCGTACCGGACCGGTGATTCCCGCAGGGGCGGAACACCGAGCCGGGGCCGGACCCACTCCCCCGTTCTCGCTGCGATCCTTTCCCTGGTATTCCCCGGAGCCGGGCAGGCGTACAACGGCCAGCCCGTCAAGGCCTTTTTCGTTCTCCTCCTCGCCGCTCTGGTGGTGCCGTGGCTCCTGGGAATCTGGGACGCCCACAGGACGGCGGCTCGGATCGACGCCGAGGGTGGCCGGACGGCGGGCGGTGGACCGTGGGGCGTGATCCTCCACGGCTGGTTGACCCTCGACCTGGCCTTGCTCGTGCTGGTTGTCCTGACGGTAATGAGGGTGCTGATATGAACCGCCCGGCGCGGCGTTCGTCCGGTTGCTTCGGATGCCTCTGGACCGGGGCGCTCCTCCTGGGAACCGTGGTGCCCGCTGCCATCTTGTGGTGGATGCAACCCGTATGGCTGGACCGTCTGATGTTCTGGAGAGCCCAGCCTCCACCGGCGTCGACGATCGTCGTGTCGGCCGGTGAGGCTCCCCCTCCGGCCGACATCACGGTGCGAGACAGGATACGCTTCTGGGAAGACGTCGCGGTCCGGGCGACGGCGAGCGCCGCCACAGACACCACCCTCGTCACGATCGAGGGAAGCACTGTGGTCTTCCCCCCGGGCTCGGTACCCGATGGCACTTCCGTGGTGGCGGTACCCGTCGCCCACCTGCCCCGCCCGATGGCCGGACGGGGCGATGTGTTCGCTTTCGGTCCGGTTCACGACCTGCGCATCGGGGACCAGGAACACTGGCGTTTCACGAAACCCATCCAGATCACCATGCCGTTCGATCCTGCAACGCTCCCCGATGGCGGTCCCCCAGTCCGGCCCGCCATCGGAACCTGGCAGGGCGGGCGGTGGGTGGAGCTACCCTCCGTCTTCGACCCTGAGAAGAGGACCGTCTCCGCACGGACCGGACATGCCTCTCTGATCGCGGTCCTCGTCGTCGGAGGCGCGACCTTGAGCAAGTTCACCGAGGCCGGGCAGGGCCTGGTCATCTGGCTGACAAGGATGCCCGGGGAGACATACAAGACCCCCAACTTCGCCCTCCACTACGACTCGTCGGGGACGACCGCCGTGGTTTCCGACGCCGACTACCCACTCGCGACAGGCCGCAAGCGGAAGAAGGAGGACCCTCCCCTCTTCGTAAAGGACATGGGGACGTACCTGGAGGAGGCCAGAAAGGAGCTTCCGAGGGTGGAGATGAAGGTCGCCGAAAGGACCGTCTGGCGATGGGACGTGTTCCTCGTCCCGCTGAACGTGGACGGGCTGTCGGCAATGGGCGGACCGGTCCTCCTGGACAACGACTTTCGCGTTGAAGGGAGTTTCGCGCATCACTACGGCTACCTTCTCCGGAAGACGTGCATCCACGAGTTGATCCACGTGGCCCAGGACGATTTCTTCAACACCTTCAACGCCAACGCCGCGCGATGGTGGTTGGAGGCGACCGCGGAATACCTCGCCGTTCGCCTGCTCGAGATCCAGGGCCACCCGGATCCCGAGCCGTTCAGGTACCTCGCGAAGGAACCCCAGCTGCTGGCGACCCCCTTTCATCTTGCCCCGACGATGCAGGCATACGCGTACGCGCGCTTCCTGGCCTGGATGCAGGAGCGGGGAGTGGATGTGGTCTCCCTGATCAAGGAGATCAACGACCAGGGGGAACCCGGACCCGACACCCTGGATTACGGGTTGAAGAAGGCGGGGGTGCGTGGCGGCTTATTGGCCATGACCCTGGATTTCGCCGAGGAACTCCATCACCGGAGCCTGTGGAACCCGAGGGTGATCTCCGCGGAGGCGTTGAACGTGTGGCGCACCCATCCCTCCTCCACGCTGTTGGTGCGCAAGAACCTCAACCCGCGTGACCGCTTCAGGATCCTGAGCTGGGGCACGCGGGGCGGCAAGAGGGCCAGTGTCAAGGTCCACGCGTACGCGGAAGTCACCTTCTCCCTTCCCCCGCTGGCCGTCCAGGCGTTCGATCTCCAGGCGCGATCCCTTCCGGCGGACCGGGAGACGAGGCTCGTGGTCCAGATTCCCACCCCCACCCGGCACACGAGGGTGCTCCTGGGAACCATGAAAGCTTCAAGAAGGATTCCCTATCCCGGACAACCCACTCCCCTCGTGCCCGTTCACGGCCAGGCCGTGACCGGGCGGGTTGCCTCACCGGCAGCAGCGCCAGAGGACATCAACGCGGCCACGCTCCTGGTGGCCAACACATCGCTGAACGAGCCCGTCCCCAAGGTGACGGTGCGTCGGTGGCTGCTCATGCCACCGGAATGGGTGAGCGCCTCCCGGCAGGAGGATGGCAAGATCTCCGTGAGCTGGGGTGAATCCGTTCTCAAGGAAGAGGCGGGCGACCGGGCCTTCGCTGGCTACAACGTCTACCGGAAGGAGCGGGAGGCCCCGAGCTACCCCGACACTCCCATCAACCGCACGCCGCTCCAGGCAGAGGAGTTCCTCGACAGTCCACCCACAGCGAAGGACTGGGTCTACGCCGTCAGTGTCGTGGATGTCGCAGGGAACGAGAGCGAGAAGGTCACCATCCATGCGGAGCCGGAACCCTTCGAGGGCGTGTGGCAGGGAAGGGTCCGTCTGCTGAAAGGAACCGTGAGCAAACCGGTGATGGGCCTGATCCAGAGCGAGATC
The DNA here is from genome assembly GCA_964641295.1 of uncultured Thermoanaerobaculia bacterium. Lineage (GTDB taxonomy): Bacteria > Acidobacteriota > Thermoanaerobaculia > Thermoanaerobaculales > Sulfomarinibacteraceae > JAADFK01. The sequence goes on from CAZXNA010000078.1 coordinate 7,963, forward strand.
CGCAAGGCGGGAGGGGCGGCCGACCAGAACGTGGAGAAGCTGCTTGGACCTGTCAAGCTACTCCTCGGCAATATCGATCTGCTCCTTCGCCTCGGCGTCCCCATGACCATCGAGGTCGTCCGGAAGGGAAAGCTCTACGAACTCAAGGCGACGACCCTCTTCGGCAGGCCCCTCCAAAACCAGGAACCCCTCATGATGAAACGCACCGGCCGGTACACCCTGGCCGTGGTGGGAGACAACGGCAAGGTCCTGCCGGAAAGGAGCATCACGCTCAAGAAGGCGGACGTCCTCCTCCAGTCCTACCACTCCCGGTACAACGACCCGGACGTGGGAACGGGAGAAATCGGTGTGCAGCTGTCCTTCCATCGGCAGTCCGAAAAGGTCCAGCCGCGGCCGTGAGCCGCACGTCGTTTCACGGGGTCACCGTCCTTCTGCGGCCACGCAGGCACAGGGCGGACGGCGATCCATGGCGGAGCTTCACCCGCTCTCTCGGCCCGTCAACCCGGATGATCCCCGATGGGTCGTCGGGCGGTGGACCGCCCGTCAACGAGCGGAGTTCACATCAGATCCCTGCCTGCAGACGGATGGGCAAGCGAATGAACCGCCCTCCCTTCGGCTGAACCTGCCGGCTCCTGCCGTACATGCGGCCCCAGCGAACCTCGAGCGAGAGGTAGATGGATGAGGGGGGCAGCTCGAACACGCCGCCCTGCAGCTCGAGCGACTGCCGGCCGATCTCTTCCATGGTGTCGTCACGGAAGACGGAGGTGATCGGACGATCGTCCGGATCGATCCAGATGGAGACCGAGGGCCTGGTGATCGATGCGTTGAACGGCAACGGCCGGCAGCGGCAAACATCCTCCGGGACGGGCTTCAGGCTTGCCAGCCTTTCCGGAAGCCCCTCTCCCCCTGGTGCAGCCTCCGCGAGTCGCGCTGGCGACAGGCCGGCCAGGTAAAGGGTGGCTTGCTGCACACACTCCGCGTCCCATGCCCCACTCTCCCAACGGTGCAGGATCGCGCCGGGATCGAGTTCGACCCCGTTCTTTCGTGCGAGGAACAGGGCCGCCGAGACGACCCAGGGGTCGGGGCTGAGGATCGCCTGTGGAACATCGATTCCCGGCAGTGCCCATGTGACGCCGGGGGGCGCTGGCTTTCCATGCCCCTCACCCTCCACCACACAGAGGTAGAGGAAACGATCCAGCGGGAGATCGACCGCGAAGGGCACCTCGAACCGGAGAACGTCCGGTCGCGACAGGAGCATCTCGTAGACCTGCCTGATATCCTCCAGCCCGTACTCCTCGTCTCCGGCCCGGAAACTCTCCTCGTGGAGCAGGCGCTCCAGAATGGTTGCCCGTTCCAGGTCCACCTGTTCCCGGGCGGCGCCGCTCTCCACGAGCGCGGGTATCATGCGCAGGGCCTCGGCCGGGTTCTTCGCCCGCAGTCCCTCCTTCAGGGCCGGGGGCACCTCCGCAGAGCCGGAGGCCGTCCCGGATGGTTCTTCGACTCCGGTGAACGTGGGCAGAGCACCCGAAGTGTCGAGAACGGCCAGAACCGACCAGCCGGGCGCACCGCCCTTGAGGGGCACCACACGGCCCCGGAGTTCGTACCTCCCGGGCTCCAACACGTCGCCGACGGCAATCACCCACTTCAGGCGCAGAATTCCATCCCGATTGACCGCCTCGCTTTCGGGAAGCAGGGTGAAGCCGCCTGCCTCCGCCGGCCGCATGGCGTCGATGCCCGCGCTCACCACATCCGAGGGGACACAGCTCCCGTCCTCATGGATACGGTACAGGCCGAATGCTCCAGGGGGCACGGGATCCACCCGTGAACAGGCGCAGTAGGCGGCCCGGAAAAGCTCCCGTCCTCCGGGGACCGCCAGGGAGAGCTCGATCCGCCGGTAGGTTCCGAACGGATCGGGCTCCTCCACCGCTGTCTCCACCTCGATGGAATCCTGCACGGAAACCCATCTGGCCGAATCGAGCCTCAGATGAACCGCCTCACAGGCGGGTGGGCCTGGGTGGCAGCCGATCACGAACATCCCCAAGAGGGGAACGACGACGAAGTTGCGAATCTGGCGCATTGGCAACCTCCATCCGGACGTATCCAAACCGTACCACGGACGCTCGCGTACCCACACTCCCACCGGTCTCGATCCCGTTCCGCTGCCCCCCTGCGACGAAGATCCGGAACACGGCCTGCCGAACGTCACCTCTCCCATCGAGAAGCCGGCCCCCTCATCACCGTGAGCCAGGCGTTCCGGCCGGACACGCAGCGAACATCAGGATCCATATCCGGAAGAAAAACCGCAACTCAAGGCTGTCGCCTAATGTGGCTCCAACGGGGCGCCGGGACCCGATCGGTCCGGCGCCTGTTCTTTCGCCGCCCTCGAGATCTCCCACGCAGCATTTCCCAGCATCAGAAGGCCGAACACGATACTCCCCCAGGTCATGATCAGCCTCATGTCCCGTTCCCTGGCAAGCTCCGTGTTTCTCACCATGATCCTGACTGCCTCGGACTGATCGGTCACCGTGTAGGGATCCTGTTGCTCGTATTCCGCCGGATCGTAGTTGAACGCAAGCAACAGGCCGAAGACGAGCACCAACAGTCCGGCGATGCCCACTGGCCTCCTCAGGATTCCTCGCAACATGAAGAGCTCCTTTGCCTGTTCGGGATTATACGCCACAGGAGGGTCCCTGCCCGGGGTGATCTGCGGCTGGCGGAACGGGTACGGTGCCCAACAGTGGCAGGTCTCACAGCCTCACAATCCACCCTTGTGCTCTGCAGTTGTGGCCGACCCCCTCGTTCCTCGAGGCAGGTTCAGCAAGAAAAGATCCGGCGGCCGTGAAAGGCCGCCGGATCGGGTTCTGTTCTTCGGTTGGCGATTCGCTCAGCTCTCCGGCTTGGCGTCGAGGATGACAGCCGCGGCGTCGCTCATCTCGCGGTAGAGATCGTCGTGCTCCTCCTCGACTTCCATCTCCTCTTCCGGTACCGGATCGATGATCGTCCGGCGGTACCTCGGCGTCCCCGTTCCGGCCGGGATCAGCCGGCCGACGATGACGTTTTCCTTGAGGCCGTGGAGGTTGTCGACCTTGCCGGCCACCGCCGCTTCGGTCAGGACGCGGGTGGTCTCCTGGAAGGAAGCCGCCGAGATCATGGACTCGGTCGCCAGGGAGGCCTTGGTGATGCCCAGCAGCAACGACTTGGCCGTGGCGGGCTCCCCGCCGGCCCTGATCACACGCTCGTTCTCGCGCTCGAAAAGGTAGCGCGGAATCTGCTGATCCAGGAGGAAGTCCGTATCGCCGGGGTTGACCACCTTCACGAAGCGCATCATCTGGCGAACCATCACCTCGATGTGCTTGTCGTTGATGGTCACGCCCTGGGACCGGTAGACCTCCTGAATCTTGTCCACCAGGTGCCGTTGGAGCTCCTTCTCGCCCAGGATCGACAGGATGTCATGGGGGTTGATTGGCCCCTCGGTCAGCGGGTCGCCGGCCTGAATGAACTCACCCTCCTGGACGGAGACGTGGGCGTAGCGGGGGATGGTGTACTCCCGGCGCTCCCCGCCGTCGCCCTCGACGACGATACGGCGCTGGCCGCGGATCGGCTCGGTGATCTGGACCACTCCGTCGATCTCCGACACGACCGCCGGTTCCTTGGGTTTCCGGGCTTCGAAGAGCTCGACCACCCGCGGCAGACCGCCGGTGATGTCCTTGGTCTTGGACATCTCCCGCGGGATCTTGGCCAGCACGTCGCCCGGCGCCACCTCGTCACCCTCGTTGACCGTCAGGTGGGAACCGATGGGCAACTGGTAGCGCCGCTCTTCGCCCTTCTTGGTCGTCACGACGATGGTCGGGATTCGCTTGCCCGAGCCCAGGGGCTCGATGACGATCTTGTGGGCGTGGCCCGTCAGCTTGTCGATCTCCTCGCGGACGTTCTCGCCCTCCACCAGGTCGACGAACTCGACCGTACCGGAGATGGCCGTCAGGATCGACGAGGTGAATGGATCCCACTCCACAAGGGGCGTACCGGGATCGACGGCCTGCCCATCCTCGACGAGGAGGTAGGAGCCGTAGGCCACGGAGTAGCGCTCCTTCTCCCGACCCTTGCCGTCGACGATGACCAGCTTGCCCGAGCGGGAGATGGCCACGCGCTGCTGTTCCTTGTTGATGACCGTGGAGACGTTGAGGTACTTGATGGTACCCGCGTGGGAGGCCACGTGACGTGAGGACTCACCGCCCCTGGTCGCCGTCCCGCCGTAGTGAAATGTCCGCATGGTCAGCTGGGTGCCCGGCTCGCCGATGGACTGGGCGGCGATGATTCCGACGGCCTCACCGATCTCCACCAGACGGCCGCGGGCCAGCATGCGCCCGTAGCACAGCTGGCAGACGCCGCGGTCCGTGCGGCAGGTCAAGGCCGAACGGATCTTGACGCGCTCGATACCGGCCTCCTGGATCTGGTTGGCCAACTCCTCGGTGATCTCCTTGTTGGCGGCACAGATCAGGGTGCCTTCCAGGGGATCGAAGATGTCCTCGGAGGCCACACGGCCGACGATGCGGTCCCGCAGCTGCTCGAGAATCTCGCCGCCCTCCATGATGGCGGTCACCTCGATGCCCTCCTCGGCGCCGCAGTCGTGCTCGACGACGATCACGTCCTGGGCCACGTCCACCAGACGGCGGGTCAGGTAGCCGGAGTCGGCCGTCTTGAGGGCGGTGTCCGCCAGTCCCTTGCGGGCGCCGTGGGTCGAGATGAAGTACTGCAGGACGGAGAGACCCTCACGGAAGTTGGCCGTGATGGGGGTCTCCATGATCTCGCCCGACGGCTTGGCCATCAGTCCCCGCATTCCGGCCAGCTGACGCACCTGCTCCTTGGAACCACGGGCGCCGGAGTCAGCCATCATGAAGATGGGATTGAATTCGCCGGTCTCCGGATCGATCTCGGACATGCGGGCGAACATATCCTTGGCCACGTGCTCGGTGACGCGGTGCCAGATGTCGATGATCTTGTTGTGCCGCTCGCCGGCGGTGATCAGGCCGGCCGCCCGCTGCCGCTCGACCTCGTCGACCTCCCGGTGGGCGTCGTCCAGCAGCTCCTGCTTGCTCTCCGGAATCAGCATGTCGTCTGCTCCGAAGGACAGCCCCGACCGGGTGGCGTTGGCGAAACCGATCTCCTTGAGACGGTCGAGGAGCTCGACGGTCACCTCATGGCCGTGCTTCATGATGGAATAGCCGACCAGGCTCTGGATTCCCTTTTTCTTCAGCTGCCCGTTGATGAAGGGCATGCCGCCCGGAAGGTCCTGGTTGAAGAGCACCCGGCCGACGGTGGTCTCCAGGAGCATGCTCTGCACCTCGATGACGTCGGCGTGGAGGAGGTCCTGACTGCCCCCCTGAGCCACCAGGTCGATCAGCTCGCCGCTGTACCGGATCTGGATGGGCGCCTGGGTGCCGACCACCCCGGCCGCATGGGCCAGGAAGACCTCGTCGAAGCTGGAGAAGACCTTGCCAGCGCCCTTGGCGAATGGGTTTTCCGTCGTCAGGTAGTAAACGCCGATGACCATGTCCTGGGAGGGAACGGCCAGGGGCTTTCCGCTGGCGGGGGAGAGGATGTTCTCCGACGCCAACATGAGGACATGGGCCTCGAGCTGGGCCTTGGGCGAAAGGGGTAGATGGACGGCCATCTGGTCGCCGTCGAAGTCGGCGTTGTACGCCGCACAGACCAGGGGATGGATCTTGATGGCCTTGCCCTCGACGAGCACGGGCTCGAAGGCCTGGATACCCAGCCGGTGGAGGGTCGGAGCGCGGTTGAGGAGCACCGGATGCTCCTTGATGACCGTTTCCAGGGCGTCCCAGACCTCGGGGGTCTGCTGATCCACGAGCTCCTTTGCCATCTTGATGGTCGTCGACAGACCCCTTCTTTCCAGCTCGTGGTAGACGAAGGGCTTGAACAGCTCCAGGGCCATCTTCTTGGGAAGGCCGCACTGGTGCAGCTTGAGGTCCGGGCCGACGACGATGACCGAACGGCCCGAGTAGTCGACGCGTTTACCCAGAAGGTTCTGCCGGAAGCGACCCTGCTTGCCCTTGAGGTTGTCGGAAAGGGACTTCAAAGGACGGTTGTTGGAGCCCTTGATGACCCGGCCACGGCGGCCGTTGTCGAAGAGGGCGTCCACGGCCTCCTGAAGCATTCGCTTCTCGTTGCGGACGATCACCTCGGGCGCGCGGAGGTCCAGCAGTTTCTTCAGCCGGTTGTTCCGGTTGATGACGCGCCGGTAAAGGTCGTTGAGGTCCGACGTGGCGAAGCGGCCGCCGTCCAGGGGAACCAGGGGCCGGAGTTCCGGCGGCAGGACGGGGATGACCTCGAGGATCATCCACTCAGGCCGGTTGCCCGAACGGCGCAGGGCCTCCACCAGCTTGAGGCGCTTGGCGGCCTTCTGACGGCGCACCGAGGAGGTCTCGGTCCGCATGAGCATGCGAAGCTCGGCGGCCATCTCGTCCAGGTCCAGGGACTCCAGGAGCTGACGGATGGCCTCGGCGCCCATCTTGGCGACGAAGGCCTCCCCGAACTCCTCCTTGGCCTCCCGGAACTCCTCTTCGGTCAGGACCTGCTTGAGCTCCAGGTTGGTATCGCCGGGATCGACGACCACGTAGGCCTCGAAGTAGAGTACGCGCTCCAGAGCCCGGACGGTCATGTCCAGCAGAAGACCGATACGGGATGGAAGGCCCTTGAAGAACCAGACGTGGGACACGGGCGCTGCCAGCTCGATGTGGCCCATGCGCTCGCGGCGGACCTTGGACTTGGTGACCTCGACGCCGCACTTGTCGCAGACGACGCCGCGGTACTTCATCCGCTTGTACTTGCCGCAGAGGCACTCCCAATCCGTGACGGGACCGAAGATCTTGGCACAGAAGAGGCCGTCCCGCTCGGGCTTGAAGGTCCGGTAGTTGATGGTCTCCGGCTTGGTCACCTCGCCGTGGGACCACGAGCGGATCTTCTCGGGACTTGCCAGTCCCAGCCGGATGGCGTTGAAATCGTTGAGGGGCTTGGGCTTCTCGAAGAAGGTCCGAGCCTCGGAAAAGGTCGATCTCTCCATGATGTTCCTGCCCCCTCTCACTCGTCGTCCTGCTGCAGGAGCTCGACGTCCAGCGCCAGGGCCTGCAGCTCTCGTACCAGCACGTTGAAGGATTCGGGCAGGCCTGGCTCCTCGGGAACCTGGCCCTTGACGATGGCCTCGTAGACCTTGGCCCGCCCCTCCACGTCGTCCGACTTGACGGTCAGCAGCTCCTGGAGGGTGTTGGCGGCGCCGTAGGCCTCCAGTGCCCAGACCTCCATCTCTCCCAGCCGCTGGCCACCGAACTGGGCCTTACCGCCCAGGGGTTGCTGGGTGATCAGGGAGTAGGGTCCGATGGACCGTGCGTGGATCTTGTCATCCACAAGGTGGGAGAGCTTGAGCATGTAGATGTATCCGA
>CAZXNA010000079.1:0-15413 GCA_964641295.1 uncultured Thermoanaerobaculia bacterium
ACCCCGTGTGGTATCGGGAATGCAACCGAGGGATTGCTTCGAGGATTACATAGGTTGCCGGGCGCAAGTGGAGGACTGGTACAGAAGCTGCGTGGAAGGGTGCGACCTGATGTATGACGACTGGCAGCACCTTTGGATGTGTTATAACCAATGTGAAAACGAGCTACTACGTGTACCGCGACGGGTGTTTCATCGAATACTCAAGGTGTCTCGTTGGGCTGTGACGTGAGCGTTTTGGCGGTGTTTTGCGGGTGGCCAGCGTTCCTGCGGTGCTTTTGCGCAGCGGTCATTGCGTTTTCCGGGACGGCAAGGACCACAACCGGTCCACCCCCGAGCACTGTCAGGGTGCGGGCGGCGGCTGCCTCCGGCTCAGGGGTGGTCGTGTTGACCAATGCAGGCCTATTCATCCTCCGCAAGGGGCGTCCGCCGCGATCCCTCCCGATCGAGGGCAGGGTGGTGGATCTTGCGAGCGGGGATGGACGGGTGTGGGTGTTGCGAGCGCGGCCGGAGTCTTCCGAGATCGTTGGAATCACGGCCACAGGCGAGAGCGAAGGCTCCATCCGTCTCGGCCCGTTCCCAGCCGCAGAGATTGCTTTCGCCGCCCACATGCTCTGGGTCGGAAGCTGGGTGGAGAAAGACGAGATACAGATCCGAACGTTCCGTCCGAACGGTGCCGCTGGGCCCCGGTGGACGATCCCCTTGGATGGGGAAGCTCCTCTTGACGCGCTCGAAGAGTCCATTCTCGATCGTTCTCCGGCGGCCGAGGCAGGCCTCGTCCTGGGAGGATACGAACTCGCGGCGGCTGGCGACGGCGTAGCACTCGTGTTTCGGAGGCGAAACCTGTTGGTGTTACTCTCTCCCACGGGCGGCGCTCCCCGGGCCGTGCGGTGGCCTAGCGTGGCGCGGGCAATTCAGGCCCTCGGGAGAGGGGAGCGCCGGGGGCGCGCGGCCACCTTCCTTCATCCTGTACCCCACATCGCCGCGGTGGCCGGTCTTGGCGGCTGCGGTATGCTCGTGGTCGAGCCGTGGCTGGAGAGCGACGTGGAGGCGGCCAGAGAGTTCCTTCGGAGCGGTGGGACGGTGAGACGGCCGAAGGGGGCACGGGCGACTCTCTCGTGGCTTTCGATTGACGGCACGGTGCTGGAGCGCTCGGTGCTTCCAATCCGGCCTTCCACAATCTTGACCGATGGAGTGCGTCCCGTGGCGGTGCCCGATGCAGAGACGGTGGTGCCGCTTCCCCTGGGTAGGGTTCTCTCGCGATGTCTGGCCGAGCGCTCGGATCGGTGATCTGGGCCGAGCTTCGGCTCGCCTGGTGGCCCGGGGTTGCCGGTTTGGCAGCCGTCGCTTTGGCCGCCGCGGGCGGCTCCCACCTGTTTCAGCCGGGCGCGGAGATGGCCAGGCTCCTCTCCAGAGTGGCATTCGTGGCGGCCTTCTTTCTACCGGCCTTCGCGAGCGCTGGGGTTTGGCGAGGGCCCGATGCGACCCCACTGCACCGCCTGCTGATCGCCGCTGGGTGGTCCCGCTGGGCGCTGTTGCTGACGGCCGCGACTGCTCGCCTGGGGTCCGCGGCCGTTGCCGTGATTCTGGTAGACATCGTGGGATCTGGCCACTGTGGCTCCTCGGCGGAGGGCGTTGCGATGATACTCGTTTCCGCCCTCAACGTCGGCGCGCTGGCCACGCTTGTTGGAATCGTTACCACGGGCTGGCAGAACGTGACGGTCGCGTTGGCACTCTCGGCGCTGGGATTCACCTTCGCGCCGGATCTTCTCGCAGGCGGTGCCTCTCCGATGGTTGGGCGATGGATCGCGTTCCTGGTTACCCCCTTCGGCTGGTGGCTCCCTCCCTACGGCCCGAGTTGGGAGACCGTGGTTCGCATTGTGGCCCTCACTGTGGGTATGATCTTTCTTGCAGCCGTGGCTGCCTCGTGGAAGACACCGTGAATGCGGTAGAGGCCCCACTTCTCGTGATCCGCAGCCTCCGAAAGGTTTACCGGGGGGTTCGTCGCCGGACCGTCGCCTTGGCCGGGCTAGACCTTGAGCTGCGAGAGGGACGGGTGATGGCCGTGATCGGTCGTAACGGCGCGGGCAAAACAACGCTGCTCCGCATCGTTGCGGGCTTCCTCACACCGGGTGGAGGCGAGCTTCGGTTTCGGCAGGGCGAACGCCCACCGGTGGGGTGGCTTGGCGAGGGGGAGCCCCTCCCACCGAGCTTGACGCTGCGCCAAGTGGCGGCCATCGTTTGCCCCGAGCAGCGAGAGCGGCGCAGGGTGCACGAGGGGATCGAGCGGCTAGGACTGAGCTCGGTCGCAGACACTCCAGTGGGAGCCCTTTCGTGGGGGCAACGTCGGCGGGCGGGATTGGCGGTGGCGCTGACAGCGCCCGGTGAGCTCACGTTGTTAGATGAACCACTCCTTGGGGTCGATCCGCTCGAACAGGAGCGTTGCCTCGCCGCAATCCAGTGGACGGCCGCCAGCGGGCGGGCGGTGCTCCTGGCCACGCATCTGGTGGCGGAGGTGGAGCCCGTCGTTCACGATGTGGCGGTGTTGGACCATGGACGGGTGGTGTTGCGGGGGGGGGTGGCGGCACTGATCGGCGAACTCGGGGTACAGACCCTGCGCGAGCTGGTGCTCGAGACACTTTCACTGTAGGGTGAGCACGATGAAAACATCTAAAGGAATGTTGGGACTTGTGCTGCTGATGGTGGGAACAGTCGCTTCCGCCCGAACGTTGCGGGTGAACGTTTCGGCCGCCGGTGCCCCAGCTGCCGGCGCCCGAGTCGTTGTGATGTGTTCGGACGAAGGAGCTGGAGAGGTCGTCGCCCGCGGACGCACCAACGCTAAAGGCCGCGCCCAGATAATGCTTCCGGAGCACCTTTCCGGCCGGTGCGCAGTGTGGGCGGGTGCGTACCCCGGCAGGGGGGTCGCGTGGACCGAGCTCGAACACCCCTATGTCGCTCTCGAGTTGCCCACGGAGGCGCGAATCCGCCTCGAGCCCAGAGACGCGGCAAGCGGACAGCCACCTGGTACCGAGGGGGTGGCCGTAACTGCGCGTCTCGAGTCCGAGGCTGACCACTCAACTCTTCCGATTCCTGCCGGGATGATCGGGGTAAACCCGAGCGCGCGGGGAAGCGTGTGGCGAATCACGGGTGTGCCGGCTGTCCCAGGTTGGCGACTCACGCTGTCGATCGCACCACGGGGTTATGCGTCTAAGGAGTTTCGTTCCATCGTCCTCGACACCGTTCGCGCGATCGATCTCAGGAAAGTGGCGTTTCATGGGAAGGCATCATTAACTGGAACGGTGCGGGGTGGCCTTCATGGCATACGGGTCGCGGTGCACGCCGCACCCGTCGGCCAATCTCAGGCTCGGTCCGTTGTGGCAGGGCCGGACGGCGGTTTCGCGTTCACCGGGCTTGCGGCGGGCACTGAGTACGAGTTGTGGGCAAGCTCGCGTTTCGGTGAAAGTTCCCCAGTCAGGATCGTACCGCCTCAGGGAGGCGTCGTCATCGAGCTTCCCAAGCCCCGCCACATCTCGGGAAAAGTGGTCAACGGTGACTACAATCCAGTGGAACGGTTCACGGTGACCGTGGTGGTGGACGAAGCCCCAGAGGATCCCCAACATCCGGTGTTTACCGGCTTCAACCAGCGAAGGGTGATGGAGAATCCGCAGGGCCGGTTCTCGGTTCCCATTGCGACATCACTTCGGGCAACCGTGCGGATCGAAGCGGATGGGTATGCCCCGGGCGTGGTTATGGTCCCCGAGCGCCAGTCGCTCGACGAGGCGACGGTTCGATTGGACCGCGGCCTCGACCTACGCGGCAGGGTGGTGGCGATGGAGTCGGACGAGTCGGTACCCGGCGCTCGGATCAGCGGGAACTGTGATGGCACACCCATTGCCCCCGTCTGGACTGGCGAGGACGGGGAGTTTGAGTTCTCCAATCTTCCGGCGGGCCCCTGCCGGGTAAGCGCGGCGGCAAAGGGCTTCGTCATGGGCTTCGCAGAGATCGACCTCGCAACGGATCGCGATCCGGGAGAGCTCGAGCTACGGCTCGAGAGAGGCGTCTCCATTTCCGGAAGGGTTGTTTCTGCTACGACGGGTGAAGGGATTGCCGAGGCCCGGGTAGTAGCGTTCGGAATGCCACCGACGGCCGGAGCCGAGGCGGAACCCGTCCCGCGGACGGCCCGCACTGACGCCTCGGGACGTTTCCTGATTTCGGATTGTGCCTTGGGGGAGCAGGTGGTCCAGGTGGCGGCGGCCGGGTACCTTCCGGCTTCCGCCCGGACCATCGCACAGGAAGGCGGCAGTCCCCTTCTGATTGAGGTCCACCGCGGTGTGGTCCTCGAGGGGAGTGTGCTGGGCGCGGCGGGTGACGGTGTTGGGCTCCGGATCGTGCTCCAGCGGGGGTCCGACCTAGTGGACGGCCTTACGGGGTATGGGGGTGCCTTCCGGATCAAAGCCGTTCCGTCCGGCGAGATCAAGTTTTCCGTCCTAGGTCCCACCGAGCGAGGGAACTCGTGCTTCGGGAGCATGGTGGTGCCCGCCGTTGATGGATCGGTGCACCATGACATCGACTGTCGGGGAGACCTCCATTCCGTGAGCGGTATCCTGCTGGCGCCGTCCGGAGACCCCCTTCAGGGAATCGTTCTGTTCCTGGCCGAGGAGGGCGCCGAGGGCGCGGAGTATCAGGCGCTGAGCCAGGCGGACGGAAGGTTCCGATTCGAAGGAGTGCGAACCGGATGGTACCACTTGAATGCCCGGCGGAAGAGCACCAGCCTCGGGCTTCTTTGGAAGGGAGACATTGCCAGCGATCGTGCTCTTTGGCTCACTGTTCCGCTGTCGGAGTGAAGGTGCGAGGGTTTCCCACGCGGCGATCCGCTTGCCTGGTCCATCGAGGGGTACCAGGTCAAGTGAGCTCGCCTCCATCACGGGGATCCTGGCGGCTGACGGCCGCCGCCGCTCTGCTGTTGCTCCTGAGCCTGACGTGGGCCTGCGGTCCCGGGCCGGCCCGGAAGGGCGGGGAGACGGCCTCCCCGAGCCTGCTTCCCGGCAACGGGCCTCTGCCCGGGTGGCGAAGCGAGGGCCCTGTTGAGACGGTCGCCGCCGGCGGTCTCTACGATCGCATCGACGGCGGTGCGGAGGTCTTCCTCCAGGAGGGCTTTGAGCGTCTCCTGGTGCGGGATTACACCGACGGCACGGAAGAGATCGAGGCACAGCTCTTCCTGCTTGGGACCTCCGAGGGAGCCCGCAAGGTCTGGGAGCGGCAGGGCCGTACGGGCGGCACGATGAAGGGCCTGCCGGGTCCGGTGAGCGTGGACCGGTACCAGCTGGCGGCCCTTCTGGGGCGGTGCTACCTGGTGATCGACAACCTCTCGGGGGGGGAGGCCGCACGTCCCGCCATGGAAGCGCTGGCCCGGCGGGTGGCGGAGCGGACCCGGGAATTCTGCGGCGGGTGATGAATTATCGGGTCAGAGTCCCAGGACGATGATGGCCAGGCCGATGGCGCCCTGACCGGTCCACCGTGGTATGTTCTAGGGCACCGCCGCCGCCCCGGTGCGCGGCTCCAAAGGAAACACCATGGAACACGAGATCGTCAAGGCGCTGGAAATCTGGATACTGCAGAACCTGCTCGACGTGTCCATCATGATGGGCTTCGTGGCGCTGGGCATCGCCGTCATCGAGCCCTACCACCGGAGCATCGAACGGCTGCTGACGCTCCGGGTCTCCACCGAGATCTGGAGGGTCGTGACCGTTGTGATGGTCGATGTCCTGCTGGCGGGAGTCGTGCTGGCGGGGCTGTTCCTCGTCAACCCCGACATCATGGCCGACATCAAGATGGCGGTGCCGTTCTACCCGCTGGCGGTGTCGCTCGCGGCGGGAGCGCTGGTCCTGCGCCTGTTCGGGGGCGGGAGCGAACCGGGCAGCCGCGCGTACGACCGCGCTCTCTGGCTCCTGTTCTGGGCCAACCTGACCAACCTGGTGGGCTTCACATTCATCATGGAGGCCCCGAGCTCCGAGTACCTGGCCCTCCACCCCAGCCCCGCCTGGACCTGGATCAAGACCCACCTGCGCTCCAATGCCTCCCCGGCGGGGCTGGAGCTGGCCCAGTGGAGTTTTTGGATCTTCTTCCCCTTCCTGGTGCTGCTTCTTCTCTGGGCCTTTGGCTCGGCCATGGTCCGGATGAGCGCTTCGAGAGGTGCCTCCGAGTGAGCTGGAGCTGGCGCCTGGTGGAAACCGAGTGCACCGGGTGCGGCATCTGTGCGGACGTGTGCCCTGCGGACGCCATCCTGATGACCCGGGAGATGCCGCTCCCTGAGCCCGTGCCCGGCCGGTGCACCGGCTGCATGACCTGTGTCGAGGAGTGCCCCTTCGAGGCCATCGTGGTCGAACCGGTGGGTCAGTTGCAACGCGGCGCGCCTGCACCCGCGGTGTGACGGGCTGCCTGCCGCTGCTGCACCCCCGTGGAACCCCCAATCGGTACCGGTGCGGTACCCGTGGACATATGTGGGGACGCACCGTGCGGCTCCGGTACCGCGAAGCGGCGTGAATGCCCCGCCGGCTACGGGACCCGGGCGCGCCCCTGCCCGGATGTCACCGCCTCGGCGAAGCTGCGGAACGCGGCCTTCGAGTCGTACTGAAACCGGTACCCGAGCTCCCGTTTCAGCTTCTCGTTGGAGGCGATCCACGGCTCCACCATCATCCGCATTGCAGCGGAGGGGAACCTCGTGATGAAGGTGAGCCGGAGCCGCCAGGCGAGCTCGTTGAGGGGGTAGATCAATGGCCACGGAAGCGGTACATGGACGTTACCGAGCTCCTGCACCATCTCGCGGAAGGTCATGGTCCCGTCCCCGGCGACGTTAAAGACCCCGCCGATCCGCCGCTCGAGCAGGAGCTCCATCACCGCGACCAGGTCGTCCTCGTGGACGAACTGCCACGGCCTGGTGTTCCGGGGCAGCATCACGAGCCTCTTTTTGAGGTGTTGCGCCAGGGGGTTTGAGAACCCCGGTCCCACCACGAAGCAGGGCCGCACGATGCTGACCGTGATTCCCCGGTGCCTCTCGGAGAACTCCGCGAAGAGCGCCTCGACCTCCTTCTTGTTCTTGGCGTAGGTGAAGTCGTCGTTGCCGCGGAGGGGACTCTCCTCGCTCAGGGGTACGTCGTTGTCGGGGTGGAAGCCGTAGGCGGTCGTGGAGCTCGTGTAGAGGACCTGCCGGACGCCGTGGCGTACACAGGCATCGAGGACGTTGCCCGTACCCTGGAGGTTGATGTCCTCCATCTTCCGCCTGTCGTGGATCGGTGTCAGTACCCATGCCGTGTGGACCACGGTGTCGATCCCGTGCTCCTCGAAGACCCGGTCCAGGGGGTCCCTGATGTCCTGCCGGACGAAGGTTACCCCCTCCGGGAGCTTCTCCGGCTCCCTGATGTCGGTCCCCACGACGGCGTCCACCCACTCCCTTCCGGCGAGGGAGCGCATCACGCTGTTCCCGATGTAGCCGGCCGCTCCGGTGACCAGGACCTTCACCCCTGCCTTCCCACCGATATCGTTCATGGGGCCCCCCCCTTCGTTTCCACGGCGCGGGTCTAGCGGGTCGGTCGCGACGGCGCCAGGGCCAGGTGTTTGACGATGGGACGGCGCAGGAAGGGGAACAGCCAGAAGGTGAGAACCAAGACATGGGTCAGGTAATGGATCCTCCAGTGGAGCCTGTGGCGGTGCGCCGCCTTCCACACCAGGGCGGCGATCTGCTCCGGGACCAGGTTGATACCGGTCTTCTGAACGCTGTACGCCTGGCGTTCCGCCTTGGTAACGAGGGGTGTCCTGACGTAGGGCGCCAGGACGTCGCTGACGGCGATCCCGTAAGGTCCGAGCTCGAGGTCCAGGGCCTCGGTGAAGCCGCAGATGGCGTGCTTCGTGGCCGAGTAGACCGCCAGCTCCGGGACGCCGTAAACCGCCGAGGTGGAGGCCATGGAGATGATCCGTGAGCCCGGCGTGGCCTTCAACAGGGGCAGTGCGAGGTGCGTCACCGTGACCGCGCCCTTGAGGTTCACATCGACGATCTTGAGCTGGTCCTCGAGCACGATCTCGTCGAACGGGCCCATCCGCGCGATTCCGGCGTTGTTGAAGAGGACGTCGAGCCTTCCTCCCGTGCGCTCGGCAAACCCGTCGAGGGCCCTCCGGACCGTTTCCGGCCGTGTGACATCCATGACGGCGGCGAAGCACCGGTCCTCTCCGATCTCCCTGGCCAGCGCGGCCAGACCGTCGTCGTTGACATCCGTGATCCCCACGAACCAGCCCTTGCGGGCGAACAGCCGCGCGGTTTCGAGGCCGATGCCCGAGGCCGCACCGGTGATGAAGATGTTGCTTTGAGTCATGGCTCCCCCTTGACCCGCCGGTCCGATCTCACACTCCTCCGTGGAAACGGTGGAAGGGCCCTGTCCCCACGAGTGCGGGAGTTTCAGCTCTCCAGGATGTGGATCACCAGTGTGGCTTCCTCGTTCCCGATGTTGCCCCCGCCGTTCTCCGCCAGGGCCAGCCTCGCACCTTCGACCTGCCGGTCGCCCGCCTCCCCTCGGAGCTGGTACACGAGCTCGTAGATCTGGGCCAGCCCCGAGGCGCCGATCGGATGGCCACGGCACTCCAGGCCGCCCGAGGTGTTGATCGGGAGCTTCCCCCCGATGGTGGAGTGCCCCTCCATGGCGAAGATTCCGCCCTCGCCGGGCGGGGCGAAGCCCAGGGCCTCCGTCTGATGGAGCTCGCCGAAGGCTGTGGCGTCGTGGATTTCCGCCACGTGGAGGTCGCCCGGTCCCAGGCCAGCGGCCTCATACGCTGCCTGGGCCGTTCGGAAGGCGATGTCGCCTTCGAAATCGTCGACTCCCCGGCCGGTACCGGTCCGGAGCTCCGAGGCCCGGATCCGCACAGCTCTGGCGGTACCGGACCGGCGGATTGCCTGCTCGGACACGACGATGGCCGCGGCCGCCCCGTCGCCGATGGGAGCGCACATGGAACGGGTCAGGGGCCACGAGACCAGCCGGTCCTCCAGGACCTGCTCCGGTGTCATGGGGATGCGGATCTGGGCCTTGGGGTTGGCAGCCGCGTGGTGGTGATTCTTGGCGGCGATGGCGGCGAGCTGCTCGGGCGTCGATCCGAACTCCGCCATGTGCCACAGGGCGAAAGCGGCGTAGACGTCCATGAAGACAGTTCGCTGTCCCCCTTCCTCGGGGGGCATGTGAGCAGCGATCTCCGGACGTTTCTCCCGGAGCCGGGCCAGTGAGCGCTCCCTGAGCCCCATGGCGCGCCCCAGGTGTTCCCGGGCGTTGGCCACGTCCAGGGCCGTCAGGAAAGAGCCGAACATCTTCTGGCTGTCGGTGTGGAAGATCTTCTCGGCGCCCACAGCCAGCACGGTGCCGTACTGCCCAGCGGCCACAGCCATCCGGGCCAGGTGGAGCGCCGTGGAAGCGCCCGCGCACGCGTTCTCCACATTGATCATCGGTTTGCCCTCGAGGGGTGTTCCCTGGAGGGCCACCTGGCTCCGTATGCAGTGCTGGTCGTCGAAGTAACCCCACATGGAGTTGGAGAAGAAGACGGCGTCGATCCCGTCGAGGGGGATGCCGGCGTCGTGAGCGGCCTCCGTGACGGCCTCCATGGCCAGGTCGGAGAGGCTCCGGTCGGGGTGCCTGGCAAAGGCCGTCTGTCCCACTCCCGCAATCCATGCATCGCTCATCGGGAGCCCTCCTTCTCCCGGTTCCGCTCCTGCTGCCACTGCTCGTACTCCAGGGTGATCTCTCCGGCCTGCTCCAGTACCTGCTGGAGGATTTCTGTGGCTTCGGGCATGGGGCCCTTGCCGGCCTTGAAGGGTTCCCAGAACCAGTCGTCCGAAGTCTTGATCATTGGAATGCCGTCACCGGAGAAGCCGCCGAAGTGGAAGGCGAAGGTGGAGATCAGCATGTCGTAGACCTGGTCCATGCTGAAGGTCCCCTTCATGTCCGGACGGTTGTACCACTCCTGGAAGACGCCCCGGCTCATGGGGCCGACGGAGTTGGCGAGAACAACGTCCATATTGGGCATCATCCCGAGGAGCAGCCCGGCCACGCCGTAGGAGCCCTGCTGCCTGGAGTCCACGTTCTTGGCGTAGATGGCTGCAGAGGCCTGGGACATGGCGATGCCGAAGTCCATCATCATCCAGTTACAGGAGGGACCGTAACCGAACATGCCGGCGGACTTGCTGTCGTTGGCGAAGTGGTTGAACTCGGCACAGGTGGGAAACCCGCAAGCCCCGCAGTCCCAGGCGAGTGGCGAAGGAGAGGTCTTCGCACCGATGAGCAGGATGGCGTAGGGGAGACCTTCCTCCAGGAACTTCTTGCCCATGAGGTAATCGCCGTAGATGAACTGAGAGTACGCCCCGTTGGGCCCCGCGAAGATCTCCAGCAGGCGGACCATGAAGCCGATTTCCTCGCCGTAGACGATTCGGGTCTCCAGCTTGAGATTGGGGGTCAGCCGGGGCGCGCCCAGGGCCGCTGCAGCCCCGTCCTTGGC
The DNA here is from genome assembly GCA_964641295.1 of uncultured Thermoanaerobaculia bacterium. Lineage (GTDB taxonomy): Bacteria > Acidobacteriota > Thermoanaerobaculia > Thermoanaerobaculales > Sulfomarinibacteraceae > JAADFK01. Next base: position 10,525 of record CAZXNA010000079.1, read on the forward strand.
AGCCTCGAGGATCAGGTCAAAGGCATAGTCCCGTTCAGAGAGAATCGGCATGGCTCACTCCTTTCCCGAGTCGTTTCCGGACTCGTTCTTCCACTTGGGATACCAGCTTTTGTAGTCGTACCAGTAGACCATCCGGAGCGTGATGTAGATCTTGCGAAGGTTGTCCTCCATGGCGGCCAGGTTGTGGAGGTGGTAGTCCGGGAGGATGTCGACATAGGGGTTCTTCTGCCGAGAAGCCATGAGGATGGCCACCTTCATCCAGGAACGAGGGAGGATCCCCTGGCGTTGGGCAGCCACCGACACGGTGTAGAGGGGCATGGCGTCGATCAGGAGCCTCTGTGTGATGAGGAGGGCCGATCCCACGGCGATACCCAGGTCCAGGTTTCGGACCACGCACATGGGGCCATGAAACGGCACCTTCCCCTTCTCCTCGGGAGTTACGGCTGTCAGGTCGATCTGGCCGTGCTGGGTCTTTCGGGCGTTGTAAACGAAGGAGCAATCCATGCGGCCGGCGCAGAACCCGCAGCCGACGTCCATGGGCGTACCGGCCGACCGGTAGTGACCGATGACCAGGCACGCGTCGGATTCCCGGGCCATGACGGCCTCGTAGAGGAACCGGCGTTTGGTGGACTCGGGAAACTTGTGGGACTCCTGCTCCATGGTATCGGCCAGGGACAGGAGATCGTCCCCCGTGAGGATCTCGCATTCGATGCCATCCACTCCACCGGTCTTGGGTGCCGTCAGCGCGGCGTTGGACGCCAGTCTCGCCACCTCCAGGGTGTGGTTCTTCGGACGGTGGTACCGCTCGAACTCGTAGATCTTCTCTCTCATGGTGTATTCCTCGTGATGTTTGCGATGTTGATTTTGAAGGCACCTTCGGCCAGGTCGCCCTGCGCCTTGAGCACCGCCTTCTTGACCCGGCCCGTGGGCGTCGTCGGGAGCCCGTCCACGAAGCGGTACCATTCGGGTACCTTGAAGGCGGCCAGCCGCTCCAGGCAGTAGGCGGCGAGCTCCTCGGGCGTGACGGGCTCGAGAGGCACGATCAGTGCCAGGACCTCCTCTTCGCCCACGTCCGATGGAATGCCCAGTACCGCGGTCTGGCCGACCTTCGGGTGGCTGAGGAGGACGTGCTCCACCTGCTGGGAGGCGATGTTCTCGCCGCGCCGCCGGATCACGTCCTTCTTCCGGTCGAGGAAGGTGAAGAAACCCTCCTCGTCCATCACGCCCTCGTCTCCCGTGTGGAGCCAGCCGCCCCGCCACAACTTGGCGGTGGCCTCGGGGTCGTCCACGTACTCGATGCGCTGCATCAGCCCGTCGGAGAGCCCCGTGGGCCGCACGCAAATCTCCCCCGGATGTCCGGCCGGGAGTTCCTTGAGGTCCTCGCCGAGGATCGCCACCTCGTTGTAGGGCAGGGCCAGCCCGATGCTTCCCACCTTGCGCCGTGCCGGATCCAGGGGGTTGGCGGTGTTGATCCCGGTCTCCGTCAACCCGTACCCCTCCACGACGGTCAGCCCGAACCGCCGCTCGAAGGCCTCGTGGATGGGGGCCGGCGTCGCTGCCGAGAACGCCACGCGGATGGGATTGTTACTGTCGTCCTCCGAGGGTGGCTGGTTGTGGAGCATGGTGACGAGGGGACCGAGGAAGTTGACCTCGGTGGCGTCCCCCTCCCGTGCGAGCTCCCAGAATCTGGAGACCGTGAACCTCGGGACCAGAAGCATGGAGCCTTCACACATGATGGTCATGGCGGTGCTCAGCTGGGCATTGCCGTGGAATAGCGGCAGGACCACCATGAGCCGGTCACTGGGATTCAGGCCCAGGTGGCGCGCGAGGATTTCCGCAATCATGGACATGAGCCCGAAACGCCAGACGACACCCTTGGGCCGGCTCGTGGTTCCGGAAGTGTAGACGATCTCCATGATCTCCCCGTCGCGGAGCCGGTCGCTGATGGCACCAGGCTCGGAGGAGGCCACGGATTCCCACGGGATCGTGTGTCCTTGCGCTTCGCCCCCGACAACCACTACGGTGAGGTCTTCGTAGTCCTCGAGAACCCCGCCCACAGCGGGCAGGAGGGCGGCCTCCACGAAGAGGATCCGCGTCTTGGAGTGGCCCAACTGGTAGTCGAGATCGTCTCCCCGGAGCGCGGCGTTGTACGGCACCAGCGTCATGCCGGCCGCGTTGGTGCCGAACCACACGGCGAGAAACTCGGGGCGGTTCATCAGCATGACACCGACCCTGGCGCCCGGTTCGAGGCCAAGACCCTGCAGGAACCCTGTGACCTTCAATGCGCTCGCGGCAAGGGCCCCACGCGTGATTTCGTGGCCTTCGCACCAGAGAAAGACTTCATCGGGACGGGCTTCGGCCAGCTCGAAAAAGCGTCTGGGAAGGGGCACGGATCACTCTCCTTCCATGAAGGGCATGGTGCCTCCCGCGGTGATGGCCAGGCTCTCGTTGACCCCGTCCTCCACCTGGGCCATGCGGGCGTCCCGGTAGATCATCTCGATGTCGGACTCCTTGCTCAGGCCCATGCCACCGAAGATCTGGACGGCCATGTGAGCTACCTTGACCGCCGCGTCGGTGCAGAAGACCTTGGAAGCCACGGCGTGCCGGAGACTGGGCGTGATGGTCTGGTAGTTGTGGAGCATCACGCGGCGGGACAGAGCGCGTGCGGCCTCCACGGTCTTGAACATTTCGAAGAGATTGACCTGCACCGTGGGGTGCTCGATGAGCGGCCGCCCGCCCTGGACCCGTTCCTTGGCGTAACGGAGCGCCTCGTCGAAAGCGGCCTGGGCGACTCCCGTGAAGAGGGCGCCCATGGCCGTATTGGCGATGGAGAGGGTGGCATCGATGGCGAAGGGGTAGAGCTCGGTGTCGGCGATGAGGTTCCGCTCGGGAACGAAGACATCGTCGAAGTAGAGCTCGCCCTGGGGCAGGGCCCGCTGGCCCAGCTTCTCCCACGCCTTCCCGCGGCTGACACCCGGGGAGCCCAGGTCCAGCAGTGCGATGCCGGAGCCCCGCATGCCCTGGGACGGATCGAGGTTGAGGAAGATGTAGGCGTGGTGCGCCACCGGACCGTTGGAGATCCAGGCGGCCTTCTGGCCGTTGAGCACCCAGCCGCCCTCCACCCTCTTGGCTCGCAGGTTCGGAACGATACCCTCGCCCGGGTTGCCTTCCATACCGCCATAGACGAGCCAGTCGGAGCCGTGGTCCGGCTCGGTGATGGCCCAGCACCCGATGAGGGAGCCGTCCCGGTTCTCCACGAAGGGCGTGGTGAACTCGGCGATGAGCTCGTCGTTGTCGGTGGCCAGGAGGCAAGCGCCGAAGGCGGGGAACTGGGCCACGCCGATGGAGACACCGAAGCCTGCGGAGCCCCAGGCCAGCTCCTCCAGGACGATGTGAGTACCCAGGGGATCCAGGCCCATGCCGCCAAAGCCCTCGGGCACCAGAATGGTGTGGAGGTTCATCTCGTAGGCCTGGCGGAGGGCGTCACGGAAGGCCGGATGGTCCCCCACCTGGTCGGCTGGGATCCCGTCCAGGATCCTGGCTGCGGGGCGCAACACCTCCTTGGCGAAGGCGTGCACCGTGGCCTTGATCTGCTCGTGCTCTTCACTCATCTCGGGTGTCAGCTCGAAGTACATGGCACCCCCCTAGACCTCGAGGCTGACGCCGTTGGCCTGTGCGATGTCGGGGAAGAACTTCTTGGCAGGCTTGATGACGGGCAGAAGGCTGAAGATCTTGGAGACAGGCCCCTTGGCCTTGATGTCGCCCTTGGCGGTGGCCATGGGGACGTTGAGCTTGTCCATCCAGAACCGGTGGGCGATATCTCCCTTCATCTCCATTCGGACCTCGGGCCGGTCCGGCTTCCCGTCCCACGGTCCCTCGTGGACTGTGGCATCGGGCATGAGCCACAGCTCGCCCTCGGGCTCGTGGATGACAAAGTGGACGTAGACCCCGAGGGCCTTGAACTTGGTGGAGATGGCCTCCTGCTCGAAGGCCTTCCTCCAGGTGGCTCCCAGGGTGGCGTACAACTGTTCCGTGCTTTCGAACTTGGGCATCAGGCTTTCCCCCTTTCATGAGGTTTCTTTTCGTTTGAATGCTCAGCAAAAAGTATTCCAGTGCGGATCTCCTTCCGCGAAACACGGGATCCGCCGTGTTTTCAATGTCTTGGGCTCGGCGCCGGGTGATTGGCGCGGAATCCTGCACGAGGCGATCTTTGCGAATCTGCGACCAGTTTGGAGACGTGTTGTCCTAGATCCTTGCATGTGAGCTACTTGCAGAAACGCGATCGAACTGCAACATTGCAAAACTCCCACGGGTTCTCGAGCAGGGTGTGCTATTCACCCATCCGTACCTTGTCCCTGACTCTCCTGAAGTCCCTGCGGGCCAGATTCAATACGAATTGAGGACTGATGCGAACGAGCCACCACAACACCCAGGCCAGACCGGTTACCGGAATACACAGCTTGTTGCGGGCCACACCCTTGAGGATCCGTCGAGCGCATTCCTCGGGTGAGATGAAGAACCTCTGGAACACGGCCAGAGACTCCAACATCTCCTGCCGGCCCATGTTGACCGTTGGACTGACCTCGAAGATCGGGGTCTGGATGAGACCGGGACAGACCACACTCACTTTGATCCCGAGATCCGACCCTTCCAGCCACAGCACCTTCGAAAGGCCAATGACGGCGAACTTGCTCGTTACATAGGAAGCAGTCGCCGGGAACGCCGTTATGCCTGCAATGGACGACAGGTTGACAATATGTCCAAAACCCTGCCCGGCCATGAGCTTGTAGGCCTCCACAGAACCGTAGATGACACCGTTGAGGTTGACGTCCAGAACCTTGCGCCAGTGTTCAATACTCTGATCACGAATCTCCCCGGCAATGGCGATG
>CAZXNA010000080.1:0-15404 GCA_964641295.1 uncultured Thermoanaerobaculia bacterium
TTTGGCTACAGATGGCTATGGTTTCCCGCATGTCCCCCCTCCGACGGCGTTGAGTCCAAGGCAAGATGGGCGAACCGTGAAAAGGCCCTCGGGTCGCCTTTGAAAGTATTGTGTGCCCATAAATGCATATGCGCAAGCATATAACTACATCTGGTTATAAACATCGTTACAAGCTCTCATCTGTGCAGATTCATCAATGTCCAGACCCCGAGCGTCGCGTCCCGGACCCCGACAACGGGGGGGTCCCGCGAGAGCACCAACGGGTGGGGGGGCCCGGGTTGCCGCCCCCTTGACGCAGAACAGGGGCGGCAGGAAAGGGATCACCCGACAAACCGCCATGGCGCTCCGGCCGATGGCAACCCCAGGGGTCACGGATCAGCCGGAACCGTCGATCCACAACCGGATTCGGAGAGCGGTGTATCTGGTTTCAAGGGGCACCCACCGGTCAAACCCGCCTTGCAGGTTGAGCCGCCCTTCTTCAGACACCCCTCTTCTCGGCGGGCCCCGAGTTTCATGAGGACGGTGACGCCCATGTGTCCGGATCCCCGGCGGCACGATCCCATCCGCTGCCGTGGTGTGCCCCCGGTGCGCCGCGCCTCCCCCTCTCGAACGCAACGCCTCCCCCGTGGCTCCACGGGGGAGGCGCCGGCGCCGTCCTTGCGGAAGGTCTCTCTACTTGTCCGTGCCGACGAAGAAGGTGATCCGCTTGAAGGAGGCCTGCCGCGTCACCTGGTCCATCAGGCCCACCGAGACGTTGTAGCCGCCCTTCTTCATCAGGAGGCTCAGGTCGATTCCGAAGCGTTGCCGCTTGGCCTCTTCGTAGTCCTTGGCGGGAATACGAACCTCGTGCTCCTGGCGTTGCAGGTCCGACTGATCCCCCTTGTGGTCCCGGGCGGCGACGAAGAGGACGACCCGACCAACGTAGTCGTCTCCCTCGGGGAACATGGCGATCTTCCGGAGGGGAAACGAGACATGGATGGGAACGGTCCACTGGTCCGAGCTGGCCGGGGCCGCGGTGCCCGCCGTCACGTCGACCTGCATGGGGTTGGTCTTGACGTCGAAGACCAGGCCCGTGACCACCATGTCCTCGACGCGCGTCTCCAGGGACTTCTCCACGTAACGCCGCCGGTACCGGAGCTTGTACTTGGGGTGATTGGGGATCTCCACACGGATCCGGTGGACGCGGTCACCCCCCGAGGTGGTGATGGTGTAGCCGAGGGAGTAGTAGGTGAAGAGGTCGGCCGTGAACCTGTCGAGGCCCTTGTGGAAGTTGTTGGTGTTGACGATGGCCTGTCCGCCGGTCTCATCGGCCAGGAACCGCAGGGAGTCCTGGTAGTTGTTGGTGCCCACACCTATGACGTCAATGGAGGAGGTGTAGCGGCTCTCGGCCGAGATGTCGCTCTGCATCCGGAGGCCACCGGCATCGATGGTGTAGAAGGCCACTCCCTGGCTGTTGGCCCTGGACGCCAGGCTCTGGAAGTACCGGCTGCGGTCGTAGTGGCTCAGCAGGGTCAACACCGAGGTGTTGTGGAAGGCGCTGGCGAACTGCTGGATCAGGTCCGCGCCCGGCGCCATGGGAAGACCGTCCGAGACGTAGAAGATCATCTTTCGGCCGGGAAGGCCGGAGAAGGTCTGGATGGTTTCCTGGAGGGCTCCCAGGGCGAAGCGGAGGTCGTTGGACTCCTCGTCGGCGAAGCTCCGCATCAGCTGGTACGCCTGGTTGTAGAGCTGACGGTTCTGAGTGCTCGCCCCTGGCCGCTCGCGCTCCTGGTCCAGGTACTCGTTCATCAGATCGATGATCTCCTTGCGGTCCGCATCCCGGGCCTGCCGGCCGCCCGTCCGCATCTTCTGATCCTGGAGGGCCGAGATGACCTCGGAGATATCCTCGGTGAAGGGAACCTCGATCTTCAACGACCGGTTGTAGCTGACGACCATCATGTGGACGGGGGGATGGAGGTTCTCCCGGACGAACTGCTTGACGGCTCGAAGCACGCGGTTCCTGTCCAGGGGCCTCAGATTCATGTTGTCGATGTAGATGATGATGTAGATGGGCTTGATCTCGACGGGAGTCTGGACCTCCTCGGGGGAGGGGGTCGGCGTTGGAAGGCCGGGAATCGGGGTCTTGAAGCGGTGGAGGATAAAATCCTTGTCCAGGGCCGCGAAGTTGGAGATCGGCATGGGAACGCCGTCCTGGTAGATCCGGAAATCATCCTTGGTCAGCCCCTTGACCGGGTTCCCCTTCTTGTCCCGCACGAAAACGTCCACGTTGACCACCGTCACCGTGGTCTCATCGGCGAAGCTCAATCCGCCGATGGGTCTTGGCGTTGGCCTCTCCTTCTTACTTCCAGCCAGAATCAGCCCGGGTCCTCCAAGGAGAACCGCCAACAAGACAGTCATGACACGCTTCGACAACCTCACGCTCACCTCCAGAGGAGCAGTGTAGCAAAGGGGAACCCTCGGCGCGGAGCACTCCCCCATGGAGGAAAAACAACCGCCCGCCCGAACGGCTTCCCGGAAGCCGTCAGAGATCCAGGGTCAGCCTGCCGAGCCAGCTTCCGTCCGGAAGGCGCTCGAACCGGGGGTCGTTGTAGGTGACGGCCTTGACCTCCTGTACCGGTTGGAGCCCATCCGGGATGGGCGCCAACCCCAACCGCGCCCCTCGAGGATCACCGTCAAGCGCCACGACGGCCTCCCCCATCACCGAGGCGCGGTACAGGGCCTCCGACAGGAGCTCCACCGTTGCCATGGGGAGCGGAAGGTCAGCCGGCGCCTTCCAAGGATCCCACCGGCTGGGAGGCGGGGGCGGTTCTTCCCCGTACATGGCCGCCCACAGGGCCAGGAGCAACTGAGAGGCGGCCTCCCCGGCCGTGGCACCCCAACCCCGGAGTCCCAGATCGCCCCCATGCTCCACCAGCTCGAAATCCCCACCCATACCAAGGATGGTACAACCTCCCGCACTGCCTCCCCCACAGTGACCTCCGGTGTCCCTACTCCCCCCGGCTCCCCCTCTCCGCTGCTCCGCGGTTCTCCCGATCAATCCACGGTAGAATGCCCCCCGTGGAAATACTGAGGTTCTTCGTCGAAACCGGCTGGACCGCCAAGGTGGTCCTGATGATCCTCCTCCTCTTCTCCCTGGGGTCCTGGTCCGTCATTCTGGCCAAGTGGCGAGAGCTGGGCGCGGCGAGAAAGACCTCGGAGGGCTTCCTCCGACGCTTCCGGAAGGCGTCACGCCTCAACGAGGTGGCGGAGATGGCCTCCAAGTACAGGTCCTCCCCCCTGGTCACCATCTTCCAGGCGGGGTACGCCGAGCTGAGCGCCCAGATCCGCGTTTCCCAGAGGCGAAGCTCCTCCCCGGAAGAGGCCCAACGCATCCGGAGCATCAAGGGAATCCAGCGGGCCATGCAACGGGCGGCTGGCGCCGAACGGGAGCGCCTGACGCGGGCCCTTCCTTTCCTGGCCACCACGGCCAGTGCAACTCCGTTCATCGGCCTCTTCGGCACCGTCTGGGGCATCATGAACACTTTCAGGGCCATCGGGGCCACGGGTTCAACCTCCATCCTGACCGTGGCACCCGGGATCGCCGAGGCGCTGGTCAACACGGCGGCCGGCCTCGTGGCCGCCATCCCGGCCCTCATTGCCTACAACCACCTGCTGGGCAAGGTGCGCCACCTTTCCCGGCGCATGGAGGACTTCGAGCTGGAGATGCTCAACCTCGTGGACCGGAACTTTTCCTGAGCCATGGTGACGCCGAACCGACGTGCCGACGACCTGGGAGAGATGGCGGACATCAACGTGACGCCCCTGGTGGACGTCATGCTGGTCCTCCTGGTCATCTTCATCATCACGGCGCCCATGCTGGTCCAGGGCGTCAGGGTCAATCTGCCCAAGCAGACCGCTCCGGCCCTGTCCAGCAAACACCAGGAGCCCCTGGTGCTGACCCTGACAGCGGATCGCCTGATCTACCTGGGCGACCAGCCGGTTCACCTCAACCTCCTGGCGAGCCGTTTGGGGACCACCCTCGGCGGCGAGCCCCGGCCGGTCTACCTCAAGGCCGACGAGCAGCTGCCCTACGGCTTCGTGGTCAAGGTCCTGGCGATCCTCGACCAGGTGGGCGTTGAGCAGGTTGGGATGGTCACACGGCCCGAGGGACGGTAATGGACCCGGTTTCCAGGGTCGTGGAGGAACGGACGGGCACCCCCCGGTCCCTGGGGCCCTACATCCTCCTGGCGGTCGTCCTCCACCTGGTGGTGGCCGGCGCCATCGCCGTGGCGACCCGCAGGGGCCCGAGCCGGGTCATCCACTTCCCCTCCGTCTCCGTACGACTGGTCCAGATGCCGCGCACCAGGCGCCCCGCCCGTTCGTCGGCCTCGCGCCCCACCGCCGCACCGCAACCGACGGTCGCGCCACAGCCGACGGCAGCCCCACAGCCGACGGCCCCACCGGTCCAGCAGCCGGAGAAGGTCGCTGCCAGCCGGGACGCCATGGCGGACCTCCACGCAACACCGGCGCCCACGCCCAGGGCGCCGGCGAGAAGCGAGACGGGTCGCGGCGGGCACGGACTGGCACTGGCGGGGAAGGAGGCCGGCGGTCAGCCGGCCATCCCCGAGGACTTCCGCTTCGCGTACTATGTCAACCGTATGCTGGCGCTCATCGAGTCTCACTGGTACAAACCACCGGCCCCTCCCGGCACGACGGCGAGGGTCCGCTTCCGCATCCAGGCCGACGGCCGCGTGGAGGGGATCGCCCTGGAATCGAGCTCCGGCGTGCCCAGCTTCGACCGGGCGGCCCTCCGGGCTCTCTACGCCTCCAACCCCCTGCCACCCCTGCCGCCGGCCTACCACAGACCCTCTCTGACCGTCCACCTGGCCTTCACGGAGTGAACATGAAGATCTTGCGCTACGTCGTTATCCTGTGCGTTCTGGGCCTTCTGGCCACACCTGGCCAGGCCCAGGAGGAGCTCTACCTGGAGATCACCCAGCCCGGCCTGATGCGGGTCTCCGTGGCGACGCCATCCTTTCTCGTGCTTCCGGGAACTCCTGCCGACGCCGCCCAGAGCTTCCAGGAAACCCTGGACGAGGATCTAGCCGCCGCCGCCCCAATCGCCGTCCTCGACCGCAAGCTCTACTCCCTGGTCGAGGACGATCCCCGGCCCAAGGTGCTGTACGAGCGCTGGCGCTCCATCGGCGCCCAGTTCCTGCTGACCGGCACCATCGTGCGGTCGGGGGGCCAGCTCGTCGTCGAAGCCCGGCTCGTGGACCTGCTCTTGGGCGAGTACGCCTTCGCCAAGCGCTACCGTGCTGGGCTCGCCGCGATCCAGGTCCTGGCTCACACCCTCGCCAACGACCTGGTCCAGGTTTTCACGGGACGGCCCGGTCCCTTCCTCTCGCACATCGTCTTCGTCTCCAACCGGAGCGGAGCCCGGGAACTCTGGATGATGAACTGGGACGGCAGCGAGCCCCGCCAGCTGACCAAGCACGGCAGCATCGCCATGAGCCCCGCATGGTCCCCCGAGGGCAAACGCATCGCCTTCACCTCCTTCCTGCGGAGCAAGCCGGCCCTCTACCTCCTGGTCCCGGAGCAGGGGTACCTCAAGCCCCTGTGGAGCGAGGGCGGCGTCAACTCCTCCCCCACATGGTCGCCCGACGGCAAGCGCATCGCCTTCGCCTCCTCCCACGATGGCAACGTCGATATCTGGGTCATTCCCTCGGGGGGCGGCACGCCCTCCCGCCTGACGGCCGCCCGCGCCATCGACACCAACCCCGCATGGTCGCCCAACGGCCGCCAGATCGCCTTCACCTCGGCCCGCTCGGGATCGCCCCAGATCTACCTGATGGATATCGATGGATCCAACGTGCGGCGTCTGACCTTCGACGGCCAGTTCTTCGATGAAGCGTCCTGGTCCCCCGACGGCATGCACCTGGTCTGCACGACTCGCGTCTCCGGACATTTCCAGCTGGCCACCATCGACGTCACCACCGGAGAAGTCCAGGTGCTGCCCGGCCCCGGCAACAACGAGTCGCCCGTCTTCTCGCCGGACGGCTCCATGATCGCCTTCTCGTCGGACCGCAGCGGCACGCCCCAGATCTTCATCACCGACGCCCGGGGGAAGCCCCGCCAGCTGACCACCGAGGGCACCAATCATTCGCCCACGTGGGGCGGCGTCCCGCAGCAGCGGTAATGGTACCCTTGTTGTCGGAAACGACATTCCGATCCAGGGGAGAACAGCATGAGTGATCGAAAGTACCGGCACCGGGGTTACATGGACGATTCCGACGATCGGGAACGCCCGCGCCAGAAGAGCTCCGCCCCGAAACAACGGTTGGAGGGAGCCCCCCGGGGCCGCGGCGTCGGCGCCCCCACCGACGTGGTCTTCCGCTGTGCCGTCTGCGGTCAGGTCGTCAAGCTCCTGGGTGACATCGAGCCACAGACCGCCTGCCCGAAGTGCGGCAAGCCACTCCACACCTGCACCAACTGCTCCTTCTTCGATCCCAGCGCCCCCTTCGAATGCCGCAAGCCACTCAAGGCCCGGATCGACAGCAAGGCCCGCGCCAACCATTGCCCCCACTTCGCCCCCAAGACCGTACGCGACCTGTCCTCCCGGGGCCCCGCCAGCCCTGACGACGCCCGCGCGGCCTTCGACGCCCTCTTCAAGAAATAGGCACCGTCCACCCCGCCACGTCCCCGCCGGAGATGCAGAGCGGGCCTGGGTTCCTGTATCCTGTGCCGACACCCGGATCCGCGCCTCGCTGGAACCGGGGAAAGGATCGTGCCATGACCGAGGAACACGGTTTCTTCCACCCTGCGGGCCGGCCCTACCGGTTCACCATCCTTCTCTTCGTCAGCCTGCTGACCTACGGCTCCTACTTCGCCTACGACTCCGTCGGCGCCATCGCTCCCACGTTGCTCAAGGTCCTCAACGTGGACCGCAGCGCCATCGGGACCATGTACACGGTGTACAGCGTGGCTGCCATCCTCTCGGTCTTCCTCGGCGGCATGCTAATCGACTGGATCGGCACGCGGGCCGCCAGCACGATCTTCGCCACCCTGGTGGCCGTCGGCGCCGCCATCGTCGCCCTGGCCCCCTCCATCTACCTGGTCTACGTGGGACGCTTCATCTTCGGAGCAGGGTCCGAGGCGCTGGTGGTCGCCCAGAGCGCCATCCTGGCCCGCTGGTTCAAGGGCAAGGAGCTGGCGCTCTCCTTCGGCGTAGCCCTGACCATCAGCCGGCTGGGCACCCTCTTCTCCTTCAACACGGAATCGTTGATCGCTCAGTACTTCGGCACCTACAAGGCGGCCCTCTGGGCGGCCGTCATCCTCTGCCTGGTCTCCCTGGGCGCCGCCCTCGTCTACTGGGTCATGGACCGGCGCGGCGAGAAGGCACTCGAGCTCGAGGACGCCGGCGCCGAGGAGAAGGTCGTCTTCTCGGACATTGCCCGGTTGCCCCGCTCCTTCTGGTACGTGGCCATCCTCTGTGTCACCTTCTACTCGGCCATCTTCCCCTTCACCGCCCTGTCCACGGACTTCTTCCACGACAAGTGGGGCCTGCCCCTGACCGTCGGCCAGGGTGGAGGCTTCCTCTACCAGGTCTTCTACAACATCATCCACATGTTCTCGACGGCCGGAGGTACGACGACCATCATCATCGCCGCCTCCATGTTCCTGGCCCCCTTCGCCGGACAGCTCGTGGACCGGATCGGCAAGCGAGCCACCCTGATGCTCTTCGGCTCCCTGCTCATGATCCCGGCCTTCCTGGTCATGGGCTTCACCGCGATTCCACCGCGCTGGCCCATGATGATGCTGGGCGCCGCCTTCGTGCTGGTCCCCGCCGCCATGTGGCCCTCGGTGCCGCTGATCGTCCCCAAGAGGCTGACGGGCACGGCCTTCGGACTGATCACCATGATCCAGAACATCGGCCTGGCACTCTTCCCCTACCTCAACGGCAAGCTCCGCGACATCACCCACACCTACACCGCCAGCATGCTGATGTTCGCCTCCCTGGGCTTCGTCGGCCTCCTCTTCGCCTGGCTCCTCAAGCGGGCCGACACCCGGGAAGGCGGCGCGCTGGAGCGGCCGTAGGGGCACCGAGGCGCACCACCTGTACGCCGCAGGCGCCGCCGCTGGGAGAAACGCCGCAATGGCAGGCGTATCCGCGGTCGCAGCAGAAAGACCGTCAGTCATCCCGGACGACCCTTGGCTTCTTGGCTCACGGGCGCGAAACACCGACCGGATGGCATCCCCTTGATTCCCCGGCCCGGCCCCGAGCAGTGAGACGCCGCGCGATACTGGGGTAATCTGGGCTGGTGCGAGGATCCGTCAGCTTGCTGCTCCTGCTCGTCCTGGTGACCGTCCCGGCCGCCTCCGGCGGGCGCACCGACCTCGAAAGCACCGTCCTGGACCGGGCCCACGGTCTGCGGCCCGGGGTTCTCCGCCTGGGAGTCGAGGCTTACGAAACGGCGCGGCGGGAGGGCCTCGTCCGCCGGCAGGTGCTGACCATCATCGACTACTCGCGGCCAGCGTGGGAACGACGGCTCTGGGTGATCGACATGCAGACCGGCAATGTCCTTTTCGAGGAGCTGGTGGCCCACGGAATGGGCAACCCCCGCGGGACGGGCGGCAACATGGACCGGGCCCTGGACTTCTCCAACGAACCGGGCTCACGCAAATCGAGCCTCGGCCTGTTCATCACCGCCGAGACGTACATGGGCCGCCACGGCTACTCCCTCAAGCTCGACGGCCTGGAGCCCGGCTTCAACGACCGGGCCCGGGAGCGGCTGATCGTGATCCACGGAGCGAGCTACGTGACCTCCCTGCGGGCGGAAATCCACCTCGTGGGCCGGAGCTGGGGCTGTCCCGCCGTCCGGCCGGACGTGGCCCGCCGGCTCATCGACGCCATCACGGGCGGCTCGGTGTTGTGGATCTACTACCCGGACGAGCGCTGGCTTCGGGAGTCCCGTTTCCTGGCGAAGGAATGAACGCGCCGGGGAGCCGGGGATCCCCGGGAGGGTGGCCTGCTCCTACGACGTCCTCCGGTCCTCCGGAACCGCAGCCTTCGGCGGCTCGACGAGGTAGGGAGTATTGAGCCCCTCGATGATCCTCCGGTCCCGCCCGTAGAGATCCCTGCGGAACTGGATCGACCCGTCGGGGCCGGCCTCCGCCGTCCAGTAGAGCAGCACGACGGGTACGGGCGGGTCCACGGCCACCTCCGTGATCCTCCCTCCCGCCAGAACCCGATCGATCCGGGCCCGGTCCCACCCCTGCTGGCGGAGCAGGAGCTCCGCCAGGTCCAGGGGGTTCTCCGTGCGGATGCAGCCGTGGCTGAAGGCGCGCTCGGCGCTCCCGAACCTGGCCTGGGACGGGGTGTCGTGCACGTAGACCAGGTAGGGGTTTGGGAAGAGGAACTTGACCCGGCCCAGGGCGTTCTTCGGTCCCGGCTCCTGCCGCACCATGTAGGGGAAGCGCCCCCTCCGCACGGTGTCCCAGTCCACCGTGGTGGGATCGACCACCTTGCCCGAGTGGGTGACGAGGCTCATGTCGTGTTGTCCCAGGTAGGCGATCGGGTCCTTCAGCAGCTTCGGCAGGGTCTCACGCCTCAGGATACCCGGAGGGATCGTCCACGTGGGGTTGAAGACGACGAGCTTCAACATGCTTCGAAAGACCGGAGTCGAGTGGTGGGGCTTTCCGACCTGCACTCGCGTCGACCAGGTCTCCCGGCCATCCTGGTAGAGGTGGAGCCGGTACCCGGCGATGTCCACGAGAACGAACTTCCTGGGGATCTCCCGAAAGACCCATCGAACCCGCTCGAGGTTGGCGCGAATCTGGTCGATCCGTGCTTCCACCGGAACGTCGAGCTCCTCGAGCGTCCGGGGCCCGACCTTCCCGTCCGCTTCGATACCGTGGCGTGTCTGGAATCGCTTGACGGCCTCCGTCACTCCTTCGCCGAAGAGCTGGGGATCCGCCGGATCCGGACCCCGGAGTTCGCCGGAGGCGAGCAGCCTCTGCCGGAGGGCCGTCACCCTGGAATCCCGATCGCCGGGCTTCAGGGCTGTCCCCGGCCCCATCCGCGGCCAACCGCCGGAGCTCCACACGGCGCGGTATCGTTGCAGGGCCTCCCGGAGCCCGGTGTAGAAGCCGATCTGTGGCGCCAGACCCTCAACCATCGCCACGAGATCCCGGCTCGCGACGATTGCCGCCAGGACATTGGCCGGATCGTCCGAGGCGGGACGCCGAGCGAAATTCCATGCGGGATCGAGCTTCGCCGGATCGAGCTTGCCGAAGTGAAGGGTGACCGCAAGACGTGCCAGGGCGTCGGAGAACAGGATCTCACGATCGGCGAGGAAGGCCGCATCTCCATTCCGTGTGCCGGGATCGAGCCACGCCCTGACCCGGCGCTCGTGAAAGTCCAGGGGGGCAAGTCCATGCTCCTTCGAGTGTTCCACGAGGGTCAGCAGCGCCCGACACTTGGACGAATCGTTCCAGATGGGCTCCCATCCGCGCCGCTTGTACAGGGGCACCAGCACCGGCAGCGCGGCGATCGGCCCGCCTCCGATGGTGGGATCGCTGGCACGACCAAGGGCTTCCATCCGGGCTTGCACGGTCGCCGGATCGCAACCCACCGTGCTCGGGTTCCGGACAGGTCCCCGTGAGCACGCGGCGGTCAGCAGGGCTGTGCCCAGCACCAGAACCCCGGCACTCCTGACGTACGGCGACACCTTTCGCATGGTTTCTCCTTCCGGGAGGGGATCTCGAATCCGTTGGAAACTTCGTTTCATTATACCCAATGCCCGGGTCACCGCACCCCGGGTTTGCCCCGAACCCCCGCCCTGACGAGGCTCCGGGACCTTTCCTGTACCGGCACGTGAATCGGGACGAGCCAGCACTGTTCAGAGTACGGACAAGGTGAGCCGCGCCAGGCGGATCCCCAGAGGGAACCGGCGGGAACGGCCGGTGGAATCGCCCGGCTGCATTTCACGGGCTTCACCGAAGTCGTCCAGGAACATCCGCTCCACCCGGGAAGCGAAATCCGGATCGGCCACGGAGGCCGTGATCTCGAAGCCCGGCCGGAAGGAACGGTCGTCGTTTGGCCCCTCCCACGGAGGCCATGGCACCGTCGATGACGAGGACGGCGATCGCTTCCCCCGGCCATGTCTCTTCATGAGACCTCCAGGAGCCAGCGACCGTCGGACCGCCGGCGGCGTGAACCCCATCTGGAGCGGTGGAAGCAGCACGGCCCGAGGCGCCGTCCCAGCCGTTCCAGGCATGCCAGGGACCTCGAAACCCTACCCCTGTTCCTCCCGATACTCCTCTCGCCGCATCGGGCACTCCCTTGGACAGAACACACAGGGGACGGGGTGTTCGATCCTCTTGCCGATCAACGCAATGCCCGAAATGGACTTCGGAGGTCTCATGACACACAGATCGTTCAGCTCGACCCGCATGTTTCTGGATTGCAGTGCCCTGAAGATCACCCTCTGCCCCTCCAGCCTCCAGTCGCAGTAGCCGGGACTGAAGCGCTCCGTATGGCGCATCCCACAGCCGATGGCAGACGACACCCATTCCCTCCAATCCATCTCGTCCGCGTAGGCTTCGAGCAGTTCATTCATCACAATGTCACTGAGCATCTGCATGGAGAGCGACTTGCCTCTGGACAAGGTCCCTGGCCCCAGCCCCAGCGTGGCGACCATGAAGACCAGGAATGCATCCGTTCCGTCCAGCCGTGCCAGACGAGAGAACATTCTGCTCTCGACGGTGCCAAAACCGGTGTCGATTCCCGTGGTGGAGACGGCCTTCACAGGGGTGATCCGAAAGACGTATTCCGGCTCAGCGATCCGGAACACCTCATC
The DNA here is from genome assembly GCA_964641295.1 of uncultured Thermoanaerobaculia bacterium. Classification (GTDB taxonomy): domain Bacteria; phylum Acidobacteriota; class Thermoanaerobaculia; order Thermoanaerobaculales; family Sulfomarinibacteraceae; genus JAADFK01. The sequence continues at coordinate 11,841 of CAZXNA010000080.1, forward strand.
CAAAAGACGATCCGCGGACGGAAGCGCAACACCGTCGTCGAGGGGGAGTTGTTGCCGCAGGACGTTCTCTACCCTGCTCCTCACGCGCTCGAAGAAACCACCGTCCGGGAAGTCCCTGACGATGGTGATGTCTCGTTCCAGAGTGCGGCGATCCTCCCTCTCCAAGATACAGCCCCACAGTCCAACGGCCGCTACGTGACGAGTCGATTCGTTTCTTCGATCACCGTCTTGACCGTTTCAGCATAGGCGTCCGCTCCGTATGCCGCGGCGATGCCGGCATCGAGACTGGCGCCACCGACGATCACTCGTGTTCTCGGAGTCGCACGTCTCACCCTCTCGATGATGTCCTTCATGGCCACACTGGTGGTGGACATCATCGCCGACAGGGCCAGAACATCCGCGCTCTCATCCCGTGCAGCAGCAACGAAGGTCTCGTCTGCCACATCCCTGCCGAGGTCGATGACCCTGTATCCGTGGATCTGGTAGATCCGCGCCACGATATTCTTCCCCAGGTCATGGGGATCACCCCTCACGACTCCAATGACAACCGTCTTCTGGGTTTTCGGCACAACGGGCCTCATCCGAGAGAGGTGATCCAGTCCTGCGAATGCCGTATCGATATTCAGCAGGAATTCGGGAATGGAGATCGTGTTCGACATGAGATTGCCCCTCATGGCTTCCACACGCTTCAAGAGCAGGTCCCTGATCTCCTCGGGAGGCGTCTCTAGGCGGAGTGCCTCGTCGATCAGCCGACGAACTGCGTCATCCCCGTGCTTCAGGAGGGCATCTCGAAGTTTGAGCTCCATTCCTCCCGGTACCATCATCATGCCCCCCGGATTTCGGCGGCCTTGACCAGGGCCAGAGCATTGAGCAGATTGGCGTTGGGCGGGTATTCACAGCCGGGCGCCAGTATGAAGCCACCTCCCCTGGCCAGTATGTCGATCTGGCGCTGGCACTCATCGATGACCTCCATCCACGAACCGCTGGCGAGGAGCTCCGTTGGCACCTGTCCCACGAGAACCACCCGGTCTCCGTACTTCTCCTTGAGCTCCTGAAGGCTCGAACAGTCATCGGGGAGATGGGCGTAGGAGATGACATCCAACTCCATCGCCTCGATCTGGGCGTCGAAGTAGGGGCCGTTCCCACAGTTGTGAGCCGCACAGAGACAGCCCTTCCCGTGGATCGCCCGACTGATCTCTCTGACGAAGGGAGCTTCGATCCTGTTCCAGAGATCCTTGCTGAGACCGTTCCACGAGGCGAAGAGGGTATCGATGGTCACCACGGGGACCCCCGTGTCGCATTGGGCCTCCACGAACTCGATCAGAACCCCTGTGATGACCTCCATCGCCCCCATGACTTCCAAAGGGTGGTTGACACAATCCTTGAACAGGAGCTCCGCATCTCTCATCATGTTCAATACACCGAGGGGGCCGAAGACAAAACCAGAGACGATGCCCTCCTTCAGTTTCGTTCGTTTGACGATGGTCGAAAGGGTCTCGAGGTAGCGGTTCATCCTGGTGGCGTGCTTCAGATCGATCGATCCAAGGGTGCGATACTGATCCCGACTCCGTATCCGTGGATTGTCGTAATCCGGGTGAGCAGTCGAGTTCTCCGGGTACACCATGGCCTGGCCGAAATCGGCCGCTTCGACGGAGAGATCCACGAGAACGATGATGACGTCGCCGCCCATGTAACGATGCCCCGCGAGGAAGGACTCCGCAGCCACCGCAGCGTCCGTCGAGAACTCCCGGTAGCTCCTGCCGATCAGCTGCCTGCCGGCACCACAGATGACCGGTGCCGTGGGGACCCGGTCGGGCTCCTTGTGGCGGAGGGCTGTCAATACCCTGGCGGTGGGAGAGAGGGAATGGCTCTTTCCACGCCGGCTGAGGAATCCGGCGATTCCGTCCAGCAGAGCCTCCGGGACGCGGCCCGGCGGCGGGAGGTACCCGTGCACGAGAGGAGAAAGGATGCCGTTCACTCCGGACCGGCCCCGGACACCGTTGCACCCCGCCGGGTCTGCGATCCAATCAACTCGAGGACAACTTGCGAAAGCACGGTTGTTTGCATGATCCTCCGCTGATTGTAGCATCCCTCCCGGGGGACCGGGCCGTGGAGTCATCCCCATGGCTGCCACAGGGTCTGGTTTCCATGGCAGACACCCTGGAAGCGCGTCCTTCCATGGGCATCGTGCCCCTGGCCGCCCTCGAGGTGGTCACCTCTTTCGATGCCGTCCCCGTGGACGTTGGAAAGATGGGAGAAGGGGTCTTCGTCAACGCGGCCACCGGAGGGTACGCACTGAGGTGACGGCGGAGACACGGGAGCCGTTGAAGAAGGTGCCGGGCGGCGGCGCCCATTTCGTCACCGGGGCTCGCCGCTTCGGATCGCTCAAGCCGGTCCGTGCAAGCTGTCGCGGACCGGCCTTCCACCGAGGGGGGGGGCGAGATCCTGGTGTTGGCCGTGGGCAACGGGCGCCAGGAACGAGCCCCCTTCTGCGGTAGCCGGCCCCCCACGCACTCCACCACGCGTCCCCCAATGGTCCCTGGCCGTGGCCGAGCGGGCTCCGCGCGGCCCTTGTCCATGTGCGAGCCCCCTCCGGTCCGTAGAACGGCACGTGCTAGGATTCGGAGAACCACGAACCCCCCTCGGGAGGCTGAACATGGGTCGTCATCGTTTCTCTGGTGCACTCCCCTTCATCTCCATCGTCTTCGTGCTGGCCCTCGGCCCCCCGGCAACTTCCGCCGCACAGGAGGCCAAGGAGGTCCCGAGCCCCGGGGCGATCCACGACCGCTTCGTCCTTTCTTTCGGCTTTTTTCTCCCCGCCTTCAACACGGACGCCCGGATCAGCTCTCCAGACCATGAGGGCACCAGTGTCGACCTGGAGGACGACCTGGGGTTCAAGGCCAACGACTCGGTCTTCCGGTTCGACGGACTGTTCCGCATCTCGAGGCGCCATCAGATCGGCGTCTCCTGGTTCAGCCTCAACAGGAGTACGACCAAGACCATCGAAAAGGAGATCGTCTGGGACGAATATATCTTCAACGCGGGTGTCAATACCCGGAGCCGCTTCGACATGGACCTCTACAAGATCCGCTACCGGTACATGGTCCTTCAGGAATCCCGGCTGGAGCTCGGCATCGGAGGAGGAATCAGCTTCATGGCCTTTGATTTCGGTCTCGCCGGCCGGGCACGGATTTCCAGCGGCGGGGAAGACGACTTCATCGAAGCGGACTGGAGCCAGAGCCCGGCATTCCCCGTTCCTGCAATCGGCGCCGACGTCCGCTGGGCGATTCTGGGGAACCTCTTTCTTGGTGGCGACATCTCCTACCTCCAGGGGTCCTACGATGATCAGGAGGCCAGGTACTCGGACGTCATCGTGTCGCTCAACTGGTTCCCGTGGCGTCACGTGGGTTTTGGCGTGACGTACAACTGGGTGAAGATCACCTACCAGGATCACGGAAAACACTTCACCGGGAGGTTCGACTACCGGTATTCGGGGGCTGTCATCGCACTGAACTTCATCTTCTGATCTCTCCCCGAGCCCGGCGACCTTGGCCGCCATCCGCG
>CAZXNA010000081.1:0-14981 GCA_964641295.1 uncultured Thermoanaerobaculia bacterium
TGGGTGGATAGGAATAGGTGGAAAGAGACAGGGGAAACACGGAGGTGGGTCGGGGTAGGACGGCGTTTCCATGCGGACATTTCCCAGTCCGCATGGAACCGGACGCCGGAGCCCAGTCGGGGGCACACGGGGAGGGGATCCCCGCCGGTAGCGGCCGGGCGAGCTACCATGGGCCGATGGAAAAAGTGATTCCCGGGATCGATGTGCTGGTGGAGGATCCGGCGCCCCTCAAGGGGCGGCGGTGGGCCATGCTGTGCAACCACGCCTCGGTGACCTCGGATCTGGAGCCGGGGCGGACGGCGCTGGCGGGGGTGGCGGGGCTTCCGGTTCGGCTGTTCGCGCCCGAGCACGGCATCGAGGGGGTGGCCCAGGATATGGAAGGCGTGGAGGACGAAACCGATCCGTTGACGGGAGTCCCGGTGCGGTCCCTCTACGGCCACGATGCCTCGAGCCTGGAGCCCGGGGATGAGGATCTCGAGGGGATCGACGTCCTCGTGGCGGATCTTCCCGATATCGGCACGCGCTACTACACCTTCGCCGCCACCCTGGACGCGGTCATGGCCGCGTGCGCCCGGCGGGGGGTGGAGCTGGTGGTGGCCGACCGGCCGAACCCCATTGGCGGGGTGACGCGGGAAGGGGGCATGGTCCGGCCGGGTTACGAATCCTTTGTGGGGAGGATCCCCGTCCCCGCCCGGCACGGATTGACCATGGGCGAGATCGCCCTGCTCCTGCAGCGGGAGCGGTATCCGGATCTGGAGCTGACGGTGATTCTCTGCCGTGGCTGGCGGCGGGAGATCTGGCTCGACGAGGCGGGTCTGCCCTGGGTTGCCCCATCGCCCAACATGCCGACCCTGGAGACGGCGGCCCTCTATCCCGGGCTCTGCCTGGTGGAGGCGACGACCCTCTCCGAGGGAAGGGGAACGACGAGGCCGTTCAAGCTCGTCGGTGCGCCGGGTCTGGATGCTCGAGGGCTCGCCAGGGCCATGCGGGGTTTGCCGGGTGTGGCGGCACGGCCGGCATGGTTCCGGCCGGAGTTCGGCAAACATGCGGGGTCGGTATGCGCCGGGGTCGAGCTGGTCGTGACGGACCGTCGGCGCCTGCGCCCGGTGGAGGTGGGCCTTCGCCTGCTGGATGCCGTTCGCCGCCTGCATCCCGGGCGTTTCTCGTGGCGGGCTGAGGCCTACGAGTTCGTCGACGAGATCCCGGCCATGGATCTCCTGACGGGGGACGGTCGTGCGCGGAGGGTCATCGAGACGGGCACGGGGCTCGACGAGCTCCTGGCCTCCTGGCGCGAGGAGGTGACCCGCTTCGAGGCAACCCTGCCGGACATCCTCCTGGCCCGGTGAGCCAGGCGCGGGCGGCCCGGTGAGCCGTTCCACTTGCGGAATATCCGGCATTCACGCTACCATGCCGGGCGCGGCACACTGGCCGCTCAGGGGGTATTCAATGAAACGACTGACCGTGACATGTTTGGCTCTTCTTTTCCTGGCGACGCCGGGTTGGGCCCAGCTCTCCCAGAAGTACGCCGGTTGGGCGAAGGGCCCGGTGCGGTGGCTGATGACCCAGGACGAGGAGAAGGCTTTCGAGGCGCTGACGAGCGATGAGGCTGCCCAGGAGTTCATCGACCTGTTCTGGGCCAAGCGGGATCCCAACCTGGAAACCCGGATCAACGAGTTCAAGCTGGACTTCGAGGCGCGTGTCAAGGCGGCGGACAAGCAGTTTTCCGAGGAAGAGGGTCCTCGCGGTGCCCTGACGGATCGGGGCCGTGTGCTGATCGTCCTCGGGAAGCCGGCCAAGAGGTGGCATGAGAGCATCCAGGCCTTCCTGTCCCGGATCTACGGTGAATCGGCCGTCGGCGGCGCCACGGCGACCTCCGCTCGCAGCGCCCAGAGTCAGATGCATGGCGTCTCCTTCGATCCGGCCAAGGGTCAGGCCGACATCTGGGTCTACACACGTGAACAGATCCCGCAGAAGGTCAAGCTGCCCAAGCGCGTGGATTCGGTGATCTTTGCGTTCCTGGACAACGAGGGAACGGGCCACTACATTCTCGACCGGCATCTCAAGACGGCAAAATGGGGGCTCAAGGCCCTGGAGATGGGCCCGGCCGTCTATCTGGCGCACCCCGAGATGACCGAGGTGCCGACCTTCCCGCTCCTGCCGGGAACGACGGTGGCCACGGCGGAGCAGTTGGGCTGGCTGGAAATGGAGAACGCCCCCTGGCCGGACGGCGCCGCCGCCGGCGCCGTGCAGGGTGTGACCACCGAGAGGATCTTCCCGGCCTGGGTCTACGTGATGCTGCCCAAGGGGACGCCGCCCGCCGACCGGGTGGTTGGCCGGCTGACGGGGCCCGACGGCAAGGTCGAGGGCACCTTCCAGAAAAGGGTGACCGGGATCAAGTCGGTCCACGGCATGGTGTACGAACTGTCCGTTCCGGCCCAGGTGGGCACCTCCAAGCTGGAGCTGGCCCTCTCTTCCAGAGGCAAGCCCTTGGCGGTCCATCCCGTGGAGATCACCCTGGAGGATATCCCGTCCGACGCCACCTGGATGACGCCGTTCGTGGCGGGCGCCGAGATCTACCAGCAGAAGCAGTACACGGCCGGGACGCCCTTCGTCTACGGGGGTTACCACCTGGTGCTTCGTCCCGACGGCCAATACGATTTCGGCGAGAACCTGGACTACTTCTGCCTGGTGGTGCGGCCCAAGCTGGGTGAGGATGGCAAGCCCAAGGCCAAGGTCAAGATCGCCATCTACCAGGATAACAAGCGGCTGACCGGCCGGTCGTATCAGCCCGCCGAGCTGTCTCCCGTCGAGCCCAACGTTTACATGTACGGATCTCAGCTGCCCCTGGGAATTTTCAACCAGGGCGGAAGCTTCACCTTCAAGGTCTGGCTCAAGGACGAGGTCTCGGGCACGGAGCGGATGACCGAGCTGCCCATTATCCTTCCCCAGAAGAAGAAATAGCGGGGTAGGATGACCGAACGCGAAAACACTGCGCCGCGCGATGTCTTCATCGACGTGGAGGAGGCGGCCGCCCGTCTCGCCAGGGGCGAGGCGGTCGTCGTCGTCGACGACGAGAACCGCGAGAACGAGGGCGATGTCATCGTCGCCGCCGAGCGGGTGACTCCCGAGCACATCAACTTCATGGCGCGTCATGCCCGGGGGTTGATCTGCGTCGCCCTGACGGGTGATCGTTGCGACGAGCTCGATCTGCCGCTGATGGTCGACAGGGATCGGAACACCTCCGCCCACGAGACGGCCTTCTGCGTGTCGGTGGAGGCCCGGGAGGGGACGACGACGGGCATCTCGGCCCATGACCGGGCCATCACGGTCCGGGCCCTGATCGATCCTTCGACGAAGCCGGAGGATCTGCGGCGCCCAGGGCACATGTTCCCGTTGCGAGCCCGGAAGGGTGGCGTTCTCAAGCGCGCGGGGCACACGGAGGCGACCATCGACCTGGCCCGGATCGCCGCCCTGACCCCCGCCGGCGTCCTCTGCGAGATCATGGACGACGACGGGCAGATGGCCCGCCTGCCGCGCCTCGTGGAGTTCGCCCGCGAGCACGGCCTGGGCATTCTGACCGTCGCGGACCTGATCGCGTGGCGGCTCCACAAGGAGAAGCTGGTGGAGCGCATCGCCGGCCCCCAGCTCCCGACGGCCTACGGCGACTTTCGCATCTACGGCTACCGGAACAGCGTGACGGGGGAGGAGCACGTGGCCCTGGTCATGGGGGAGATCGACCCGGAGCACCCGGTCCTGGTCCGGGTCCACTCCCAGTGCCTGACCGGAGATGTCTTCGCCTCGGCGCGCTGCGACTGCGGCGTCCAGCTGGACAAGGCCCTTCAGAACATCGCCGAGGAGGGCAACGGAGTGCTGCTCTACCTTCTCCAGGAGGGGCGTGGGATCGGTCTCTTCAACAAGTTGCGGGCCTACGAGCTCCAGGATGGCGGAGCGGACACGGTGGAGGCCAACCTCCACTTGGGTTTCCCGCCCGATCCGCGGGATTACGGCACGGGCGCCCAGATCCTCCTGGACCTCGGGGTCCGGAAGATGCGCCTGATGACCAACAACCCGAGGAAGTACGCCGCCCTGGCCGGTTTTGGTCTGGAGATCGTCGAGCGGGTGCCCCTGGAGATCCCGCCCACCGACGGCACCCGGAAATACCTCAAGACCAAGAAACAGAAGCTGGGGCACCTTCTCAAGCTGGTGTGAGGTGTCGCGCTTCCTCCGTAAGACCGTCCACACCGTGAAGCTGCCTTCGTTCGAAGACCTTGCCGCCGCCCTTCGGGGCGGCGGCGCCGCCCTGGCCGTCGGGGGCGTGGTGCCGGAGGCACGATCTCTCCCCCTGGCCGCCCTGCTGGCGGCCGGCTGGCCGGAGGGTCCCGCCCTGATCGTCGTCCCCGGGAGACGGGAGGCGACGGAGGTGGTGGCCGGCCTGGGCGTGCTCGCCCCGACCTGCCGTGTGGCGCTGGCGCCGTCGGAGCTCTCGGCTCCCTACCTGGGGACCGAGCCGCCCCTGGCCTCCCGCCTCGAGCTGGTCAGCCTCCTGGGAGAGCTGTCGGCGGGGCGGCTGGACCTGGTCGTCGCGCCGGCCCGGGCCCTGTTGGCCAGGGTCCCCGAGCCCTCGGGACTGGCGGCCCGGACCATCGAGGTCGAACCCGGGGGCCTGATCGATCCCCTGGAGCTCGCAGAGGAGCTGGCCGGCATGGGCTACGAGCGGGTCGATCTGGTGGAATCCGCTGGGCAGTTCGCCGTGCGGGGTGGGGTGGTCGACCTGCACCCCGGCGGGCCGGTTCCTTACCGCCTGGAGCTGGACGACCTGGTCGTCGAGCGCCTGCAGGCATTCGATCCGGGGACGCAACGTTCTCTCCCGGACGCCGTGGAGAGGATCACGGTGCCGCCACTGGAGCCCTTCTCCGGCTGCGACCGGGAGGAGCTGGCGGCACGGCTGGAACCCCGCTACCCGGCCCTGGCCGGCCTGATCCGGGGGGGCGCGGAGCGCCGTCTGTGGTGGGCCCTGGAGGGGTCGGCCGTCCCGTCCCGGACCTGGACCGAGACGGTGGAGACCGTCGTCGTCTGCGACCGGGACGAGGTCCTGGGCGACCTGGGCCGCTGGTGGCGGCTCCAGGAGCGGGAGTGGTCGGTTCTGTCGGCCCGTCACGTGCCCCTGCCGCCGCCGGACGAGATTCTGGTGGATCCGGAGTCCATCGGCGAGGCGATCTCGGCCGCCGTCCTACGGATAGAACGGCTGGAGGTCGCCGACGGCACCACCCGCTGGTGGCGGCTGTCCACCCATCCCCAGGACGGCTTCCAAAGACGTCTGCCGGAGCTGGCACCGGCCATTCGGACGCGGCGGGCCCAGGACATGGCCCAGGTGCTCGTCGTCGGCTCCACGCGCGAGGCGGACCGCTTCGCGGCCCATCTCCGCGAGGCCGGGATCGAGCCGGCCGCCTTTCCGCCGGGTCCGGCAGAGGTCGCCATCGAGCCGGGAGCCCTGGAACGGGGTTTCCTCTGGGACGGCGGGCTGGCCATCTACGGCCGGCGCGACCTGACGGCGGCGCCGGCGCCGCGGCCCCGGAGGAAGGGCCTGGCCGCCTTCGCCGCGGACCTGAGGGACCTCCGGCCGGGCGATCTGGTGGTCCACGCTGACCACGGCATCGGGCGGTTCACGGGTTTCCGCGCCGTGACCGTGGAGGGCCGGCGGATCGAAACCATGGTGCTTCAGTATCACGAGGGGGACACGCTCCTTGTGCCGGTGGAGCGAGCGGACCTGATCCAGCGCTACTCGGCGGGAGACTCGGAGAGTACCCCGCGCCTCGACCGTCTCGGCGGTGGCACCTGGCGCCGGCGCAAGGCACGGGTCAAGAAGGCGATCCGGGAGATGGCAGCGGAGCTTCTCCGCCTGGCCGCCGTTCGCGCGGCCTCGCGGGGCTACGCCTTCTCGCCGGACTCACCGTGGCAGCGGGAATTCGAGGACTCCTTCGAATTCGAGCTGACCCCCGACCAGGAGCGGGCGGTGGCGGAGATCAAGGCGGACATGGAATCCCCCCGTCCCATGGACCGCTTGCTCTGCGGGGACGTGGGTTTCGGCAAGACCGAGGTGGCCCTGCGTGCCGTGTTCAAGGCCGTCCTGGATGGCAAGCAGGTGGCGGTCCTGGCGCCGACGACGGTTCTGGTGGAGCAGCACCTCCAAACCTTCCGGCGGCGCTTCGAAGGCTTCCCCATCGAGGTGCGGATGCTCTCGCGTTTCATCGGCCGGCGGGAGTCCCGTGAGATCCTGGACGGGCTGGCGCAGGGGACCGTGGACGTGGTCATCGGGACCCACCGCCTGCTGGGCTCCGAGGTCCGGTTCCGGGACCTGGGTCTCGTGATCTTGGACGAGGAACAGCGCTTCGGCGTCGGCCAGAAGGAACGCCTCAAGAAGCTGCGGACCGAGGTCGACGTGCTGGCCATGTCGGCGACGCCGATCCCACGGACCCTCAACATGGCCCTCTCGGGTCTCCGGGACATCTCGCTCATCGAGACGCCGCCCCGGGACCGCCAGGCCATCCAGACGGACGTGCTGGAGTTCTCCGAGGCCATCATTCGGGAAGCCGTCCTCTACGAGCTGGAGCGGGGCGGCCAGGTCTTCTTCGTCCACAACCGCGTTCGTTCCATTGGTGCCTTCGCCCGTTGGCTGGAACGCGTCGTGCCCGAGGCGCGGATCGCGGTCGCCCACGGCCAGATGAACGAACGGCATCTGGAACGGGCCATGCGCACCTTCCTGGACGGCGAGGCCGACGTGTTGCTGGCCACGGCGATCATCGAGAACGGCCTGGATATCCCCAACGCCAACACACTCCTGGTCAACCGTGCCGACCGTTTCGGTCTGGCCCAGCTTTACCAGCTTCGGGGCCGGGTCGGCCGGTCGGAACGGCTGGCCTTCGCCTATTTCCTCGTACCGCCCGGGCGGGCCCTCAGCCCCATCGCCCGGGCGCGGCTGGCCGCCATGCAGGAGTTCTGCGAGCTGGGAACGGGCTTCCGTATCGCCGCGCGGGATCTGGAGATCCGGGGGGCCGGCAACCTCCTGGGCGGAGAGCAGCACGGCTTTCTGGAAGCCGTGGGCTTCGAGACCTACGCCCAGCTGCTCGACGAGGCCGTGGCCGAGCTGGAAGGCCGCCCCCTCACGGAACGCATCGAGGTGGAGATGCGCCTCGGCCTGGACCTTCAGCTCCCCGGCGACTACATTCCCGAGCCGTCCCTGCGCCTGTCGTTCTACAAGCGGCTGGCCGCCTGTGACGACGAGGGAGCCCTGGCCGACCTCCTGGCGGAGATCCGGGACCGCTACGGTGAGCCCCCCGCCGCCCTCGAGCTCCTGGCCTCTGCCCAGCGCCTTCGCATGGAGGCCAGGAGGGCTGGCGTTGTGCAGGTCGTTCGGCGTGGGCAGACCTGGACGCTCCACCTGGACTCGGCCCGGCCGCTGCCCAAGGGGCTCGGAGAGGCCCTGGAGGACTGGCCCGGCGCCCGTGTCAAGCCGTCGGGAGAGCTGGTGCTTCCCGGAGGCGGCGGGGTGGAGGCCCTCGGCGCCCTGACAGGGCTGCTGTCCCGGATGGTTGGGTGACCGGCGCGCCGGGGAACATGCTACGCTGCGCCGATGGAGCGGGTTCGATGATTCGAAGGGGTGACTACGGCTGGAAGCGGAGGGTGCGGCTTGCGCTCCTCCTGGTGGCGCCGGCAGTTCTCATGACCGGGTGCAAACGTTCGCCCGGTGCCAGCATCATTGCTCAGGTGGGCCGGCACAACATTGAGATCGAGTCGTTTCAGGGGTACGTGGAGTCTGTGGTGGGCGAGGGCTGGAAGACCATCGACGACCGGGTGGCCTCTCGCCTCCTGGACCAGTATCTGGACCAGGAGATCCTGGCGGCGGCGGCGCGCCGGAAGCGGCGCTTCGCCATCCCTGTGGAGCCGGGGCGCAGGGCAGCCATGATCCGGAGCCTCGTGCCCGAGGTCTGCGGCGAGGCGCCGACGCCGGCGCCGGAGGTGGTCCGGAAGGCGGTGGAGGCCGCTCTCGAGGGCCAGCAGCCGGATCGGGTCCATGTGCGGCAGATCATTGTCGGGAGCGAGAAGGAGGCCAGGGAGGTGCGGGCCCGTTTGCTGGCCGGCGAGGACTTCGCCGAGCTCTCCCGCAAGCTTAGCCTGGCGCCCAACGCCGCCAAGGGGGGCGAGCTGGGAATCGTTACGAAGGGCACCCTGCCCGAGGAGCTGGAGACGGTCATCTTCGGGCTCGAGGCCGGCGGAATCTCGCGACCCGTCAAGGGACCCTCGGGCTACCATCTCTTCCAGGTCCTGGAGGTGTACCCTGGTGCGGCCCGGGACGAACGGGCGGTGGAGGACACGGTTCGCCAAGAGCTGACGGAGGACGCTGCACGGCGGTGGATCTCCGGATGTGTCGACCGGCTGGCGACCCAGATCGGGGTTCGAGTTCTGACGGATCGGCTGTGGTTCAGGTACCATGGCCGTTACTCGGAGGCTTCTGATGCTGCGACGGATGGTTTTGACGGTGACACTGGCAGTGATGGTTCTTGGGACCGTACAAGCGGGACAACGGCAGGTGGTCGAGGCCATCATGGCCCGGGTCAATGACAGGATCATCACGGTTTCGGATTTCAAGAAGCGGTTCAAGCAGGACCTTGGCCAGCTGGGGCGCCAGCTGAGCCGTGACCAGCTCGAGCGCTTCGCCCACCAGACTTTCGAGACCATGGTGACCGAAGCGATCCTGATGGAACGGGCCAAGCAGAAGAAGATGAGCATCGACGACAGGGACGTCGACAAGGCCATCGAGAACCTGCGGAAAGACAACCATCTGACGGACGACGACGCCTTTGAGAAGGCTCTGGACCAGGCGGGGTTGACGGAAGCCCAGCTGCGCGCCCGCTACCGCAAACAGATGCTGCTCCAGCGTGTGACCCAGAGTGAGATCCAGCCGGAGGAGATCACCGAACAGGAGCTGCGCAACGAGTACGAGAAGAACAAGGATACCCACTTCAAGACGCCGGCCAAGGTCCATCTGGAACAGATCTTCCTTCCGGTCGCTGACGACGGCAAGGACAGGGATGCCGTCCAGGCCCGGGCTTTGGGCATGGTGTCACGCCTGGAGAACGGCGCGGACGTCCAGGCGGAGGCGACCCTGGCCGGGGTCAAGGTGCAGGATCTCGGCGAGATCCCTGTCGCCGACCTCAGGGAGGACATCGGCTCGGCCGTCGCCAAGATGAAGAACGGCGACGTGGCCGGCCCCTTCTCGACGGCCGGGGGCTACCAGATCATCCGGCTCGTCGCCCGTTCGGAGTCGGGCTACACCCCATTCGAGCAGGTCCGGGAGCAGATCCGCCGGAACATCTCCGCGGAGCGGTTCCGGGAGCAGAGCGAGGGGCTGGTCAACCGGCTGAAGCAGGAGTATCTGGTGGAGACCCATCCCGAGATGGTCGACAAGGTGTTGGCGGGACAGTTCGGTGACTGACAAGCGCTCGTGGATTCGTGATCTCCGGCCGGGAACGGACGTGGAGGAGAGCTACGCGGTACGCTCGCGGGAGCTTCGCCAACGGCGGGGCGGGGGACCCTACCTGGCCGGCGTCCTGGCCGACCGGACGGGCCAGGTGGCCGCCCTGGCGTGGGAGAACGCCGAGCAGTTCTTCAAGATCATGGCGCCGGGTTCGGTGGTTCGTATCCGCGGTCAGGTCCAGCGCTACAACCAGCGCCTCCAGGTGGTCATCCGCCAGGTCCAGGTCGTCGACCCGACGGAGGTCGACGAGCGCCTCTTCATCCGCTCGTCCTCCGTCGACCCCGACCTCCTGTGGAACCGGTTGATGGCCCTGGTGGAGAAGGTCGGCGACGAGCGGCTGCGACAGTTGCTGTTCCGGATCTTCTCCGACCCCGATGTTTCCGAGCGCTTCCGGATCTCGCCGGCCGCCCGCAGCATGCACCACGCCTACCGCTCCGGACTGATGGAGCACACGGTCTCCATGACCACCGTGGCGAAGACCCTTGCCGAGCACTACCGGCTCAATGTGGACCTCGTGGTTGCCGGATGCCTGCTGCACGACCTGGGAAAGATCTGGGAGCTGGAGGTGGGGCCCAGCATCGAGTACACCGACGAGGGCCGCCTGCTGGGCCATCTCCCCATGGAGGTGCTCTTCGTTGACCGGCAGATTGCCCAGCTCGATGGCTTCCCCGAGGAGACGCGGCGCCAGCTTCTGCACATCCTGCTGGCGCACCACGGTGAGTACGCCTATGGCTCCCCGCGCCGGCCCAAGACGCCCGAGGCCCAGCTGGTCCACATGGTGGACAACCTGGACGCCAAGGTGTCCGGCATGCTGGACGCCATCGGCTCGGGCGGAGAGACGGAGGAGGCGTGGACCGCCTACCTGCCCCTCCTGGAACGTTACGTCTACCGCCGCCGGCTCGGAGAGGACTGAACGGCGTTCCAGCAGGCGGCGGAGTGTTCCGTGTCGACCTCGAGAAGCGGCGGGTGCTCGGCGCAGCGAGGTCCGGCCTCGGGACATCTGGGGGCGAAGGGGCAGGAGCCCGGAGGCCACGGTCCGGCGTCCCGTGGGGGGTCTGGAAGCACCGGCAGTGTGGCGTCCGGGGTCGCCTGGAGCTCGGCGGCCAGGAGCAGGGCCGTGTAGGGGTGACGGGGCTCCGAGAGGACGGCGCTGGAAGGACCGGTCTCCACGAGGGTCCCGCGGTACATGACGGCCACCCGGCCGCAGAGGCGGCGGATGGTCTCCAGCTCGTGGGAGATGGTGACCGTGGTCAGCCCCAGCTCCCTCCGGAGTCCGTCAAGAAGTTCGAGGATCTGCGCGCGAAAGGAGAGGTCCAGGGCCGAGACGGGTTCGTCCAGCAGGAGGAGTTCCGGGCCCGGAGCCAGGGCCCGCGCGATGGCCACCCGCTGACGCTCGCCCCCGGAGAGGGTCGTCGGGCGCCGCTGGCTGAAATCGGGGGGAAGTCCGACGGCTTCGAGGAGCTCCCCGACACGCCGGTCCACGGCTCGTCCCGACGCCAGTCCGTGGGCCAGCAGCGGCTCCCCGACGATGCTCCGGACGCTCAGTCTGGGGTCCAGGGAGGCGTAGGCATCCTGGAAGACGGCCTGGAAGCGGCGGCGGAGGGGGCGGATCCTGCGGTCCGGTAGGCCGGTGATCCGGATGCCGTCGAAGCGAACTTCCCCGGCGTCCGGAGCCTCCAGGGCCAGGAGGAGGCGCAGGAGGGTGCTCTTGCCGCTTCCGGACTCCCCGACGATCCCCCAGCTTTCGCCCCAGCGGACGCTCAGGTCGATTCCGCCCAGGACCACGGTCCGGACGCCGTCTCCGGTCACGCCGCGCCGCGGGTAGCTCTTGCGCAGGCCGGTGGCCTCCAGGGCCGCGGCCGTCACGGCGAGGGTCTCCTGAGGACGACCGGACAGCGGACGGTCCGTCCTTCCCCGGCGGGAGCCAGCGAGGGGTGTTCCGTGCCGCAGCCGGGTTCACGAAGGGGGCAACGGGGCGCGAAACGGCATCCCGGCGTGCCGGCCACGGGACCGGCAGCCGGGGCCTCCGGGAGGGGAGCGGGAGCGTGCGGCCGCTGCACGGCCGTCCGGCCGAGGAGGAGGCGCGTGTAGGGGTGGATGGGAGCGGACAGGATGCCGTCCATGGGCCCCGTCTCGACGATCTCTCCCGCGTACATGATCCGGCAGGAGCGGGCGATCACGGCGGCAACGGCCAGGTCGTGGGTGATCAACAGGAGCCCCATGGAACGCTCCGTGGAGAGCCGGAGGAGGAGCGCCAGGATGGCGTGCTGGGCCGTGGTGTCCAGCCCCGTCGTCGGCTCGTCGGCGATCAGGAGGGATGGTGCGCCGGCCAGGGCCACGGCCAGGGCGGCCCTCTGAGCCTGGCCGCCCGAGAGCTGGTGGGGGTAGGCGCGCGCCACTTCGCCGGCCGGCTCCAGGCCGACCTCCTCCAGGAGCCCGAGGGCCTCACGAACCGCCGCCCCACGGTCCATCGGACGGTGGGCGTGGAGTGTCTCGCGGATCTGGTAGCCGATGGACAGGACGGGATTGAGGGAGGAGGAGGGCTCCTGGAAGACCAGGGCGAGCCGGCCGCCGCGGAGGTGCCGGGCGCTGGCCTCGTCCAGATTCATCAGCTCGGCGCCGTCCACCTGGATGCTGCCCCCGGCGATGACGGTGGGCTCGGGGGTCAGGCCCAGGCAGGCCAGGGCCGTCAGGCTCTTGCCCGACCCCGACTCACCGACCAGTGCGACTCGCTCGCCCGGGCCGACGGCAAAGGAAACCCCGTCGACCAGTGTCCTGCGGTGACCGTTCTCGGGGACCTCGATGCGCAGGTCCGCGACCCGGAGGAGCGGCGGTCGGGCGGAGTCAGCTTCCACCGTGCCGGTACAGTTTCGCCGTTTGCGCGCCGATGTCCAGGGCATCGATCAGCCTGACGGACTGGGGGGGGCGCCGCCAGCAGTGGAGGACGTGGTCCCCCCCATCGAGGGTGCCGTTGCCGTCGTCGGCCTCCAGGACGATCCAGTGGCCCCCGATCTCCAGGAGATCGCCGGCGTGGACGGTCTTGCCCCAGGCCAGGGTGTGCCCGTTGTGGAGCAGCCCGTGGGAGGTGATGGTCAGCGTCCCGAGACCTTGAAGGGTCAGGGGATCGAGGGAGGCGGATCCCGAGACGGCCGTCGCGGCGAAGGTCCAAGAGGAAACGGCCAGGCGCGCGTCGGCCAGGCCGGCCATGTCGTGACCCGTCACGCGGACCAGGGCCTCGCCGGCCTTCATGTCGCCGGGCGGGACCTCGAAGCCCGGCAGGAGGAAGAGCTGCCCCGCCGTTGGATCGATCCCCTCCGGTGCCGCCAGGTCCCGGCTGACGGTCGGGATCCGCGGGTCCGCCATGGCCTCGGGGCCGGGGGAGCTGAGGGCCTGGACCGGGCGGATGTCCGATTCGTTGGCGACGACCTCCACCCGGGCGCGGAAGCGCAGGGTCCCGGGGGCGGGGTCCGGCGGTGGCGGAAGCTCGCCCAGGAAGTCGTCGTTGTGGGCCTCCATGGAGGCCTCGACCAGGGGGTCGCGGCCCAGCTCGGGCGCCAGGAAGGTCCTGTAGGTCAGACGTTCGGCGATGTTGCCCGCGTTGAGCTCCCCGCCGAGGAAGTTGCACTCAATGGTGGACCAGTGAACCCGCAGGAACCGATCGCTGTCCGGCCACGTGGAGGTGACGTCGTGACGGGTCGTGACGCCGCCGAGGACCAGCTCCCTGGCCGGGCTGATCCAGTACTCTCCCCGTCCCCGCTGCTTCAGGCGAAGGGCCACGGCCAGCTGGAGGCCCTCACCGGGCGCGAGGTGGCGTGGGCCGTCCCGGAAAACGGGATCGTGAGACCCGGCGGTGACCACGCGCACCTCCACGAGGATCGGCCGCCCCGCCTCCCGCCACTGGTACCCGCCCGCCATCAGCAGCACGATGAAGACGAGGGCGGCGAGAATGAGCCAGGGGCGGCGGGCATCGGCGTCCATGGGGTCATTCTACCCCGGCGGCGGTGGACTGGGGCGGGGAGGGCCTTTACATTCACGGTATGAGTTACACGGGACCCGAGCCCAAGGAGATCGAGCCGGGGATCTGGGAGATCGAGGCCCACGGCTGCATGAACGCGCCGGCCCTGGTTTTCGCCACCCGGCGTATGATGCCGTCCATCCTGCGGGATAACGCCCTCCGTCAGGCGTGCAACGTGGCCTGCCTACCGGGTATCGTCGGTCCCTCCCTGGCCATGCCGGACATCCACCAGGGCTACGGCTTTCCCATCGGAGGCGTGGCGGCCTTCGACGCCCGGGAAGGCATCGTCTCCCCGGGCGGTGTCGGCTACGACATCAACTGCGGCGTCCGGCTGGTCCGGACAGACCTGGAAGCCGCGCAGCTCGGCGGCCGGCTTCGCCGTTTGGCCGAGGAGATCGCCCGGACCGTGCCGGCCGGGCTGGGTTCTTCGGACGCCATCCGGACCCTGGGTCCCCGTGAGCTCGACCGCGTGCTGACCCGGGGGGCTGCGTGGGCGGTCGACGCCGGCTTCGGCGAGCTCGAGGACCTGGAACGGACCGAGTCCGGCGGGTGCCTTCCGGGCGCCGACCCCTCGGCCCTTTCTGACAGGGCTCGCCAGCGTGGCGCGGCTCAGGTGGGCACCGTCGGTTCGGGCAACCACTTCATCGAGCTCCAGGTGGTCGAGGAGCTCTTGGCGCCCGAGGTGGCCGAGGCCTTCGGGCTCTTCCCGGGCCAGCTGACCGTCATGCTCCACAGCGGATCGCGCGGGCTGGGTTACCAGGTCTGCGACGACTCCCTGCGTGACATGATCCGGGCGGCGGGCCGGCACGGGATCGAGCTCCCCGACCCCCAGCTTGTGGCGGTTCCCGTCCGCTCGCCGGAGGGGCGGCTCTATCTGGCGGCCATGGCGGCCGCGGCCAACTACGCCTGGGCCAACCGGCAGACCATGCTGGGTCTCGTGGAGCGGGCCTTTTCCAGGGTTCTGCGCCAGGGCCGTGGTGCCCTGGGCTTTGGCCAGGTCTGGGACGTGGCCCACAACATCGCCAAGTTCGAGGAGCACGAGGCCGACGGAACGAGGCGCCGCCTGATCGTCCATCGCAAGGGTGCAACGCGGGCCTTCCCCGCCGGCCATCCGGAGTTGCCAGCCGTCTACCGCGAGGCCGGCCAGCCCGTGCTGATCCCGGGCGACATGGGCCGGGCAAGCTACGTCTGCGTGGGGACGGCGGGGGCCATGGAGCTTTCTTGGGGTTCCTGCGCCCACGGGGCCGGCCGCGAGCTCTCCCGTCACGCCGCCGTCAAGGCGGCAAAGGGGCGCGACATCTTCGACGAGATGGCCCGGCGCGGCGTCGTCGTCCAGGCCCGCTCCCGGCACTGTACCCGTGCCACGAAGTGGCGAGGGGCGCACGTGGCGGGCGGCGGGGGGTGAACAAGGCAGGCAGCTGCTCGGTTGGG
>CAZXNA010000082.1:0-14952 GCA_964641295.1 uncultured Thermoanaerobaculia bacterium
TCCTCCCCCCCCGTCGCCCTGCCGCCCTCTCCACCGGCGGGCGCGGCTTCACCGGCGACGCGTTTCGGCCCAACGGCCCTACTCCTGCTGGGCATCCTGGTGCTGGCGGGAGTGACCCTGGCACTGGTGCTCCGGAGGCGGCGGATGCCGGACGACCTGCTGGAGGTGACGCCGACCCAGCGGATGAACCCGGTGGAGCGGCCCTCCACACCGGCCGGGTCCGCACCGCGCACGGCCATGGCGGGCCGGGCCTTCGGACACTACGTGGTCGAGGAACGGCTGGGGAGCGGCGGCATGGCGACGACCTACCTGGCCCGCCGGGTCTCGGACGGGCGCCAGGTGGCCCTCAAGGTCCCCCACGAGCACTGTCTGGACGACGAGAGCTTCCGGCAGCGTTTCCTACGCGAGGGGCGACTGGGCTCCCAGCTTCACCATCCCAACATCGTCCGTATCCTCGAGGCCGGCGACGAGGGGGGGACCCCCTACCTGGCCATGGAGCTGGTCCGGGGCACGACCCTGAGGGAGCTTCTACGGACGGCCGGACAGCTGCCGCTGGAGAAGGCCCTGGACCTGGCGCGCCAGGTGGCCGAGGCCCTGGACTACGCCCATTCCAAGGGCGTCATCCACCGGGATCTCAAGCCCGAGAACCTGATGATCCTGCCGGACGGCCGCCTCGTGGTGATGGACTTCGGCATCGCCCGGATCGAGGGGGGGGTCGGACTGACGGCGACCTCCGTGTTCGTTGGCACGCCGGCCTACGCGGCGCCCGAGGCCATCTCTGGCGGTCCCGTGGATCACCGGATGGACCTCTACGCCCTGGGGATCCTCCTGCTGGAGATGCTGGAGGGTGGTCTGCCCTTCGCGGGCTCCAGCCCCCTCGAGCAGCTCCAGGCCCATTTGGAGGGGCGTCTGCCGGAACGTAAGGAGCTCAAACGGCAGATCCCCGACGACGTGTGGGAGCTGATCGCGGGCCTGACGGCGCGTGATCCGGGGGAACGTTTCCCCACCAGCGAGGCCTTCCTCATCGCCCTGCGCGACGTGCTGCGCCGCCGGGAGCTCGGACAGCCACCGCCCGCCTGAAGCCGCCGGCAGGCCACCGGAGCCGGACTCGAGGCCGGCCGAGCGCACCGCCGGCGCTTCGTGGTACACTTTGCGGGAAATGAGGGAAGCTTCACCGGGCCTTTCGGGCACGATCTACATTCCCGACACCTCCGCTCTCATCGAAAACCCCGATGGGTTGGACCAGGTCTTGACCGATGGCAACGTCGTCGTCCTCCTGCACCAGGTCGTCGAAGAGCTGGGACGCCTCCAGGCCTCGCGCTCCAAGTCCGACGGGGTCCGGCACGCGGCGCGGCAGGTGACACGGAAGATCCTCGACTACCGGAACCGCGAGCTGATCCACCACCACATGGAGGATCTCCTCAGCGACCGGATCAACGGATACACCTTCCGGCCAACCCCCGGCGGCGGCATCCTGGCGTGGGAGCCCGACGGCGACACCATGCTCCCCTACCCGGACAGCTCCGGGGACAACCTGATCCTGGCCGGCGCCCGCAGGATCGCCCAGGTGGCCGCCCAGTCGACGGAACGGTCGTACCGGGTCGTCGTCATTTCCGAGGACTCCAACGTTCTGCTCAAGTGCGACGCCGTGGGCATCGAGGCGGAGAACCTGCGCTACGGGAAGATCGAGCTGGAGAGCGTCGACCAGGTCTACACGGGGACCCTGGAGGCCGACGTGGAGCCGGAGGTCTGGGACCTCTTCCTGGCCAGCGGCGATCCCGGCGAGCGGTTCCTGCCCCTGGAGGTTCTCCCGAAGGAGCTCCGGGACCAGGCCGCCTGGAACGCCGGCGTCGTGCTCCACTGCGGCGAGCACGTGCTGCTGACGCGCGTGGACCTGGACGCCGGACGGCTGGCAGATCTCCGGCACGCCCAGTACTGGGACCGGAAACGTCACGTCTACAAGCCCCGGGCGATCCTCGGCATGACCCCGCGTGACCCCTTCCAGACCCTGGCCATCGAGTTCATGCTGGACCCCACCGTCCAGCTGGTCGTCCTGGACGGGCCGGCCGGCTCGGGGAAGACCCGCCTGATGATGGCGGCCGCCCTCTACCTGCTGGTGGGGCAGCCGACGGCCCTCCGTTTCTCCTCCCGCTCGGCGTCCCTGGCGCCCGAGCTGGGCTACGACAACGGCCTCATCATGCTGCGCCCCGAGCACGCCTCCTCCCAGTACGAGATGGGCTACCTGCCGGGCGACTACGAGGCCAAGCTGACGCCGTGGCTGGAGCCCTTCTTCCAGGCCATCCGCTCCCTGTCCCACCTCAACGACCACGACTTCCTGGAGGAGCTCCAGGCCACTGGCCGCCTCCAGATGCTCTCCACCTCCATGCTGCGCGGTCTGGATATCGAGCAGTCCCTGGTGACGGTGGACGAGCTCCAGAACGGCGACCGCCACCTGGCCAAGACCCTCATGAGCCGCTTCTGCGACAGCTCCAAGGTGCTGCTGGCGGGGTGCCTCGACCCCATCCAGATCGACAACCCCTACGTGGACTGGCGGTCCAACGCCCTGACCCGCATCAAGGAGACCTACCGCGGCTTCGGCCCCCAGGTCGCCCAGGTCCGCCTCCGCAACAACTACCGCGGCCCCATCTCCAACCGCGCTGATCTGCTCTGAGCGAAGGGGTCGAGGAGACGTCGCCAGTCGCGGTGCATCACACCTTCCGGCGGAAGACTGGTGAATGTTCCGGGTCAAACCGTCGAGCAGCTCGAATCGTCCCCTGATGGATCAGCTCTCGCCAGTCATCCGGCGCGGGTGCTTCGCCGGTTGACGAGGCTCCACATAATCGGTAGCGCTGCCTGGATGACCGAGCCGCAGACGGCAAAGCCGAACAACGTGAAGGGCATCTGCCAGACGATGGAATTCATGTGGGTGTGGATGTAGGAGTGGGCCTTGAAGATCACGAACCATGACAGGGGCGCGAGAAGGGAAAACCATGTGGCGAGGACGAGAACCCGGTTCTTCCTCTTCTCCCATCCCTCGAGGCCCCTGTCGAGCCAAAACAGGAAAGCCGAAGCCACCAGAAAGAGGACCACCAGGTGCCGGTAGCGGAGGATGAAATACGGGGAAGTCGTGTGGGTGAGGAACGGCCTGTCGAGGTAACCGGAGACAATTCCAGCCACGCTCGACTCCAGGCTCTCCCTGTACTCCGTCGGGAAATCGGCGGGGTTCCCGTAGGTTCTCTTCTCCAGGGAATAAACGATGTGATGCACGCCCTTCATGAACCCACCCTTGACGGCCCCGATCTGAAGACACAGGATGCCGATGCTGAGAGCGACTCCAAGGATGGAGCTTGTGGCGACCAACGCAAGGCGCCGGTTGAGATTCGAAACCCCCCACCGGTGGAGAACACCGTAGTAGACCAGCGGGACCACCATCATGATCAGTGTCGAGGTGATGTACTCGTAGCCATTGAATAGACATTTTGTGAAGACGACGAGGAACACGAGCCCGGCGATGGCCATGGCCCGCTGGGCGCCGAAGTCTGGGTGGCGCCTGAAATAGTGCATGAGCACGGCCATTGGCAGGTAGAACGCCCAGGTGGACCACCAGAGGTCTCGACCGAACAGGAACAGCCACTGGGACAGGCCCAGTGAAAGAAGGACGGCCAGTGCGGGGAAGAGACCGTGTTCCCAGTAGAACCAAAGCACCACCGTGATCAAACAGAAAACGAGGAACGACGAAGTGACCCCATAATGGACCGCCAGCCTTTTCTGGGGTGGCAGGGGGATCAACCCGTCCAACAGGCTGAAGAACATCCCCTGGCCGCCGATCTGGGATTTGTAGGACCAGTAGGACTTGAAATCGAGCCCCTCGAGGTAGGCACGATACTGGAAGCGGCGTGACGCATCCGGATCGCGGGGGTATCGCCCGGTCGGACTTCCCTGGCCCGGGAACCCGCCGGCCGAGAGTATGCCGTGTTGGCGTGACTGCACCATGCGTCCCACGATGAAACATTCCATGCGGATCGTGTGGTGGTCCAGCCACTTCCGGCTAACGATGTGCCAGCTGTTTCCATAAAACGCGGGAAACAGGAACAGAAAGGATCCAAGGCACAGGAGCAACGATCGGGTGTCCATCGGCAGCTTCCAGCTGAACCCAAACATCGTTGTCTTTTCCTCACGTGGCTCGGGGGCCCTGTGCTTTTTTTGCAACGTATAACCCAACATATCGGCCGGGCCATGTCCCGTCAACCCACCATGGGGGTGCACGCCCGGGGATCTCCCCATGCTGGACCGGCCACCGGGAATGGGAGACTTCGGGCACCCCGCGCGCTGGCAAGAGACGGTTCCCGATGGCGTGGGCGAGGTCTGGACGACGGGGAACGCCCCGACGGCTTCATGCGACGTACCGAGGAAGCACCGATCGAAGCGGCGCGAAACTCCGTCGTTCCTGGCGCCATTACCCATCGTCGGGAGGTGTCCCCTCGCGGGTCCTGGGACCCTGGTGCCGGGCACATGGAAAGGCTCGTGCGGTATAATCCCGCGCCATGAACGATAAGGATTAATAACAACATGGGAAATCTACCCGTGGGATCGAGAAAGGTCCGAACGGATACCCGGAGTCAGCGTGGAAGGACGATCATTCGGGATGGCCTGGCGCTGATCGCAGTGCTGATCCTCCTTGCTCCCGCCTCGTGCAGGCTCTTCCGGGGAACGGCACCATGGACCCGGAGTCCCAAGAACATACTGGTCATCGTCATTGACGCATTGCGTGCCGATCATCTCGGCTGCTACGGGTATCCCAGGGCGACTTCACCATCCATCGATGCCTTGGCGAATGACGGCGTCCTGTTCGAGAGGGTGATCGCCCAATCCACCTTCACGAGCTGCAGCATCGCCTCACTCTTCACCGGTCTGTATCCCCACCACCACGGGATGTACTGGGGAGGTCTGAAGGCCGATTCCGACCGGTTCAAGACGCACCGTCTCGCCCAGGAATATACGACACTCGCCGAGCTGCTGCGCGACTACGGCTACGACTGTGTGGCATGGTTCCAGAACAGAATGCTCAGGAAGGGGCTCGGCTTCGAGCAGGGTTTCGCAGAGTACACCGAGCTCCACGGGAGAAAGCAGGAGGTCGGCGGGAGAATCATCGACCGTTTCCTCAACTGGCACGCCAGACGAAGGGACGGGACTCCGTTCTTCGCGTACCTCCATCTGCTGAACGTTCACGGGCCCTATGATCCGAACCCGCCCTTCGACTCGATGTTTCGGGACCCGGCAGGGCGGACGGAATTGCCGCCCATGAACTGGGAGGCCTGGGGCCGGTGGATCCTCCAGGTCAACCGCGGGCAACGGCCCATCTCCCCGGAGCAGTTGGCCGGGCTGGTCGATGCCTACGACGGTACAATCCGCTCCGTCGATACCCAGTTGGGGCGTCTCTTCCGGACGCTTCGGGAACGCGGTGCCTATTCCGACACCGTCATCGTCCTGACCTCCGACCATGGGGACGGCTTCATGGAGCATGGCTTCCTCGATCATGGGAAGCCGCCCTTCGCCGAGTTGGTGCACGTTCCTCTGATCATCAAGCTCCCGGACCAGTGTTATCGGGGGAAGAGGCTCAATCAGCAGGTAAGGTTGGTCGATGTGCTGCCAACACTCCTTGAATTCGACGGTCCTGGAGGTTCCGGACCCGAACCATCGGATCTCGATGGCTGCAGCCTCCTGTCCCTGATCCAGGACAAGATCCCCGGTGCAGCTCGATCCAAGAGTAACCGGAAGGCAGTCTCGGAAATCCTTGTTGGCGGCAAGGAGCTCGTGGTTTCCGTTCGTGACGGCCGCTACGCTCTTCTGCATTGGTCCGGTGGCTCCGAGGAGCTGTATGACGACATCCGTGATCCGAAGGAACAGCACGATCTGACCGGTACCGGCATCGAAGAGGTCCTCGACCTCCGCGCGCGAACGTACGAGGTGGAAGGGGCCGCAGCGCGGGTTCGCTCGCCCACTGTCCTCCTCAAACCAGAGGTGGTGAAGCAGATCCGCTCTCTTGGCTATTTACAGTGATCGGGTGGATTCCCCGTCGACACGCCCCGTCCAAGGTGACCTTGATCCGGGACGACGGAAGGATCGTCCGTCGCACCGGCTCGAGATCCCACGCGATCCGCTACAATCCCCGTCCGCCGCGCCGGCGGCATGGGAGGGTTCGATGGAGAACGAGATGGTGGTCAGCTTTCCCGGGGGGAAGCGGGTGGATGCGCACTACAAGGGGTTTCGGATCGAGACGGATCAGGGTCCGCGGTACGGGGGCGAGGGGACGGCTCCCGAGCCCTACGATCTCTTCCTGGCGTCCATGGCCACCTGCGCGGGCATCTACGTGCTGATCTTCTGCGAGCGGCGGGGGTTGCCGACGGAGGGGCTGCGACTGGTCCAGCGGTGGTTCCGGGACGGGTCGGGGCGGCTGGACCGGATCGTGCTGGACGTGGAGCTTCCCGAGGGTTTCCCGGAGAAGTACCACAACGCCGTCATTCGCGCGGCGAACCAGTGCACCGTAAAGAGGACCCTGGACGATCCGCCGGAGCTCGAGGTGCGGGTGGTCGGCGCTGGCGAGGAGCTGCCGGTACCGCCCTCCGGGAGCATGCTCCCGACCCTGGGCCAGGTGTGAGGCGCAGGGCACTCCTTCAGGGAGGAATTCAACGCAAAGACGCCAAGGCGCCAAGACGCAAGAAGAGGAGAGAGGAGAAGTCTGGCGGTTCGGGCCGATGATCGCGGACTCCTCTTTGCGTTTTCCCCCATATCCGATCAATCGCCGGAGGCGATGCCCTTCCACCGGAAGGCTGCCAGCTCCTCCAGGTTGCCCTTCTGGCCGTGGATGGGCGAGGGAACGACGCCGAGGAGCTCAAGACCCAGGCCCTCGAGGGCGGCGACGGTGGTGTCGATGACCTGCCGCCGGACGGCCTCGTCCCGGACGATGCCCCCCTTGCCCACCTGGTGACGGCCGGCCTCGAACTGGGGCTTGACCAGGCAGACGAGCCGGGCGCCGGGCTCCATGTGGGGCAGCAGGGGCGGAATGACCAGGCGCAGGGAGATGAACGCCACGTCCACGACGGTCAGCTGGACGGGAAAAGGCAGGTCGCCGGGGCCCAGGTGCCGGGCGTTGACGCCCTCCAGCACGGTGACCCTGGGGTCGGTCCGCAGCTTCCAGTCCAGCTGCCCCCGGCCCACGTCCAGGGCGATGACCCGCCGGGCGCCACGGGAGAGCAGGAGATCGGTGAAGCCGCCGGTGGACGCCCCGATGTCCAGGCAGTCCAGGCCCGAGGGATCGATGGTGAAGGCGTCCAGGGCGGCCTCGAGCTTGAGGGCGCCGCGGGAGACCCAGGGGTGGTCGGGCTCGACCAGCTCAATCCTGGCGTCGGGACCCACCTGGGTGCCGGCCTTGGTGACGGGGGCGCCGTCGACCCGCACCTTGCCGGCCAGGATCAGGGCCTGGGCCCGGGCGCGTGTCGTCGCCAGGCCCAGCTCGGTCATCCGCTGGTCGAGACGCTGTTTTTTCGCCCGCATCATTCGCCGGTCTTCATCTCGACCGGGATCCGGACGAGGCGGTTCTCGAAGGTTTCGGAGGCCAGGACCCGGGCGTCGGGCAGGAGGGCCATGGCGGTAAGGCTGGGCAGGTCCGAGGCGATGCGGGTCGGCTTTCTGCGTCCCTGGGGATCGAGGAGCCAGAGCTCGCCCGGCCGGGGCGCCGAGGCCAGGAGCCGGCCGGGGTCCAGTTCGAGGAGGTAGCCCTCCTGCTGTGTGCCGTCCCTCCAGCCGGGCACCTCGAGGGTCCGCACGGTGGCGCCGCTCTTCAAGTCAATGAGCGCGACGATCCCCTTCTGGGGGACGGCGGCCGCCACGGTCCCCCCGAGAACGGTCAGGCCGACGACGGGACCGTCCAGGGTGGCGAGAGTCTGGAGCTTCCACCCGGGCGGCGTGGCGCGCAGCAGGCGCCGGTTCCCCGTGTCGGCCACCAGGAGACTGCCGTCGCCCGCCCAGGCGACGCCCCGGGGGCCGAACAGGTTCCGTCCGACGGTCCGTACCGAGCCATCCGGCTCCAGCAGCTGGACCCGGCCGTTCCAGGTGTCGGCTACGGCGAGGGTCCCGTCGGGCGCCAGGGCCAGCCCAGAGGGTTCCCGGAACTGTCCGGGCGCGGAGCCCTTTTCGCCGCGGGCGTCCAGGCAGGCCCCGGAGAGGGTGAAGTACTGGAGCCGGTGGTTCTGGGTGTCGGCCACGACGAACCAGCCGTCGGGCGAGACGGCCACACCCCGTGGTTCCGCCAGCCGGCCTCGCTGGGAACCTCGTTCCCCATGCCAGGGGGAAGCGCAGGGAGGCCGCTGGTGGCTCACCAGGCGGCCGTCGTCGAGACCGAGCCAGAGGATGCCGCCCTCGCCGGCCATGGCCTCGACCCGGAGGGACGGGAAGGCCGGACGCCAGGGGAGGACGGCGCCGCCGCTGAGCTGGAGACCCGTCGCGGTCAAGGCCCACAGGTCGGGGCCCTCCCAGGCAAGGGAGCGGACCGTGCCGCCGGGGGGCGGCAACTTGGTCCGGCGTCCGTCCGTGGCCCGCCACACACCCGTGGGCGTGGCCCAGGCAACCCGGCCGCGGGCGGCCGCCACCGCCGTAACCGGTCCGGGAGCGAAGCGGCGCCAGGCCTTCCCGCTGAGGCTTCGCCACACCCCGCCGGGGCCCCAGGCCCACAGGTCCTTGGCCGAAGTCAGGCCCGCCAGGCGCCCCGGGCGCGAGATCTCCTCCCAACCGTCCCCCAGCTGGAGAACGGGTCCCTCGGCGCAGCCGGCCACCATGCGGCCCTTCCACAGGACGGCGCCGACGGTGGTGCAGGGAGGGGGCGGCGCGGCGCGGACCGGGAGGCCGCGGTCGTCCAGGCGCACCACGGAGCCGCCGCCAAGAACGGCGACGCCGCCCGCGGCGTTGCGGGAGAGGGCGCGCAGGCGGGGTGCCGTCTCCACGGGCAGGATGGAGAGCTTCCGCAAACCCGGTGGCAGGGGCGTTCGCTCCTCGGACCCAGCGGCCGCCGTTGCGGGCAGGACCTCGTAAACGGCCATGCCGTTGCGGCGTCCGATCTCCACGACGCCCGGGATCCGGGAGAAGACGTGTCCCCGTCCAAGCAGGTAGGCCCTTCGCTCAAGGTCGCCCAAGACGATCCACCGCACCCGGTAGCGGTCGAGGACGGCCCGGCGGCGGGCCGGGTCGCTCCCGCCGTAGAGGATCTGCAGGTCGTGACGGCGCGCGGCGATCTCCCGTTGATCCTGGCCCCGCTGCTGGAGGTGCCACTCCCATCCGACCACGGTCGCGCACCCCGTGTGCATGGCCATGCGGGTGTACTCCTGGTAGGCCGGACCCGCTGCTTCGGCGATGACGTCCCCGGGCCGGGCGGCTGCGTTGAGGATCGAGGCGGCGAAGGCCGTCTGGGGGTCGTCCTTGCCCAGGTAGGCCTCGCCGTCCAGGGTCGGGCGGGGCGAAACGGCCTTGGGCTGGGTCCAGCCCTGGTAGATCCCAAGGGGGATGTTGGCGAGGCCGACGATCTCGAGAGGGATCCACAGGAGAAGGGCAAGGCGCCTGGGCCATCCGGCGCCCCGGAGCAGGATCAGGGCCAGGGCGACGGCCAGCAGGATCCAGACGCCGTTGTAGGTCTTGAACAGGGTGTTCATCCGGTCGATCAGGGTGAACCGCTCGGCCGCTGCCACCACGAGCATCCCCAGCCCGGCCATGGAGAAGGCCAGCCGGAGGCCCCGGTCCCGCGTGCCCGCCCAGGCGGCCGCGAAGAGGGGCGCCAGGGCCAGTCCAAGGGCGGCGGCCGAAGAGTGGAAGCCCAGGCCGGCGACGACCCCGGCGCCGGCCAGGGGCAGGGCCCCCAGGAGCCACCATCCCCCGGAAAGCACGGCGGCGGCGATCAGCGGCAGCAGGAAGACGCCGAAGTGCCGGAGCACGGCCCAGGCCGGGGCGAAATCCTGTTGGGTCAGAAACAGGCCTCGCCCGCCGACGCCGGCCGCCAGCCAGGCGACCAGCTCGACGAGAAAGGGCGCGGCGGCCGCGACGCTCACGAGGGCCGCCAGGGCCAGGCGCAGCTGCCCTTTCCACGGCCGTCCACTGGCAGTCAGCGCACCGACGCCCAGGGCGGCCGTCAGCACGAGGACGTCCCACGGGTTGGTGGCCGCCAGCACGGCCACCGCCATCCCCGTCAGCACCGAGGCCGGCACCCAGCGGCGGGCCCGCCCCAGGTGGACGGTCCAGTACCCCCAGGCCAGGGCCGTCAGGAGGACGGGAAGGGCCAGGAAGTGGGCGTGGAGGTCGGCGAAGAGCGCCGTCCACAGGGGGTACTCGTCGATGGCGAAGCCGGGGATGACCCGGGAGGTGGCCCACCACAGGTCGAAGTAGCGGTGGGCCCTCAACATGGGGATCAGCCAGGGCCAGGCCAGGTTGCCGGTCAGGACGATCAGCAGGGGCAGCAGGACGGCGGCCGCGGCCCGGCGCCTCGCCGCCATGGCCAGCCCGAAGGAGGCCAGGACCGCCGTAGCCAGGGCGGGGACCGTGGCCGCCATCAGGTTGTAGCCCACGGCGGCGCAGGCCCCGGCGATCTTCATGGGTGTGGCTGCCAGGACCTCGCCGAAATAGTAGTAGTGGAGCGGCATCCCGGCCATCCATGGCTCCCCGGGCGGCCAGGCGGTGGCGCGCAGGAAGGCCTTGAGGAAGGAGAGGTCCATGGGCTTCTCGCCCCAGTAGATGGCCGGGTTGAAGGCACGAACGACGAGGAAGAGGATCCCGACGGCGGCCGTCACGCCGAGCACGGCCAGGATCCGGCGCCACCGGGCCCGCCAGACGACGGCCAGGGTTCGCCGAATGACCAGGGCCCGCCACGCGCCGGCGCCCAACAGGAGGAGCCACAGGACGGTGGCCGCGACCGCCGAGGCGGGCCAGATTCCCACCTCGGAGCCGATCCACAGGAGCCAGGCCAAGGCCATCCACGCCGTCGTCAGGGCCAGCCCGGCTCCGGCGTCGGGCCAGGAGCGGAGCAGCGGCAGCAGCAGCACCCAGGCGGCGGCGCCGGCACCTCCGAAGATCAGCAGCCACAGCAGAACCGCCACCAGCTGGGCCGCCGCGCCGGGCCGCGGCTCCATGGCCGGCAGCGGATCGACGAAGCGCCGCTCCACGGCCCCGGGGCCCATGGCCTCGAGGAACGGAAGCGGCCGCCCAACCCGCCGGGCCAGGGCCTCGGCGTCGACGGTCTCCACCCGCTTGAGGATGACGACCCTGGGAAAGTCGTAGTTGACGAAGCTCTCGTCGGCCATCTGAACGGGGAAGCGCAGGCCCAGGAGGTGCGGTCCCCGCCGCGCCGTCGTCAGGGGCTCGAAGCCGGCCTCCCCCGAGAGGAGAAGGCGATAGAGCCGGGCCGTCCTCGGGAAGCGCTCGGGGTTGGCGAGCACGGTCCGGCGGACCCGGTTGGAGGTCATGACGACCCAGTCGGCCTTGGCCAGGTTGCGACACCAGGCCTCCACCTTTCCGGCATCGTCGGGCAGCTCGTAGGAGGGCAGCTCCACGCGGGAGATCCCGGGCTTGATGTCGAGGGTCTCGTCCCAGTGCTCGAAGGCCACCGTCTGACCCGGTTGCAGGACCGAGTTGAGCCAGCGTGCCGCGGTCCGGTGAGGGTGGGCTTCGGTGAAGGCCGCCAGGTAGGACAGGCCCCAGACCACGGTCAGCAGGACGGCTGCCGCCCGCACGGCGCGGCCCCGCCACCTGAGGCGGCTCAGCCCCCAGGCGGCCAGGAGCACCGCCGGGACCACCAGGGGCTCCCAGTAGCGCAGGTACTTGACCCTCAGGGTCGCCAGCCGCAGGGCCATGGGAACGGCCCACGCCAGGAGGATCGCCAGCAGCACCATGCCGTCGTTCGCGTGGCCCTCGATCCAGCGGCGCCAGCGGCGAAACACGATCACGGTCCCCCAGCACGCTCCGCCCAGGGCGGCCAGCAGGAGAACGGGCCCCAGGCCCCACAGCCCCAGCTCACGGAGCGAGTAGAGGAAGGGCAGGGTGTGACGGTAGACGCGGACGTAGGGCAGGTCGGCCCGCCCGGCCACCATGGCGACCTGCTCGCCGACGCCGTACAGCCATGAGGGATTGAGGAGCATGGCCGGGTTGCCGTGGACGAGGAGACCAACGGCGGCCACCAGTGGAGCGGCGAGGGTCAGGCCGATCCGGGTCCACGTGCCGGTACGCTCCGCGAGGGCGAGGAGAGCGGCGGCGGCGGCGAAACCGGCCAGCGCGGCCAGGGGCATATGCCCGCCGCGGAAGGCCCAGGGCTGGCCCAGCCAGAAAGCGCCGACGGCGGTTGCCAGGGCGGCGGAGCCCAGGGCGGCGGCCCGGAGGGGGCCCCGGCGCTGGGCGGCCAGAAGCAGGGCAAGAGCCACGGGCACGGCCAGTCCAAGGGAGGAAACCTTCACGGCCAGGGACGCCCCCGCCGCCGCCCCGGCCAGTAGGGCCGCGGGCCAGACGGCGGAGCGTGCCAGCCACCACAGGGCCGCCAGGGCGGCCATGACCCAGAAGGCGTGGTGGGCCTCTACCGTGGCGTAGTGGGACTGCTGGAGGTCCAGGGGGACGAAGGCCGCCAGCAGGAGGGCGAGGGCGGCCGTTCGTTCCCCCCAGGCGCGCCGGGCGAGCCAGAAGCCCAGGAGGATGGAGAACAGGCACGCCGCAAGGGAGAGGGTGCGGCCCCCGCGGAGCAGGCCGGCGTAGCGGAGGGGGCGCCCCTCGAGCGCCGTGACCGCCCGCACCAGGTGGAAGTGGAGGGATCCGTAGGCGTAGAAGCCGGGGTCGCTGAACCATCCTGTGCCCCGCTCGGCCACGTACGCCACCTGGCGCTCGTCGGGGTGGGGCGTTAGCAGCCCCGAGTCCCACCCCTGGGTGACGACGCGGAGCGCCAGGACCAGCAGGACCAGCAGCCAGGTTCGTCGCCGCAACATCGTCCACGAGAGTATCCGAAACCCGTTCCGGCGGCCACTGGGCCGGACGACCATTGACCATCTCTTGACGTGGCGGTGCCCGGGGTTACGAGCTCCTGCGGCAGACGTAGACGGCCAGGGCGCTCAGGTTTCCGTCGTGGCCTTCCAAATGCTGGGCCAGATCGACCAGCTCGGCCTCCAGGTCGTTGCGGAGACGGCGGGCCTCGTCGAGGCCGTAAAGGGTGACGTAGGTCAGCTTGCCCGCGGCCTCGTCCTTGCCGGGGGACTTGCCCAGCTCCTGGACGGAGGCTGTGGCGTCGAGGATGTCGTCCGAGACCTGGAAGGCCAGCCCGAGTCGCTCACCGTAGCGCCGGAACGCCGCCCGGTCGGGCCCGTCGACGCCGGCCAGGAGGGCCCCCAGTTCGACGGAGGCGCGCAGGAGGCAGCCGGTCTTGTGGCGGTGGATCCGGTCCAGGCGGTCGGCGGCGCCGGGATCGCCGGGCCGGACGGTGCCCGTGGCCTCCAGGTCCTCCACCTGGCCCCCGACCATGCCCAGGGCTCCGGCGGCCTCGGCCACCAGGGAGATCGCCTCGGCGCGGCGGGTGGCCCAGCGCTCCCCCTCCGGGTGGCGGGCGAGGACGCCGAAACCCTCGGTCAGGAGGGCGTCGCCCACGAGGATGGCCGTCGCCTCGTCGTAGGCCACGTGGACGGTGGGGCGGCCGCGCCGCAGGTCATCGTCGTCCAGGGCCGGGAGGTCGTCGTGGACCAGGGAGTAGGTGTGGATCAGCTCGAGGCCGCAGGCCGCTTCGGTGATGTCGTCGGGATCGCCGCCGGCCGCCCGGTGGGCCAGGCGCGCCAGGATGGGCCGCACGCGCTTGCCCCCGGCGAAGACGGCGTAGCGCATGGCGGCGTTGAGGCGGCTCGGCCAGGCGTCGGCCGGGGGGAGCACCCGATCGAGGGCGGCCTCGACGGCTTCCCGCTCGCGATCGAGGAGCTCCCGGAAGTTCACGGCGTCTCGACCTCCATGGGTTCGGTGCCGGGCTCTCCGTCGTCCTCCCGCGCCAGTAGCCGCTCCACGCGTTGCTCGACCTCCTCCAGGCGGGCGCGGCAGGCACGGGAGAGGGCCATGCCCTTCTCGAAGAGCTCCAGGGCCTCCTCCAGCCCGACGGACTCATCCTCCAGCCGGGCGACGATCTCTTCCAGCTGGACCAGCTGGTCCTCGAAACGCTCCGGATTCGTTTTGTCCTCGCTCATGGCGTTCCTTCCTCCCCGTCGAAGAGGCCCGGCTGGTCCTGGGCAGCAGTGCCCTTCCTGCGGCGGCGCGACGGCGTCTTCCCGACGGCCACCGATCGCAGCATGCCGCGGGCAAGAACGGTCGTCAAGTGAGTACCCGGCGTGACGCGGCCGGGATCGCGGAGGGGCGCGGAGTCACCCTCCACCGACGTGATGGAATAGCCCCGCTGGAGAACGGCCCTGGGGCTCAGGTGGCCGAGGCTGCTCTCGGCCGCCCCAAGGCGGGCCCCGAGGCGCTCCAGGGTTGTCCGCATGCCGCGGATGAGTTGATGGGAACGACTTTCCACGAGCCTGCGGTGGCCGGAGGCCGCCAGGCGGCGTGGCACCGAGCGCAGCGAGGCCTCGGCCCGCTCCAGCCGGTGACGGCGATCGGCCGCAAGGGCCCCGAGGCGCGGGGCCATGCGTTCGGCCGCGGCGAGACGGCTCCGGCGATCCTGGAGAACGTGGGCCATGGCGGGCCTCAGCCGGTGAGACACTTCCAGGCGTGCCGCCAGGTGCCGGAGGCGCTGGGGCAGGCGGGCCAGCCCGGCGGAGCCTTGCAGGGCCTCCAGGCGCTGGCGGGCTGCCTCCAGATGGCGGCGGAAGTCGCGGAAAAGGGCGCACCCCGCACCGGCCCGCCACCGCGCGGGCACGCGCACCACGACTTCCTGGCCCACGCGCAGCTTCAGGCCTTCCC
>CAZXNA010000083.1:0-14923 GCA_964641295.1 uncultured Thermoanaerobaculia bacterium
GCTTCGCCGTTCTTCGCATCGACGGCAAGGCCTACAGCCTGGATTTCCGGGAGACGGCCCCGGCGGCGGCGGCAAAGAACATGTTCCTCGATTCCAGGGGCCGGCCGGTCCCCGACAGCTCACTGGTCGGCCCGCTGGCGGCGGGCGTCCCGGGAAGCCCCGCCGGACTGTGGGCCCTGCACCACCGTTTCGGCAAGCTCCCGTGGCCCGTTGTCGTCGCTCCCGCAATCTGGCTGGCCCGGGACGGCTTCGCCGTCAGCGAGCGGCTGGCCCGGGCGCTCGAGGAATCCCGTGAGCTTCTCTCCCGCTTCCCGGAAACGGCGGCCGTCTGGCTCCCCGGAGGCGAACCGCCAAGGACGGGGACCATCGTTCGCCTTCCCGAGCTCGCGCTCCTTCTCGAGGCATACTCCAAGGAAGGTCCGGACGCCATCACCCGCGGTCCCGCGGCCGCGGCCATCGAGCTGGTATCGCGGCGCCACGGTGGTGTCCTCCGGGCGGCCGACCTGCAGGCGTATCAACCGCTCTGGCGGGAACCCGTGCGGTTCCGGGCCTGGGGCTGGGAGGTCGCGTCCATGGGTCTCCCCTCCTCGGGGGGGCTCATCCTCGGTGAGAGCACCGGCATGCTCCAGCGCCTCCACTGGGAGCGGACGGCACGGTTCGGCGCCGACGCCGACCACCTGCTGGTGGAGGTCTGGCGCCGCGCCTACGCCGACCGGTACCTCCTGGGGGATCCGTCCACCTGCGCCGTCGGTGTTTCCCAGCTCCTCGCACCCCAGTGGCTGAGCCGGCGGGCCCTGGACATCGACGCCCAACGGGCGACGCCGTCGAGCACCGTCAAGCCGTGGCCCGGCGTGACCCCGGCCGAGCGCATGGAGACCACCCACCTCTCGGTGGCCGATGCCGAGGGAAACGTGGTCAGCCTGACAACCACCCTCAACGGTGCCTTCGGCTGCGGCCTGGTGGTCCCCGGGTTGGGGTTCTTCCTCAACAACGAGATGGATGACTTCTCCACGGTCCCGGGCCAGCCGAACCAGTTCGGCCTGGTGCAGGGAAACGCCAATTCGGTGGCGCCCGGACGCCGCATGCTCTCCTCCATGAGCCCCACCGTGGCCTGGAAGGGGGGTGAGGTGCTCGCCCTGGGCTCCCCCGGCGGGTCACACATCCCGACGGCCACGCTCCAGGTGCTGCTCAATGTGATCGTCCATGGAGACGACCTCCAGACAGCGGTCGACCGTCCCCGGATCCACCACCAGTGGCAACCCGACCGGATCGACGCCGAGCCGGATGCCCTGGCCCCGGAGACGGCCGCCGCCCTCCGCCGGATGGGCCACCACATCCGGATCGTTCCGAGCATGGGCCGGGTCAACGCCGTCCGGGTCCTGCCCGACTCGCGGGTCGAGGCTGCGGCCGATCCCCGCGGGCCGGGGGCCGCACAGGTCGTGGCCCGGGGAAGGAGCCCTCGATGAGCCAGACGCCATCCTGCCCCCTCTGCGGCGCCGGCATGACCTGGGACCCCGTGGACGAGCGCTTCGAGTGCAGCGGCATCGTCCAGCACTGTTACGTGACGGAAGGGAATGGACGTCAGCGCGTCCTGGTTCTCGTTGCCAGCGGCTCCGGGGAAGACTGCGACCTCTTCGAGACCTTCCCGTGGCCCCAACAGGGAGGTATGACATGAAGATTCTCGAAGCCTTCGAGGCCGAGCACGAATTCATCGACCGTGTGGCGGGTTCTCTCTACCACTGGGCGGTCGGTGACGGCGACGAGGCCGATGCCGCAAGGTTCGCCACCTTCTTCCGCGTCTACTCCGGCGGCTTCCACCACGGCCGGGAGGACGAGATCCTGATCCCGGCCATGGTGAAGCACCTGGAGATACCACCGGACAGCCCTCCCATCCGGATCATCCAGGAGGAGCACGAGAGGCTCGGGGAGCTGACCACTCGCCTCGAAAAGCAGGCCGACCGCGAGGTCGCCGCCGAGATGGCACGGATACTCTGGGAGCACATCGACAAGGAGAACAGCGTCCTTTTCATCGAGGCCGAGGAACGCCTGCCCCGGGCCGGGGTCTTCGAGCTGGAGGACCGCCCCATGACCTCCGAGGAGGAAGCCGCCCGCCGACTTGGGGAAGAGCTGATCGAGCGTTACGAGCCACTGGAGGACCCCGAGGTCATCCGCGGTTCCGGCTGCATCATCTGCTCCGCCTTCACCGTCACCTGCCGCGGCATCGAGGCCGAGTGGTGGAACCGGTGGGAGTGGGAGGAGCACCTCAACAAGGGGCACTGACCCCCTGCCCCGCATGACTCACCATCCTTCTGCCGCAGGGCGGGACGACCTCTGATCAACACTGCGGGTTACAGCAACCAGGCGTAACCGATCTTGAGGAAGATGGTGCGGTCGGTGGAGAGCATGTGGATGCCGTTCCAGCCCTGGCGGCCCTCGGAGTAGCCCAGGAAGAACACCGTCTGGGGGTTGACCTTGTAGGAGAAGAGGAGCTGGACGAAGAAGTCTCGTGAGCTGGACTTCAGATCCGGGTCGTCGTAGAGATCCGGGTTCCGGGAGACGTCGGAGTACTGGAGGATGGCCCGGACGAAGGTCCGCACGGTGAACTGGTAGACCATTCGCAGCTCGCTGAGGCTGGCCCGGAACAGCCGTCCGCCGGCGACGTCCAGCTTCTGGTAGGTCGAGGAGAGGTCCAGACGGAGATGCCGCCCCGCCTGCCACACAATGCCGGGACGGATGGTCAGCTGATCGCCCGGCCTGGTGTTGACAAAGTCGATACCGTCTCCCGCAACGGCGAACACACGGAAGGAAAAGGCGCTGGTGGGCCTGGTGGACAGGAAGACCATGGCGCCGTCGGCATCGAACCTCCGTCCGTTGTACCACTGCTCGCCGGAGCTCAGGTTGATGAAGCCGTGGGTCTGGCCCGGCGCGTTGAACGAGGTCCAGAGCTCCGTCTCCCGGGAAAGCGGAGCTCCCGATTGCGTTCTCGTCTCGTTGTAGTTGGTCCCGAGCTGGAAGCGGCTGAAGAAGGCCCCCTCGTCCCCCCACCACGTATGGCTGCCCCGGACCTTTCCAAAACGGTAGTCGCCGCGTGGCATGAAGCCGAGATCGGCGCGGAACCCACCGGTGACATCCCGGTAGGTGGCGTCCCAGCTCCAGTTCCTCGTGTCGTGCTCGTAGCGCAGCTCGAGGGCGCCTCCCGTGAAGTCCCCCTCGGGCTGTTCGTAGTCTTCGGAAATCCCTTGCGGATACCCGGTGCTGCTGCCCAGCGCCTGGAAGCTGATGGTGTCCGATGGCCCGAGCCGGATGGAACCGTCGACGCCGGCTACGGCGCTGTGATAGGCGTCGCCGCTCCGCCCCGTCGCCAGGAAGCCAAGGGTCGACGTGGCGCCGACATCCCGGCGGTAGCGGAAGATCCCGGAGACGTTGGACTGGTCAAGGCTGGTCGCCGACGAGCCCTCGCTCCCCGGGAAGATCAGGTTGGTCACGTCGTCCTGGGCCACCAGGGCGCCGAGGGTGTTCGGGCCCGCCTTGCTGGTGTACTTGAGGCCCCAGGAAGGGTCCTCGATCATGCGGGTGTAGACGACGCCCAGGGGCGTATCGAAGTAGTCCGAGCCTTCCATGAAGAAGGGACGCTTCTCGGGATAGTACAGGGCGAAGGTTCGGTTGATATCCAGCTGGGCAGCGTCGGCCTCAACCTGGGAGAAGTCCGGGTTGATGGTGGCGGAGATGGTGGCGTTGGGCGTTACACCCCACCGAGCCGTCAGGCCCAGATCGACGGTGGGGTTGCCCGTTTCCATGGGGCCGTCGGGGAAGTCCTGCCGCTCGGCCGAGGCGCTGGCCACCAAGGTCGGATCGAGCTCCAGCTGGTGGCCCGGCTCGATCCCTTCCAGGCCCGTCAACTGCGACACCTGGCACAGCTGACAGCTCAAATCCCGGTCGTTGGGTTGGGACGCGAACGTGTACCGCTGGTCCCTGGGGTAGATGCGGAGAATGTTGATCCCCCAGGTCTGCACCTGCTTCCCCATGGGAAAGCGCAACGAGGAGAAAGGTATGGCCATCTCGACCACGTAGCCCTCGTCCGTCAGCCGGCCCGCCGACATCCAGATGGCGTCCCACGACCCGTCTTCCCAACCACTGACATCGTTGAGCACCAGGTCCATCTGGACCCCGAGGGGGTTGACGAAGAACTCGAAGGCGCGGCGCTGATCGTCGAATGTGTCGACGATGATCCCGACGAAGTCATCGCTGAAGGCCCCGTCACGGTCGGTCAGATGGGCGCGGATCTTCGAGGGGTCGGGGTCGTGGGCCACGAAGGCCACGTAGAGGGCGCCCCGCCCGAAGGCGATGCGGCATTCGGTCTTCACCCGCGCGGGAATGTTGTCCCCAGGGTAGACCTCCCAGGGCAGCGGCACGTTCTGGGTCCGGCGCCAGATGGGCTCGTCGAGGACCCCGTCGATCTTGACGGTCTCCTCCGTGCGAACGGCCTCGATGACGATCCCCTTGGGCCCCGGCTTCTCCTGTTCCCTTCTGGCGGCTGCAGGCGCTGCCAATGCAAGGCAGAGGAGCAGCGCGACACCACTCCACCTCATCGTGAACGACTCCCAGCTTCCACTTGTCCTCCGAGATCCGGCGTGTCCAGTCACCGCCCGGTGTTACGGGCGTTCGCCGTCTCCTTTCTATACGAAAGCCACGCCGTTCGGTTCTCCTCGGACCGTTCGGCGATCCGGGTTGTTCGAGTGCGGAGTTCTGTCCCCTGCAGGCGTCCTCAACCGATCTGCCGCCTCCACGATTCCGCGTAGCGGCCTCCGGCCCGCAGCAGCTCTTCGTGGGAGCCCCGTTCGACGATTCGGCCGCTGGACATCAGGCAAATCAGGTCGGCCTTTCGCGCCGTCGTCAGACGGTGGGTGACGATGACGGCCGTCCGGCCCTTGACCAGCCGCAGGAACCTCCCCAGCCACTCGGCCTCGGCCCACGAGTCCATGGCCGAGGTGGGCTCGTCCAGAAGCACGACGGGAGCATCCCGGAGAAAGGCCCTGGCAAGGGCGATCCGCTGCCACTCCCCGACGCTGAGCTCCTCGCCGCCGGCATACCAGCGGCCCAGCAAGGTGTCCAGGCCCTTGGGCAGCCGCTCCACGAGCCCAACACCTCCGGCCGCAGCCAGCGCCGCTTCCACACGGCCCCCATCTCCCGCCCGGAGATCGCCCAGCTCGACGTTGTGCCGCAGGGTCTCGTTGAAGTGGAGGGGTTCCTGGAAGAGAGCGGTCACCATCCGCCGCACCTCCTCCGGCGCCATGCGCCGAACATCGACACCCCCCATCTCGATCCGGCCGGCCTCCGGATCGTAGA
The DNA here is from genome assembly GCA_964641295.1 of uncultured Thermoanaerobaculia bacterium. Classification (GTDB taxonomy): domain Bacteria; phylum Acidobacteriota; class Thermoanaerobaculia; order Thermoanaerobaculales; family Sulfomarinibacteraceae; genus JAADFK01. The sequence goes on from CAZXNA010000083.1 coordinate 5,347, forward strand.
GACGGCAGAGCAGCTTGATCAGCGTACTCTTGCCGGCACCGTTGTCGCCGATCAGGGCCGTCACCCTCCCGCCCGGGATCTCCAGGTCAAGATCCTGGAAGACGGGCTCCTCCGATCCGGGATACCGGAAGGTGACCCGCCGGAACACCAGGGCCGGCGCAGGCTCCGAAGGGACGAGGGATCCACTTTCGACGGCCGGCATGCCGGGCGTCAGCGCCAGGAACTCCATCAGGTTTCCCAGGAAGAGGCTGTTGGAGTAAATCTGGCCGACGGTCTCCAGAAGGGAGCGCATCAGCCTCTGTCCCTGGAAGAAGGCCTGAACGAACATGGCCAGGTCTCCCAGGGTGACGCTTCCGGTCACGGCACGCCGCACCATCCACAGGAGCGAGAGCCCGAGGACCGCCATGCCCGCCAGAGAAGCCACCACCTCGCCGACGGCCTGGCGCCGGAGGAGCTCCAACCGCTCCCCCCGCAAACGCGACTGGAGGGCCTCGAAACGCCGCCGGAAATGGGTGCCGAGCCCGAAGAGACGAAGCTCGGCCGCCGCCTCCCGGGCCGTCAGCAGCCAGTCGTAGTACCAGGTCCTGCGTTCGTCCTCGGTGATGCGGACGCTGAAGCGATGATTCGCCAGGGCGTAGCGCACCACCACCGCCAGGGCCGGGATCGTGCTGGCCATCAGCGCCAGGGGCAGCCACCAGCCGAAGCGCAGCAACACGGCCCCCATGGCCAGGAGGGTCAGCGACGACTGGAGAAGCGCCCCGAAGTTCTCCACCAGGGCGGCCGGTCGGTGCCTGGCGTCGACACGGGCCCGGTGGAGCATGTCGTAGAACTCCGGGGAATCGTAGGCGGCCAGATCGACGGCCAAGGCGCGCTGGTGGATCAGGGCCGTGATGTGGTCGCGCACCAGCTCTCCCTGGGCAGTTCGCAGCCACCGGGTGGTCGCCCGCAGGACCTCCACCGCCAGGAGCACGGCGGCCAGGGCCAGGGCCAGCATCAGCGGACGGCGAACCGCCTCCACCTGGCCCGACTTCATGGCGGCGACCAGTGCGTCGACGAAGAGCTTGGTCAGCACGACGCTGAGGACCGGCAGAACCCCCTGGACGACCAGGAGAACCAGCCAGACCGTCGTCCGCCAGCCGGCCGCCCGCCGTACGAGGCCCAGGGCCGCCGGCAGGTGCCGCAGCTCCCGAAGCGTCGAGAGCAGATCGCCGGACCGTCCCCTGGCGTCCGTCACCTGGGCCCGTCCCCACCCTCGTCGAGCGGTCCCGAGGCGTCTGGCCGAATCCGTCCCCTCGCCCGGGGTCCGCAACCCCGCGAGGAACCGGCGGGAACCCTGGAACACCTGGCGTCCATCCGCACACCCCCAGTGCCGCGATTGTACGGGCTCCCCGCAACTCCCGCCAGGCGTGCGATGTTTGCCGTCACTATCGAGCCCGGTATCATGTGGCGTCATGACGAGGGACGAGAACTCCATCGACGCCGCCCGGCTCCGGGAGGAGGCCAGCGCCTACCGGCGCTCGGCCGTCCTGCTCGCTGGCGTCGAGACCGGGATCTTTCAGAGCCTGCTCAACGCCGACCGCACAGCCGGGGAGCTGGCCGAGGCGGTGGGGGGTGACCGGCGTGGTGTGGGACGGCTGGCCCATGCGCTCGTCGCACTGGGATGGCTTGAGTTCCGGGATGGCATGTACCATCTTCCTCTGGAGCTCCGGCCCTACTTCGACGAGCGCAACGACCTCTCCATGGTGGCCATCCTCCGCCATCAGGCCCACCTCTTCCGAACCTGGGGGCTCCTGGCGGAGTCGGCCCTCTCGGGAAGACCCGTACGGCCGGAGCGAACGGCCAAGGGCCACGACGCCTTCCTCCGGGCCATGGACGATGGGGCACGGCGCGGGGCGAGGCTCCTCTGGAACCGGGTGGAGCCACCCCGAACCGGGGTGCTTCTCGACGTCGGTGGCGGCGCCGGCCGCTTCGCCCTGGAGGCCGTCCGACGCCGGCCTGGGCTCCGGGCCGTCGTCGTCGACGTGCCCCAGTCGGAAGACGCCTTCCTCCGGCTGACCGCCGGGCGCCCCGAGGCCGCACGGCTCGGCTTCGTGGCGGCAGATGCCATGGAGGGTCCCCTGCCCAACGGCGACGCCGCCCTGGTCTCGAGCTTGGTCCACATCTACGGGCCGGAAAAGATCCGCCGTCTGGCCCAGAGCCTGGCCCGGGCCCTGCCGGCCGGGGGGGAGCTGATCATCAGGGACTTCTTCTTCGACGACGAGTTCCACACGAGGCCGGCCTCGACGGCCCTTTTCTCCATCAACATGCTGCTCAACACCGACGACGGCGACTGCTACTCTCCCGGGGAGCTCCGGGAGATCTTCGAGCCCGCCGGCTTCGGCGCCTGGCGTCTTGTTTCCCTGGACGAACGGAGTGCCGCCCTGATCGGGCGGCGGGAGGGGCTCTGAGATGAGGCAGCGGATCGCCACGGCCGGCGAGATCCCCCGAGAGGGCCTCCGCTTCACCTACAAGGAGGGTCCCTTCGACCAGGAGGGAATCCTGGTCCGCCTTCCCGGCGGTCAGCTCCGGGCCTACAAGAACGAATGCCGCCACCTGCCCATTCCACTGGACGACCGTGATCCCGGCACGCTGTGGGACGCCGCAGGAAGCCGTCTTGCCTGCTCAGCCCATGGCGCCTTGTACCGCCCCGAGGACGGGCTCTGCATCGCTGGGCCCTGCGAGGGCTCCCACCTCCGGGAGCTTCCCCTGATCGTCGAGAACGACACCATCTGGCTCGACACCTCCGGGATCGGTGGATTCTTCGCCTGAGCCGCGGGCGTGTTCCACATCAGGGAGACAATCAAGAAGAAGGCGCCCCGGAGGGGCGCCGTTCCTGAACTCTCGTTGTCAACCGGTCAGTGGTTGAGGTTGTCCACGATGAATGTCCGCTGGCCCACATAGGTCTGGGAGGCCCAGGCGTCCTCGGTCCGCACCACCAGGACGTGCGGCCCGTCCGGCAGCTTGGTCGTGTCCAGAAGGTACCTGAAGCCGGAGTTCCACGTCAGCGAAGCGGGAATCCAGGGGTACCTGTCCGTGACCTCGGGGCTCGGCAGATAGAAGTCGGCGTCACCGACGACCACCCCATCCACCATGATGTGGACCGCCGTCAGGAAATCGTAGTCGTTGGCCCAACCGGTGACCTCGTAGATACCGCTGGTCCGTTCCAGCACCGTCGGCGTGTAGATATCGCCGAAGGAGGGGCGGTCGGGATCGTCGTCACAGTCGAAGATCACGGGGATGGTCATCAGCGTGGAAACGTAGCCCTCCCGGTCGCCCGCACGAACGCTGAGGTAGTGGAGGCCCTGGGGGTATTTCTTCGCGAAGAGGAGCTCCTTGATGTTGATGGCGAAGGTGTACCCCGCGTCCTTGGAGTTTGGAACGTCCGGGAAGAGCCGGTGGATGTCGGGCCGCTCCAGGCCGTAGGCGTTGACGTCCATCCTGAAGAGCGGGAAGTACATGTAATCCTGCGGAATCTGCTTCTGGACGACACCGTCCACGAGCAGCTGGAGCCAGGCGACGCCGCCGTCGTCGGTCCGGCTGCCCACGTCCAGGGCCCAGCCGGAGATCAGCTCCCATTCACTGTAGTCGTTGAGATCCGGACCCGACCAGCCGCCCGGGTTCGTGCAACCGGTGATGTACATGTAGTGGTCGGAGATGGGCCACTCGATCCGGCCGAATGGAGCCAGGTTGCGGCCGTTGTTGAACACCTGGACGAAGCGGCGGCCGATCACCCGGGACGCGCCCTGGTCGTCCCAGATGCGAACGGCCAACGTGTGGACGCCGTTGGTCAGCGTCGAGGTGTTGAACATGCGAACGAAGCCGGCCGTGGCGCTGTTGGGCGCGTCGGGGTACCGGTTGTGAACGTCGGGTCTCGGCATTCCCAGCTCGGCGTTTCCGGCCACCTCGCCATCGATGAGGATTTCCACCGACGTGACCATGCCGTCGTCCAGCGCCCATCCCGTCACCGGAAAGACGCTGTCCATGGGCTGGGCGGGACCGGGAAGCTCGAGCTCACCGAAGGGCGGCTGGTTGATCCCCTTGTCGACGGTCACGCTCCGGGCGCCGAAATCCTCCTGGGAGCCGTCCCCGAAGGTCACACGGACCAGCAGGGCGTGGCTGCCGTTGGTCAACGCCCCGGCATCGAAGGAGGTGCTGAATCCCGGGTGGGCATGGTTCTCTTGGAGGATCCAGGGGTAGGCCTGGATGATGTCGTACCTGGGGATGTTGAGGTCGGCGCTGCCGAAGAAGACGCCATCCACGTAGAGGTCAATGTTGCTGACACCACGGTCGTCGAGGATCCATCCCGTGACGGAGACGATCCCGGAAACAACGGCCCCGTCCCGAGGCGAATCCAGCCAGAACATGGTTTCCCCGGGAATGCCGGCCGGAGGACCGAGAATGCCCGGTGTCGGGGCCTTGACACCGACGTCGCGAACGCCGCCGGCCTGGACCACGACCGGTATTAGAAGGACCAATGAAATGAGCGCGATACTGAATGCTGTTTTGCGCATTCTACTTCCTCCCTGGAAAAAAACCAAGCTCATTGGGACCTCACATGTGCCATGATATACCAGAGCAATCGCGGGGGTCAAACCTGAACCGTTTTTTTCCGGAAAAAGAGTACCTTCCCCCGACAATTCGCTACAATTCTTGGGGAAGATCGTGACGCGGCACACACCAAAGGACGGGACCTCCCCCTTCCGGCCTCCCCGGCGGCATTCCCCACACGGTCGCTTCCCGCGCCCCCCGGCGCAACGGTCCGGAGAAAAGAATTGAGAACGTGTATCATACCGACCCATGGACCGGGTGACCCGCGATCCGCGCCTCGATACCTGGCGGAAGGCCTCACAGGGGCTCCGCCGGGAGCTCGCAGCCGTCATTCCCAGGGATGAGTTGCGGAAACTGCACCTTCGCCGTCCCGCCCGGCATTTCCTCGTCCTGGCACGGCAACTGGTCCTCTTCGCCCTCGCGACATGGGGCCTTTGGCTCAGCTCCAACCCCTTGGTCTGGGTGCCCCTGGTCCTCGTCCAGGGTCTCGTGTTCTTCAATGCGACCATCCTTCTCCACGAGGCCCTCCACCACCTGATCTGGCAGGGGCCCCACGCCGGGAGGGACCGTCTGATCGGTCTCGTGTACGGAGCCTTCACGGGGCTGTCGGCCACCCAGTTCAGCCGGTGGCACCTGGACCACCACGCAGCCCTCGGCAACGCCGACAAGGACCCCAAGCGGCATCATCTGAGCCCGAAACGAAACTCACGGCTCCTCAAGGTGACCTACTTCACCCCCCTGCTCTTTCCCATCTACTTCCGCGCCGCCGCCAGAGAGACCGCCACCTATCCGCCGGAGCTCAGGCGCCGGATCGCCCGGGAACGTCTCGCCGTCGTGCTGATCCACCTGCTCGCGGCGGGACTCCTCTACTGGACAGGCGGACCGGGCGTCCTCCTGCGCGTCCAGCTGCTGCCGCTGTTCTTTGGATTCCCGCTGTGGTTCGGCATCAACCGGGCGGGCCAGCACTACTGGATCGACCCCGAAGACCCCGCCCGGTGGGGCACCCTCGTCCGCGGATCGGCTCTCTGGGACACGCTCTTTCTCTGGTCCAACTATCACCTGGAGCACCATTACTTTCCCGGCGTCCCCTTCTACAACCTGCCCCGTATCCAGCAGCTTCTCCAGCCCTTCTACAGGGAGCGGGGCATGCGGCCCGTCGGCTACGGCGAGCTCCTGTGGCGTTGGCTCGTTCTCAACAGTCCCCCCCACGCCAACTGGGGCTGAGCCAGTCCCCGCCGCAGGGTCTGCACGGAGACTTGTGAAGGGTTTCACAATCCGGAAAACGTGGTAGAATGCGCACATGAGCTGGGAACTTCGTCACGTCTCCATCATCGGCGGCGGCATGATGGGTCGCTCCATCGCAATGAAGGTGGCCCAGGAGGGCCTCAACGTCTGCCTCAAGGAAATCTCCCTCGAGCGGGTCCAGGAGTGCCAGGAGTCCCTGGAGGCCAGCCTGGACCGGCAAATCGCCACCTTCTCCCTGACCAACGCCGAGAAGAAGGCCATCCTCTCCCGCATCCGCTGGGTCACCCAGTTCGACTGCGCGGCCGAGTGCGACCTGGCCATCGAAACGGTCCAGGAGGACTTCGACGTCAAGAAGGAGATCGTCCAGGAGCTGGACCAGAGGCTCCCGCCGGACCATCCCATCGTCATCAACACCTCGACCCTCTCCATCACCGAGCTGGCTGCGGCCTGCCGCAACCCCGAACGGGTCCTCGGCATGCACTTCCTCTACCCGGTGAGCACGACCCGGGTGGTGGAGGTCGTTCGCGGCCAGCTGACCAAGGATCTGGTGTTCGAACGGGCCATCGAGTTTGCCCGGCTCCTGGAGAAGGTCCCCATCAAGGTGTTCGAGATGCCCGGGTTCGTCACGACCCGTGTTGTGCTGCCGCTGATCAACGAGGCCATTCACGTGGTCATGGAGGGGGTGGCCACGGCCGCCGAGGTCGACCTGGCCCTCAAGATGGGCTACGACTTCCGGAGCGGCCCCCTGGAATGGGCCGATCGGGTCGGGCTGGACCGCGTCCTCAACTGGATGCAGCACCTCTTCCAGGAAACGGGGGAGCCCCGGTTCCGCCCCTGCCCCCTGCTCAAGCGTCTCGTCCGGGCCGGCTTGCTCGGCACCAAGACCGGGCGGGGGTTCTTCACCTACGACACCAACCGGCGGCGTCTCGACCGTCTGCCCGACGATCGTCCGGGCCTCCTCTGAGGCGGCCGCGCCGGTCCCACAACCGTCCGGAGGCACATGATGAAGATCCTCGTACTCAACAGCGGTTCCTCTTCGGTCAAGTTCCAGATCGTCGAGACAGACCTGGAACGCATGGCCGCCCACCGCGACGAGACGCTGGCCACCGGTCAGGTGGAGAAGATCGGTCTCTCCGACTCGCGCCTGGTGCTCAGGATCCCAGGCCGGCAGGACTTCCAGGACTACCGGGAGGTCCTCGAGCACCGCGCCGCCATCGAGTGGATTCTGGGAACCATCGCGGATCCGGAGCATGGGATCCTGACGTCGGTTGAAGAGGTCGAGGCCGTCGGCCACCGCGTCGTCCATGGCGGCGAGGAGTTCGCTTCCTCCGTGCTGATGACCCCCGAAGTGGTCGCCCAGATCGAGCAGTGCAGCGTCCTGGCACCACTCCACAACCCCGCCAACCTCCGCGGCTATCACGCCGCCCGGACGATCCTCCCCGACGTACCCCACGTGGCGGTCTTCGACACGGCCTTCCACCAGACCATGCCGGCCCACGCGTTCCTCTACGGCATCCCCTTCCAGTTCTATACGAAGCACCACCTGCGACGCTACGGCTTCCACGGCACCTCCCACCGCTTCGTCATCTTCCGGGCCAGCCAGATGCTCGGCTGGAAACGTGAGGAAAGCCGCTTCATCACCTGCCACCTGGGAAACGGTTGCTCGGTGGCGGCCGTCGACCATGGAAAGAGCGTTGACACCTCCATGGGCTTCACGCCCCTCGAGGGACTCCTGATGGGCACGCGGTGTGGGGACATGGATCCGGCCATCATTCCCTGGCTCATGGCCATGGAGGAGATGACCCTCCACCAGATCAACACCATGCTCAACAAGCACTCCGGCCTCTATGGGGTTTCCGGGGTCTCCTCCGACATGCGGGAGCTGCTCCGCGCACGCGCCGACGGCAACCGCCGCGCCGATGTCGCGTTCCGGATGTTCTGCTACCGGATCGCCAAGTACATCGGTGCCTACGCCGCCGCAATGGGCGGCGTCGACGCCGTCATCTTCACCGGTGGAATCGGCGAAAACAGCCCGGAGGTGCGCCAGGAGGCGCTCCAGAACCTGGGCTTCATGGGCCTGGAGCTCGACCGGGAGCGGAACGCCGAGCTGGTCGGCGGCGAAGGCGAGATCTCCACCGAGGACTCGGCCGTCAAGGCTCTGGTGATCCCGACCAACGAGGAGCGTGTCATCGCCCGGGACGTCGTCCGCGTCCTCAACGGCATCATGCCCAGCTTCGATCCTCCAGAGACCTTGCGCTGACCCGCATTGTTCATCGGACATCTGCTGCAGTGCGGGATGCACAGCACCCGGCAGCGTCTTCTCGATCCGCCCGCTCGCCGTGCCGCAAACACGCCGGCGCTCGCGAATCTTGCGAGAGCGCTGCCAGGCCCGGCGCCTGCTGCCCTTCGCGACAATGGCTGATGAACCATGGGGGCCAACCGGAGCCCGGTCAGTCGGCACCCTCGACGATTCGCGCCGCTTGATAGATGTAGTGACTGCCCGAGACCATGACGAAGACGAAAGAAAGCAGGAAGCACACGCGGGGTGCCCACCCGGGGATTGCCCACACGTTGGCCGCCAGGACGACCGTCACGGTGACCACGTGGAGGAATGTCGTCATCTTCCCCCAGATGGACGGAGGGAAACGCCGGACGCCCGCCGCCAGGTAGAGCACGAGGGCCACGACGACGATCAGGATGTCCCGGGACAGTGAGAGGATCGTCAGCCACACGGGGATGACGACGGTCTGGCCCTGGTCGATGGTCAACCCAACGTAGGCCGTCGACAGCAGCAGCTTGTCCGCAATGGGGTCCAGGTAGGCACCGAAGACCGATCGCATGTCCAGGGTCCGGGCCAGAAAGCCGTCCAGTGAATCGCTGAGCCCTGCCAGGACGAAGATCACCATGGCCAGCCGGAAGTCATGACCGGCCAGGGCCAGGATGAAGAAGGGAATCATGGCCAGGCGAAGCAGGGTGATGAAATTGGGGACGGTCAGGGGCCGCAGCGACTCCTCGACCCTCGAGTAGATCTTCTCCCGACCGACCCGGCGCCGCTTCTCACGGTCCTGCATCATTCACCATCCGTTTGCTGCAGTGCGGGATGCGCCGCACCTGGCAGTGCTTTCCCGATTCGCCCGCCCGACCTGCCACGAGCACGCCTTCGCTCCCGACCCTTGCGAGAGCCCTGCCGTGCACCGGGCAACCCGCTCTTCGCGACGACGTCTGGTGAACAACCCGGACCATTCACCGTGCAGAACCCCTGTTCTTGCTCCACAGGAGGCGAAGCCCCTGCAGGGTCAGGTCGGGCTCCACATGATCGATCATGGAACAGTGCTCGGCGATGAGCGGTGCGAACCCTCCCGTTGCGATGACCGGTGCTTCGCCCAGCTCCTCGAGCACCCGCCGCGTGACGCCCTCCACGAGACCCAGATAGCCGTAGAAGATACCCGACTGGATGCTATCCACGGTGCCCTTGCCGATCACCCTGGGCGGTGGAGCCATTGCGACCATGGGGAGCTTGGCCGTTTTCGAGAAGAGCGCCTCGGCGGTCACGCCCGGTCCCGGCGCGATGACACCTCCCAGGTACTCCCCGGCGGCCGCGACAACTTCCCACGTGACCGCCGTGCCGAAGTCCACCACGAGGCACCGCCCGCCGTAGCTCCCGTGGGCCGCCCCCGCACCCCAGAGGCGGGCCGCCCCACTACCCCTCGGCGCGCCCACCCGCCGGCACGACCACGCCGCGATA
>CAZXNA010000084.1:0-14839 GCA_964641295.1 uncultured Thermoanaerobaculia bacterium
GCCAGTCGCTCGGCGTTTTCGAAGCGGCTCTCCATGCTGGTACGCTCTTCATGGTGCTCCCGAAGGGTTTTTTCCAAGCTCCGGTACAGCTCGTGGGACAGGGAGTCCATGCCCAGGGCCGCCGCAGACGAGGGCACCGGCCCGGACGGTTCCGCCGCCACCCTGGCTTTCAGGGCGTCCACCGAAGCCGTGGCGAAACGCCTGGTTCCCAGGTTGACCACGGCGACCAGCCCGACCCAGCCACCGACGAGGAGAGCCAGACCCACGGCGGTGCGCCGCCGGGTCGCGCTCAGGGAATCGCTGAGGTCCCGGGCGACCCTGAGAGCGCCAACGGTCGCACCGCGGGCGTGGCACGGCTCACATTGGCCGGTCGCCCGGATCCTCGCCATGGCGGTCAGGGTGGCCTTCCGGCCATTGTTGTCGATGTGGACATCCTCGTCAGCGCCCGTGGAGAGAAAGGCTGAAACCTCGGGATCGGCCGGTGCTGATGGGGAGATGGGGCGCCCCGAAGTGTCGAAGATGATCAGTCCCAGGATCTTGCGGGACGCCATCAGGTCCTCCAGACGCTCCTGCTGATTGCTGGCCTGGGAGCACACCATGGCGGAGTGGATGCTGTTCACCGCCTCGATGAGGAAGGCGCCGCTCTCGGCTTCGTAGGTCTTCGTGATTTCGTGTACCGTGAGGTGGAACACCGCCGTATACAGCAGGGCGAACGCCACAAGGTGCAGGGGCGCCAGAATCACGACGGTACGCGGAGACCAGGGCAGGCGCAACCTCCGTCTCGTAGCACGTGGTATGGATGACAATCGGCGCCCCCCCTCAGTGCGCCGATTGTATCGCAGCTCAATTGTTCCTGGCGGCAAATCAGGATGGCCTGTCTTGGGAGGTGGAACCATCCGGAAGGCTTGCGCACCCCCACTCCCAGCTCGGTCATGACGGCGGCCCGGGCCGGCGGTACGGATCTTGCTCGATTGAACGGGGGAGGTGTCGACCGTGGAAAGCTGGGGAATCATCACCGCCAAGGGTGGGGGACCGGGGATTATTCCCCACCTCCGGCGAGCGTTCTTTGGGGCCCTGGTGATGGCCGTTCCGGCCATGGCCCCGGCAGCGGAACCGGTGATCGATACTTTCGCGGCCACACCCGCCGTGGTCAGGCCCGGGGAAGCCGTGGCACTTGCGGCACAGGCCCACGATCCCGACTGTCCCGGCAGCTGCACCTCCGGGTGTGGCCAGTACATCCGTGCGGACCTGACCCAGTGGAACGCCACCCTTGGAACCTTCGAAAACATCGACAACGGTGCCAGCGGCTCGCCCTACACCGCCTCGGCCGTCTGGAGGGCACCCTCCGCGGAGGGTACGGCGACGGTGACCCTCACCCTCTCGGACAGCGGAACGCTCATGTGCGGGGGGCGTCAGACGGCCAGCGCCCAGGTGGTGATTACGGTCAGCGCCAACGCCGGTCAGGAGCCGGTCATCACATCCCTGACCGTCGATCGTGACCCGGTGCTGGTTGGCGGCACCGCCGAGTTGCACGCCACCGCCGAGGATCCGCAGGGGGATCCCATCACCTTCAGCTGGTCGGCTGCCCTGGGCTCGGTGACGCCCGGATCCGGCGGCACGGCCACCTATCACGCTCCGCCCGATCCGGGACGGGAAACGGTCACCTGCACCGCCAGCGATCCGGGCGGCGCCAGCTCTTCCAAGACACTCGAATTCACCGTAACCGCTGCACTCCCGGAGGCAGCTCTCGACGAGGGCCTGGTCACCCCTCACGGTGTGGCAGCCAACGGTTGGGGGGATCTGGTCGTCGCGGATCGGGGCGCAGGTGGCCTGATCTTCGTCAATCCCGCCACCGGGGAAGCTCTTCGGGTCCTCTCCGTGCCCCGTATCACAAGCGTGGCGGCGGATTGGCTCGATCGCATCGTTGTCGGGACCCAGACAGAGCTGATGCTCCTCTCTCCAGGAGGCACAGTACAGGGCATCCTGGATCCGGGCGCGCCGCTGGGAGCGGTCACCGGCATTGCGGTGGACCCCATCGGCCACCGCATCTGGGCTCTGTTCGGATCCACAGGCCGGGTCGTCGCCTTCGACGGGAGCGGTGCGGTCGTCCGGGCTTGGGGGGCGCGGGGGGAAGAACCCGGACAGTTCCATGAACCGGTTGCGCTGGCCTGGTCCCCCGCGGGAGAGGTCCTCGTAGCGGATGAGGGACTGGCCCAGGTTCTGGCATTCGACCCGGCCGGCAATTTCTTGGGGACGATCGGTTCGTTCGGAGGCGGACCGGGCGAGTTCACTCGGATCGCCGGTCTCGTCGTGGGACCCGGGAACACCCTCTTCGCTTCCGATGCCTTCCAGAGTCGAATCCAGGTTTTCGGGCCCGGCGGCGAGTTCCAGGAGAGCCTCGGGACCTTCGGCGAAGGCATCGGCGCTTTCAAGGTCCCAATGGGCATCACCCTACTGGATTCCCCCCCGCGGCTGGCGGTTGCCTCGGCTCAGTCGTCCAGCATCCAGGTCTTTCGACTCGACGGCACACCCGTGCAGATCCCACAGGCAACGGCCGATCCCGGCACGTTGGACTTCGGCGAGATCGTCGTGGGACGGATGAGCGCACCCGAGATCGTACGATTGACGAACACGGGAACCGTCCCCGTAGGAATCTACGGCCTGGAGTCGCCCGCCGCCTTCGCCGTGGAGACCACCTGCGGCGCCGGGCTCGCTCCCGGGCAGAGCTGCACCGCGACGGTCATCTTCAACCCCTTCCGGGCCGGCCGCTCGACGGGAACCTTGCGCTTCCTGTGCAGCGGACAGGGCGACCAGGCGGTCGCTCTCGTCGGCCGGGGGATTCCAGACCAGGCGCCGCAGGCGGCCCTGTCACCCGAGACCGTCGTCTTCGGACCCGTCCCCGTCGGCCACACCAGTGGGATCCATACGATCACCCTGTCCAACATCGGTGGAGGCCTCCTGGACGTCACCAGTACCGGAATCGACGGAGACGGTGCAAGCCAGTTCGCCGTCGCGGTCGACCAGTGCACGGGGAAACGGCTCGCGTCGGGAGAAACCTGCACGGTCGAAGTTCGTTTCTCACCGGCCGTCGTCGGCTCCCACAACGCCGTCCTGGCCTTCGAGACCTCTGGTGGGGCAACTGAGACGATGCTTTCGGGCGAGGCCCTGGAAGCCGTCGTCATCCCGGTTCTCGGCGGTTGGGGTACCGGTTTGATGGTTGTCGGGCTGGCACTTCTCGGCTGGATTACCGCGCGACGCCGCTTCCAGCCGCTGCCCCTGTGCACGGCGCTGGCCTTCCTCCTGGGGAGCAGCGTCGTCCTTGCAGTGGACCCGCCCCACTGGTACTTCGACATGGACTGCCAGACGTGCCATACGGGACACAACGCGGCGGGCGGCACCCTGACGGCAGCCAATGGAAACTCCAACCTCTGTCTGTCCTGTCACACCGAGGGGGGCCGGGCCTCCGCCCTGCCCATTCTTCCATCCCACACGCTGGCCGAACACCATTACAACGTCACCCCCGACGCTGCGCGATGGGGTTCCCAGATGCCCACCAACCCCGAGATGGCCGATCGGATCATGGACGGTCTTCTCGTCTGCTCCACCTGCCATGACCAGCACAGCGCACGAGCCAGCAACCGTGGACGGCTCCGGGTATCGACTCCCGAGCGTCTCACCGCCCTCGGGAGCACCGGCGAGGTTTCGGTCGGTGGAAACTACACGGGCGCCGGCGGCTCGTCCTATCTGGTCGAGATCACCATTGCGGACTCCCACTTCCGTTTCTCCAAGGACGGCGGAGCCACATGGGTCGGTGAGGCCGACATCGGCGCCGACATCCCACTGGACAACGGTCTGACGGTGACATTCTCCGGCGGAAGCTTCGCACTCGGTGAGCGCTGGCGCTTCTCGGCTTCCTACCCCTTCCTCCGTCTCCCGCTCGACCAGGGCGACAACACCAACGGCGACAGGTTCTGCCGCGAATGCCATTCCCTCTGGGCCATGGACCACGAGGACGTGGAAGGCCCGTCCACGCAATGGATGAGTCACCCCGTCGGGGACAGACTCAACGCCAACGGCCGGGGCTACGATCGCCCGGTTCCCCTGGACGGAAACGGGGCCGTGCAGGGAACTGCCGGAGCCGACGGGAACGAATCCAATGACTTCAATCTGGATGCCGAGAACATGGTCCAGTGCATGACATGCCACGGAATTCATTACGCCGACAGCAATACCCTGACGGAGGACGGGCCATGAAGACGCCCCGGCGACGCCGGAACCAGGATGGAACCAACCAACCCCACCGAACGGCTGGCGACCCCCGGCCCGCAGCTCCCGGCGGGACAGCGCCACCGGACAGTCCGGGGGACAGCCCGGACAGGGAGCATCGAGGGTCACGTACCGGCAATGGAGCATCAGACCCGGGATTCCCCCTGAAGTCTCCGGCGCCGGTGAAGCGTCGATTCCTTGTGCCGGTTCTTCTCAGCCTCACGCTTTGCCTGCCGATCGCCGCATTCGCCGGGGACGACACCGTCGTCACGGGATCCGATGTTCTCGTTTCCTCGTGCACCCAACTGACGGTGACGGCCCATTACACCGGGGACGACAACAGGGACGGCGGAACCAGCGTGGAATACAACACCGCCGACACATGGCCGGGAACGGTGGCGTGCAGCAACATCACCGACAGCTTGCCCCGCCAGTGCCTGGTACCGGGGCTGACGCCCGGCCAGAGCTATTGGGTGCGGGTGACCTTCAGCGATCCGGACGGGGTGTCCGGGCCCAATCCCGAGGTCCTCGGGCCGTTCACCCTGGGAAGCTGTGGCCCGGACGCGGTCGCTCCAACCGCCCTCTTCATCGTGCCGTCGGAACGAGCGACCATCGGTGGGACCGACCGAATGAAGCTTCAGGTCTGGGATGAAGGCGGTTTGGCCGCCACGCCCATACGCTGGTGGGTCGATGGGGGGATCCCCTCAACGGCTGCGGTGATCAATACCAACTACGACTGTGGAATCGACTGTGCGGTTTGGGAATTCGATATCGACCTGACCGTCTACGCCAGGGGCCTGCACGAGCTGACGGCCGAGGTCACGGACGCAGCCGGCAACGTCGCCAGGGCCGTTCGAACGATCTCGGTCAGGAACTCGGGAGCCAAGCCTGCCGGGAGTGGGCTGCTTCTGAGACGCACCCTGGGCGGCCAGCTGTGCATGGACTGTCATAACCTCCCGACACACTCCAGCCAATACACGGGAACCACCTACGGCAACTGGGCCGTGGACTGCCTGACCTGTCACCGGGCCCACTTCACCCTCAACATTTTCCTCATCGAGGGGAGCGTCCTGACCCCCTCCAGCGGGAAGCCGACCATCAGCTTCTGGGAAGACGACCGGAGCGGTGGAACGAATCCCATCAGGAGTTACCTGGGCAACCGCTTTCCCCCGGACAATCACCCGTGGCACGACGGCATCTGCGAGGCCTGCCACACACGAACGAAATACCACCGGAACGATGAATCCGGCGACCACACCCACAACGCGGACCGCCGCTGCGTCAACTGCCATCCCCACAATCAGGGGTTCGCGGCCGTAGAGAGCAAGGGCGGCACCCCCTGCGCCGGGTGTCATCCCGACATCTGGGAGGGCATGAACGGCACCGTGGCCAAGACCAGCCGCCACACCATCGGCTCGGTGCTGGGCCTCAACGACAGCTTCACGGACACCGACATCGGCTGGACGGCGCCCCTTTCGGGCGTGGCGCCCGCGGACCGTTCCTGCGTCAACATGTGCCACCAGGATCACGTCCACAACACGCCCGGTGGAACCACCCACGGCTACAACGTTCATCGGGACGCCTCGACCCAGGCGGCCCGTGCGGTGGGCCGGAACATCAACGGTCAGATCATCGCCGGGACCCCGGCCCGGACGGACTTCGACCCCGGTCAAGCCAACGGTGGGATGTGCGTCTCGTGCCATCAGAACGCCGTGGCTGCCGGAAGGCCGGTCATCGACCGGGCCGCCTACGACGCCTCGGCACACGACTTCGTCTCCAACGGCTTCGGCGCGTGGACCTACACGCTCCACGACGGCGCCACCTTCGACCGCAACTGCACCAAGTGCCACGCGGACCGGGGAGACGGCCGTCCGGACAGCTCCACCAACCCCTTCGGGGCCGTCCACTTCTCCGACTATCCCAAGCTGCTGTCGGGGTCGACCAACCCCGGGGGGAACGCGGCCGCGTTCGTCTGTTACAACTGCCACGGAAACGGGACCACCGGCGTGGACCTTTCGGGGAAGGACGTGGCCACCGTCATCTCCAGGGCCTCGAGCCACCCGGTGGAAGCCGACGCTGTCCACGATACCGCGGCCGAGGAAGGGGCCACCCACAACGACGGCACCTTCTCCGGGACGAATCGTCACGTCAACTGCCTGGACTGCCATGGACCGCACCGGGCGCGGCAGGGCCTTCACACTCCGGGAGCCACGGGTCTGGCCGGCGCCCTGACGGGCGCCACCGGCATCGGAGTCGTCTCGCTGCCAGGCGGTTGGAGCACCTTCGGTTCGGCGGATCTCACCACGAACCCGGTGACCGCTTCCGCGGAGTACCAAGTCTGCTTCAAGTGCCACAGTTCCTTCGCCTACGGGACCTCGCCGCCGACGGAACAGACCGATCAGGCGCTGGAGCTCAACGTCAACAACGATTCGTACCATTGGGTCATGACGGACCAGACGGCGACGCAAGCGCCCGGCTGGACCACGGCGAACGACACACCGCGGACCGACAGCACAAGCCGGTACATGACCTTCACCTCGGGATCGCCCTGGACCAAGAGCTCGCCGATGGTGTGCTCCGACTGCCACGGCAGCGATGATCCTGCGGGCGTCCAGGGCCCGCACGGTTCCACCAACGCTCCCATCCTGGTCAAGCCCTGGAGCGCCAGCAGCGGCATCGGCACACCGGACGGCCTCTGTTTCGACTGCCACGATTTCCGGACCTATGCAGGGAAGGACACCAAGGCCGGGCAGACGGGCTTCGCTTCCGGAGGTGGAGGCAAGAACCTGCACGGGGAGCATTCGAAGGAGTTCCCGAGCACCTTCAGGTGTGCCTGGTGCCACTCGGCCGTTCCGCACGGATGGAACCGGAAGGCCCTGGTGGTCCTCACCTCCGATCCCGCCCCGTACAACGCCGGCGGGAACACGGCTCGGATCAACACATGGAGCATCTCCAACACCCGCCAGTACCGGAAGAACTCCTGTGGAACGGTGGGTGGATGTCATTGACGGGGGGAACCCGGTCCCCCTTCGGCTGACCGGGAAGGGAGGAGAGAACATGAGATTTCGGCACCGCGTCGCGCTGGTGGCAGCTCTGGTGGTGGGCGGCATGGCATGGTCCCTGGCCATGAGTCAGACCTTCGGCGTTCGCAAGCGCCGTCCCAGGCCCGCCGAGTACGGGACGGAAATCATCGACAACGCCTCCACCAGGAACGGCATCGCCGCCGTTGCCTTTCCCCACTGGGTTCACAGGGTCAGGTACACCTGCCGCCTCTGCCATGTGGACATCGGTTTCGCCATGACCGCCGGTGCCACGGGAATCACCGAGGAGGACAACCGGCACGGGATGTACTGCGGCACCTGTCACAACGGGAAGATCGCCTTCCCATGGGAGGAAACGGCAAGCGGCAGCACGAAGAAGAACTGCGAAAGGTGCCATTCCGTGGGCATGAACGTCGCGATGAAGAACGATTTCTACGCCCTCCGCGAGAAGATGCCGCGGCAGCGCTTCGGCAATGGGATCGACTGGCTCAAGGCCGAGGAAGGGGGTCTGATCGAGCTGATCGATACGCTGCCCGGCGTTTCGTTCCAGCGCCCCAAGCTCCAGGACCCTTCCGACGAGGAGCTGGTGGCCCGCGAGATCAACATGCCCACGATCATCTTCTCCCACAAGAAGCACGCGGTGGAGGCGGGATGTGAGCTCTGCCACCCACAGATCTTCCCCATCAAGAAGGGAGCGACCACCTACTCCATGCAAGACATCTTCGACGGCAAGTATTGCGGCGCCTGCCACGGCAAGGTTTCCTTCCCCAACGCCGACTGCCAGCGATGCCACACGGAGCCGGTGATCTGATGCCGTTCCAGCGGCTCGCCACGACGGCGCTCCTGGGCGCCGCCCTGGTCACCGGTGCCGTGTGGGCGCAGGGACGGTTTCCCTTGCCCGGATTGCCCCCGCCGGATCGCTACGGCACGATTCTGATGGACCGCGCGTCCACCCAGGCCGGGGTGAAACCCGTGGTGTTCGTCCACTGGCGGCACAGGGCTCGTTACAGCTGCCGGGTTTGCCACTTCGAGCTGGAGTTCGCGCTGAAGACCGGGGCCACGGGGATCACCGAGGAGGACAACCGGCACGGGATGTACTGCGGCGCATGTCACGACGGGAAAACGGCCTTCGCCGTGACGGAAGAGGACAGCTGCGCCCGCTGCCACGCGGGCAAGATCCGCTCCGACAGGAAGGCGTTCCAGAGGTTTGCAGAGGATCTTCCCCAGGCGCCCTACGGCAACCGCATCGACTGGGTGGCCGCGGAAGGGATCCTCAAGCCACGCTATGCGCTGTACACCAAAGAGCAGCCGATCCAGTTCCAAAAGAAGCTGGTCCTCCAGGCGGAATGGCTCGGCATACCCCCGGCTGTGTTTCCCCACGGCGTCCACGAGGTGTTCCTGGACTGTGGCAACTGTCATCCGGAGGTCTTCAACATCAAGAAGAAGACCACCAAGCACTTCGAGATGCGTTACATCCTCCAGGGAGAGTTCTGCGGCGCCTGTCACCTGACGGTGGCCTTCCCCCTGGACGATTGCAGACGCTGTCACCCCGCCATGCGTCAGAGAAGGTAACGCTTCAGCCGGGCGAAGGGTGCAGCAGCGGGAAGCGCGAACCCCGTGTTCCGCTCACCCTCACCCGTGCTCCCAGCACCTCGCCTTCCAACCCTGACACCCAACCTGCGCGTCGGCTCACTTGATGTGGCAGGTGACACAGAGCTGACTGGCATCACCGGGCATTCGGAGGAAGGGCGTGTTGGCGGGGTCATGGACATCGTGACAGGTGGGACACTCCACGCGCCCGGCGTAGAGGGGAACCAGGGCCCATCCGGCATCCACATCGGGCGGTGTGTTGAACATGGGGTCCTGGGCGGTCGTCGGGTAGGTCATGGCGATGGGATGATCGTTGGAGAGGTCCGTTCCCTGCCAGACTGCCGGTGGATCGCCGTACATCTCGCCGTGACAACGTCGGCAGTTGGGGTAGGACGTCCTGTCCGGCATCCCCTGCGGACCGGGGGCGTTGATCAGGTCGTGCTTGGTGCTCCCGGTGATGCCGTTGACCACCGCTGTACCGTTGGTCCCATCGTGACAGCCGAGGCACAACATGGAAACCGTGGTGTTGGGATTGCCCGGGGTGGTGTCCATGGTCGGACTGCCGTACACGGTGAAGGTCTGGTTGGTGTCGATGAACCGGTTCCAGAGCGGTGCCTGAATGGGCAGGGTCGTGTTGGCGAAGTGGGGCGTATGGCAGAACACGCAGACCCGGTCGGAGTAGGGATCGACACCCACGGTCGAAAGATCGTGTTTCGAACCGATGATGCTGGCGCCGACAACCACGCCGGCGGATGTCACGAATGCGAGGGTTCCAAGCATGGCGGCCAGCCGGACCGGAAACGAGCGCATGCCTCGGGAGCCCCCCAGCCCCGTCACTCTCTGGACCTCCACATCTCGAGTCATCGAAGCCTCCCGGCACCGTGGGGATTACAAGAACCGTGCCAGTGGCCGGCCAGCCGGAGGGGCCGCAACGGCGCCGGAAATCGGCCTGTCGGCGGGCGCTCCGAAGGCGGGGTGTGGGGAATGTTCCACGGCCCAGCCCGTTGGCTGGGGATGGTTCCACTGTCCACGGATTCCAACGCCCCCCGTCTGGAGCGTGCCCCTTCCAGATGATGCACCATGACGCGCCGTGGTCTTGCGCCGCCCACGGGGGCCACTCTCATGGGGTGCAGAAGTCCAGGACCGGTCCCCGGCCCCCCCGGTGGGGGGGCCGCCGGTTGGTCCCGCGCCTTCCCCGATTCACCGGACGGCGGCCGGCCCGGGAATCGTTCCCGTCTCCGAACGCAGAACCATGAGGGGCCGGCCGGCGGGGATCCTCGTTTCGTCCCGAGCATGGACACCCGGCGAACCGTTGGTGTCAAGGAGCTTGGGCCGCACTGTTCATCATCCATTTGCCGCAGGGTGGGGTGCCCCCCGCCCTGGGCGACGATATCCGATGAACGATTCCAGCTAGAACTTCACGAGCTCGACGCGACGGTTCTGACGCCGTCCCCCCTCGGACTCGTTGGAGGCCTCGGGCTGGGTGGGACCGAGACCCACGGTCCGCAGTCGCTCCGCCGCGATGCCTCCCTCCTCCACGAGCCACGCCAGGACGGCCTGCGCGCGGCCCCGTGAGAGCTCCATGTTGTGGTCGAAATCGCCGGAATCGTCCGTGTGACCCTCGATCAGCAGGCGCAGATCGGGGTGCTGCTTCAGCACGGCCGAGATGTCCCCCAATACCTCGGCCGACCCGGGTTTGACGGTGACCCGGTCGGTGTCGAAGAGGATGCCGTGCACGGCCACACGGCCCTCGGTCTCCAGCGCATCGTAGAGGTCCCTGCCCCCGGCGGCCACCCGGATGGGTCCAAAATACATGGGATTCTCTTGGTCCGCGAAATAGGTGTTGGAGAATTGGAGCAGCCCGGTCCTCGGCAGCCTCGCGTTGGGTGCGTTGGCGACACGGTGATCCCCCACGTAGACCTTGACGTGGTCGCCGTCCACCATGATGCGGATGGGAACGAGCCGACGGTGGATCGTCGGGTCCTTCCCCATGGACTCCACCACCCGGTCGCCGTGGCCCTTGACGCCGGTTCCGTGGGTTGCCGCGATCTGGAGGAACTGGCGATCCCTGTAACCGGCATTGACGACCTTCTTCTCCATGGAAATGGCCGCCGACTGGTTGGTGTGGGGAAAGAAGACCTCCGCCTCGATGGTGAACCGCTCGGGCAGGGTCTCCGGCAACCGGACCACGAAGGCCGCGTAACGCGGACCGGTGGTCCGCAGAAGACGCCGGCCCCGCCACTCCACGACCTCCCAGTTGCCCTTGACCAGCTCCAGGTTCCGGGGGAAGTCTCCGAGCCTGTCGGCCGAGTAATCCTCGAAGAAGATGGTGCGGGATCCGGCCTCGAAGTCGGAGCTGGGGTCGACGTCGGCGCCCGGGGCCCGCGGAGCCCCCTCCCAACCCGCTGCCGCTCCCCCCTCCGCATCCCGGTCGTACCGGTAGCGCGGCGGCAGGTCCCGGGGATCCATGACCGGTCGGCCCTCCTCATCGAGGATCAGCCCGCCGTCGTCGTCCACCATGACGACCTCCTTACCCTCGTTCTTCGCCCGTTGGATGCACTCGACCTCTCCCACGGCGCACCGGATGGCCCCGGTGACCGCCCGATCCACCTGGCGGGCGGTCTCCCGTTTCGCGGCGTTCTCGGCCGCCCGCTTGAGGACACTCCCCCACTGGGCCTCCGCCGTTCCGACCCCCAGGAGCGCGATCCCGGCCATCGCCCCAACAACCATCGGCTTCGCCAGACCCTTCATGGTGGAACCTCCCCTTCTTCCTTGGCAGCACGTCATCCAGCAGGGGGTACGCAATCCGAGCCTCGGACCCGCCAGGCTCCCCTCGCGCCAGGGGAGCGGCATCCCCGTCACACAGGGGCAGCCAGATGCGACATGCGGCGATCCGGGGGATCGCCCCTCCTTTCAGCGACTGGGAATGAATCTCTTTATATGTTAGATTGCCCGGCAATGGAGTGACTGGAAAACATGGCACAACCCGACGATGCTTCCCCGACCTGGGAGCGGATCGAGCGTCTCCTGGACACAGCCCTCGAACTGCCGCCCGGCGAGCGCACGGCCTGGGTCCAAGGGGCCGCCCGGGGTGACCCCAGTCTGCTCCGGGAGGTCCAGGAGCTTCTGGCCGCCGCCGAGGCCACTGGCGGCCCGCTGGAACATCCGCCCGTTCCGCTGCCGGGGTGCCGAACCGTCCTGACCGGGCGACTGGCGGGGTCGTGGCGGCTCCTGGAGCTTCTCGGGGAGGGCGGGATGGGCTGCGTATACCTGGCCGAGCGGGCCGACGGCGCCTTCGAGATGCGGGCGGCCGTCAAGCTCATCCCAATGGCCGCCTACAACTCCCGCCTCCGCCACCGCTTTCAACGGGAGCGTCACGTGCTGGCACGGCTGGAGCACCCGCGCATCGCCCGCCTCCTGGACGCTGGAATCACCGACGACGGCATCCCCTTCCTGGTCATGGAGCACGTGGACGGGGAGCCCATCGACCGGTGGTGCCGCCTCCGGCGGGCCTCTCCCGCCGCGATCGCCCGCCTCCTGCTCCAGGTCTGCGACGCCGTGTCCTACGCCCACGGCCGGCTGGTTCTGCACCGGGACATCAAGCCCACCAACGTCTTTGTCACCCCCGAGGGACGGGTCAAACTGCTGGACTTCAGCATCGCGGCCCTGCTGGAGGACTCGCCCCTCGACGACAAGGGCGTCACCAGGAGCGGCGCCCACCCCTGCACCCCTGGCTACGCCGCCCCGGAGCAGCTCCGCGGGGAGGTCGTGACCGTCGCCACGGACGTCTACGGCATCGGCGCGCTGGCATACCGTCTCCTGGCCTGGAGGGCCCCGCGCCACCTGGACGGCGACGCTCCCGTCGGCAGTCTTCTCCCGGGGCTCGACCGGGAGCTGCCGCCGCCGAGCCGGGTTCGGGCCAACAACCGCCTGGCGGGCGATCTCGATGCCATCGTGCTCAAGTCCGCCCATCCGGATCCCGTCCAACGCTACGGTTCCGTGGCGGAGCTGGCGGAGGACCTCCGCCGCCATCTGGAGTACCGACCCATCCGGGCCCGGCGAACGCCGGCCCTTCAACGGCTGGCGCGTGCTGTCCGGCGCCACCCGGCCCGGGCCGTGGCAACCGCAGCCGTGGCCCTGGCGTCGCTGACCCTGGCCGGCACCCTGGCGTCGCGGAATCACACGGCCGAGGTCTCCCGGCGGCGGGCGGAGCAGGCGGCCCAATTCCTCCAGGAGGTGCTGACGGCCGCCGGGCCCGACGCCGTTCGGGGTGTGGACGTCCGGGTCACCGAACTGCTGGACCGGGCCGTGACGGCGGCCGGGCGGCGCCTCAAGGATCAACCCGAGGTCCAGGCCGCGATCCTGGAGACCCTCGCCGAGGGCATGACTCGCATGAGCCTCCACGGGCGGGCGACCCGGGTCCAGGAACGGGCGCTCGCGCTCCGGCGGGCCGGTCCCTCCACGGGGAACCGGGCACTGGTCGACTGCCTGCTCACGACGGCCTCCATACACGTGAACACCCCGGGCATTCCCGGATCCTCCCGCGCTCTCGAGCTCCTCCGGGAGGCGCGCGGCCTGGCCCGGCGGATCGACGGGGGCCGGGGACGGTTCACGATCCGGGTCGACTCCCTCCAGGGGAGCCTCCTCCTGGGGCTTCCCCACCTCACGCCCCAGCGCCGCAACGCGGCCAGATCGCTCCTGGAACGGGCGCTGCGCACGGCGGAGCGGCTTGACGATGGAGAGCTCCAGGTCAAGGCCCTCCGAGCCCAGGTGGGGCTGGCGAAGACTCCCGGGGAGGAGGTCGTCTTCATGCGGCGGGTCCACGCCCGGGCCGTGGAGGTTTACGGCCCCTCGGACATCCACACCCTCACCCAGCGCAACGACCTGGCGCTGGCGTTGGAAGGTGCGGGAAACCGCGCCGAGGCCGAACGGCTTCTCCGCGAGGTGCTGGAAGGCTTCCGCCGGACCCACGGCATGAGCCACCCCGAGACCATCTCCGTTCTCAACAACCTTGCCGGTGTGCTGCGGGACCGCGGACGTCACGAAGCGGCCGAGGCCGTCTACCGCCAGGTCCTCGACCTCAGGCTCCGATCCGTTCCGGACGACGCGGTCAAGGTGGGGTACACCCTGTACGGCCTGGGCCGCTCGGTCCTGGGCCAGGGACGTCCGGCGGAGGCCGAAGGATACCTGGAGCGAGCCGTGGCCATCCTGGACCGCCGGGGCCTCGAGCCACTGGCGCACATCGCCCGGCGGTGGCAGGCGGAGTGTCTTCTCCTGGAGGGACGGCGAAGCGAGGGGCTCGAACTGCTCAGGGTGGCGGCGAACGGCCTTGGCCACGACCTCGGCCCGGGCGACTCCCGAACCTCCGAGGTTGTCGAGAGGCTCACACTGGCAAGGGCCGAAGATTCAGTGTCCGCAGAGGGCCTCCAGGGCGCCGGGCTCGACGAAGGCATCCGCCCGCCCGCCCTTGAGGCGAAGTAGCCGGACCGGCCCCGTAACGCGGACGCGGCCGCCCTCGGCCACCACCTGCTCCGAAAGAAGCCCCAGCGCGCCGGTCGCCTCGAGTCCGTCGGCCGTCCGAGCGCGGATCCCATCCTCCACTCCGGTCCGCCCCTCGGGCGGCGCGCCGTGGTACCAGCCGGCCGGAAGCGCCATCCAGAGCAGGCGCAACGACGCCTGTCCCTCCCCGTTCCGCCGTCCCCGTTCGAGCTCGACGAAGAACTTCCTCCCGCGGTGTTCTCCCTCGCCAAGCAGCCAGACCTCCCAGACATATCCCGAAGAGCTCCTCCTGGGCTCCAGCTCACAGGCCACCACGCGGAATGTGTACTGCTGCCCCCCCGACTGGAGCCAGCCGGTTCCCGGTTCCGGCTCCCCGCCCATCCCGGAAATCCCGGCCCCGGCGGCCAGCACCGCCAGGGCCGCCACCCGGAGCCCCCTCCAGC
>CAZXNA010000085.1:0-14483 GCA_964641295.1 uncultured Thermoanaerobaculia bacterium
CCGTCTCCGTCCCCCCTCGCTGCCTCACCCGCGTCGATCGTCTGCACCCTCAAATCTGTCTACGCGCCAGCCCGCGGCCGCCTGGAGCCGGCGCACCACCACCGGTCCATCCTCCCCCATCAGGCCCTCGGCGAGCATTCCGGCGAGCCGCTCCCGCAGGCGCCGCACCTCGCCCTGCGCCTCCTTGAGCTGGGAGAGCTTGAGCTCGACGATCTTCTCCAGCTCCCGGTCCGACGCCCCGGTGATCCGCCGAAGCCCGGTCAGGAGGCTCTCCCGCGCGGCCATGCGCCCGCGAACCCGGCTCCCCGCAACCCAGGAGACCCGCGTTCCCCCGTGCATGGGCTCGGTCCCCACCAGGCAGATGGTCTCCAGCTCCGCCGTGTTGGCCACGTGGGTCCCTCCGCAGGTGTTGAGGTCCACCCCCTCGATCTCCACCAGACGGATCGGACCGTCGAGCTCGCTCGGCAGACGCCGGGAACGAACCGGCAGGCGAGCCATCTCCTCCCGGTCGACCCACAGTGTGCGCACCGGTCGCGCAGCGCGGATCTCCGTGGCGGCCAGGGCCTCCAGCTCCCGGAGCTTCTCCTCCGGCGGGCGCTTGATGTCGAGGTCGATGTGGGAAACCCCGGGGCCGATCCCGAAGCCAGTCGTGACCCAGCCGAGGTGGCTCGAGGCCAGGGAGGTCAGGAGATGCTGCGCCGTATGCTGCTGCATGTGGTCGTACCGCCGCGCCCAGTCGAGGCGGACATGGACCTCCCCGGCGGGCTCGGCACCTTCCACCGTGTGCACGATGCGGCCTTCCCGTTTGCGAACATCCACAACCTGCGACCCGCCGATCCAGCCGTGGTCGGCCGGCTGTCCACCACCCTCGGGGTAGAAGATCGTGTCCTCCAGCTCCACCAGGAAACGGCCCTCCCCTGCGGGCTCGCAGCGGACGACGCGCGTCTGCGCCCGGTCCAGATAGGTCTCCCGCTGATAAAGAGGCTCCTCACCCATGCCCCGAAGGGTAACATCCCGCGGCAAGACCCAGAACGAGGCGAAGGTGCCGGACGTTCACCCTGGAGATCCCTCGGCTCCGGCTCTTCGCGCCTCCGCTCGGGATGACAATGGACTTGGATGCCGGGTCGACTTCGCGGCACTGCGTGCCGCTCTCCGGCCGGGATGACATGGTGGAGCTTCGCCCCAAAAAACCGGCCTCACGCCCCGACCACAGCCCGCCTTCCCTTCTTCCCATCCTCACGTCCCAGCATTCCAGCCCCTTCCCGGACGAAACTCTCCGGCGTCACCGGTTGCCACTCCGTACGCCTCCACCGGTAGCCGGGATCGAGGATCCTGCCGGGCTCCTGGAGATCCTGCACCGCCCAGAAGAGGTCCCGCAATACGGTCAGGTGCCCCAGCCGGTCTCCCGGCACGCCGAAGGGGGCCCCGTGGGGGTACCGCACGAAGACCGTCCGCGGTGCCGGCACCTTGCGGGAGATGTCCAGGTTGATGGAGAGGTTCACCGTGGCGATGCCGTGTTCCTCGAGAGTTCGCGCGATCAGGCCGCCGGCCCGATTGCAGAGGGGTCAGGCGGGCACCAGCAGTGCCAGATCCACCCCATCATCGGCCAGGCATCGCGCCACCGCGTGCGCCGTCCCCCTTCTGGGGTCCAGGTACTCGCGGGTCAGGAGACCCCCGAACCCGAAGCTGAAGAAACGTGGCGCCAGCCGGAAGACACCTGCCGCCTCGAGCTCCCTCAACAGTTCGAGGGGGAGGATCACCTCGTGGTCCTGCTCCCACCACCTGTGGGTGTAGTGGGCATGGGCGATGCGGAGATCGCCCGTAACCACGTCCGAGGGTATCTCCCGGAAGCTGGCATCCCCCTTCGGATCGTCGACATCGAAGGGGTCGTCGCCTTCCACGTACACGCCCGCCGTATTCACCACTGTCACGCGGCATTCCGGCAGGGGCCTGTTCAGGGGAGAAAACGGCGGCGCACCGTCCAGCCTCGGCCCCGGCAGCACGCGGGTCGAGAGGTTGACCAGCCCGCGGGTCATGGCCATCAGCCTGGCTCCTGCCCCCGTATTCAGGACCGAGCCAACCCCCCTCCAGAACCTCATCCGCTCCACGATTCCCATGGAACCTCCTTGCCCATGCCACAACCCAGGCCGTACCGGTCCCATTCCCCAGGAGGCCGTCCCACAGCCGGGAAGAGAGGCAGCATCAGCCCGGATGGGCTTCAAGACCACCGAGCCGCCCGTGACGGCGCCCCGGCGGCCCACTCCTGCAGCAGGTGGGATGGTAGCGCACCGGCCTGCCGCTTCGCTGCAGGCGCGGCAGCCGTCAGCCTCGGGCCTTCGAGAACGGCGGCTGCTCGAGCATGGGCAGCATGACCTTCTCGAAGGGGACGTCGAGGGCGGTGGCCACGGTGCTCGTGTACTTGAGCAGCGCGACCGTCGTCACCATCTCGACGATCTCGGCATCGCTCCAGCCGAGCTCGCGAAGCCTTTCGACGTCACCGTCGGTGACCGCCGCGGGCCGCCGGGCCACGGTCCGCGCGAAGTCCAGGGCAGCGTTTTCCTTCTCCGACAGTCGCGACGAAGGCCTGCCCTCGATGATCTCGACGCACTCCTCGTTGCTCCACCGGAAAGCGCGGTAGAGGGCCAGCATGTGCGCTGCGACGCAGTAGTCGCACTCACCCACGGCGGCCGTTACGGCGAAGAAGGCCCGCTTGAGCTCCTCGGAAAGGCTGCCCTCCTTCATCGTTATCAGGCTCAGTGTCCAGAGGGCGTCCGTGACCTCCGGCAGGGGCGCCATGGCCTGCTGAAGCGTCGGCACCATGCCGTAGTACTTGGCGACCCGGTCGAAGACCTCTTTGGTCCGCCCCGTGGCGGTCTGGGGATCCTGGAGTGGAACACGGCTCATGGTTTCCTCCCGTTCGGATGATGTAACTCTCCAAGGGTACCACCGGCTCCAACCGGCCGAGCGAACCCCACTCCTTCGTCCCAAGCAAATGCCGGGCTGGGGCGCGGCGCTCCCTTCGCCCAAGAGATCGCTTCGTCGATCCGTTCCCCGCAATGACGGAGTGTGGCGTGCCGCAGGCACGCCTGCGCTCGCGAAGAACCCTCATGACCAATCCGGGCTGGCCTCTTCACCTCCGGATTCCCCGAGCTCTTGATTCCCTGACACCCTCCCTCCCCCAGTGGTATGATCGACACTGTACAAAACGTAAGGAGCGGCACCATGAAACGACCCTTCTCCCTGACCCGTCTCGGCCTCGTACTGTTCATCGTGGCCATTGTCCTCGCCGTCGCGCTGGTTTCCGTTCAGGCTGGCTCCGGTTCGGCCTCGGACGAGACGAAGCCCTGCTGCTTCGCCAACGATCAGTACAGCGGCGTCTGCAAGGTCTACCCTTCCGGGGACGAGACCTGCGGGGACATCCTGGCCTACCTCAACAACCCCATGGCGACGGGAAAGACCTACTGCGGCAACACACAGATCCGCAGTGGCTGGCGCCAGGTGGAGTGCAAGTAGTACGCCGTCCCCATCCCCATCGCGAAGAGCCGCACGGCGACCGGGTGGCGATCCCATAGCCCGGGGAGCGTTCTGAATCGCCGAACCCGTACCGCGAAGCGTAGCTCGACATCCAGCGCCAGGGCTGCTCCCAGAAGCATCCATCAACCAAGCCCACCGGGTTCCCCCACCACCACTCCCCCTTCTTCCAGGGCGCTTCTCAACCCACACCCTCTCACCCCCCAGACCTTCTCACTTCCCGACTCCCTCACCTCCCTTCTTCCCCGAACCGCGTTGGCCCCCATCGTCCATGAGGGTTCCCCGCGAAGGGGGCGAGGCGCCGTGCATGGCGGACTTCTCGCAAGATTCGCGAAGGCAGCCGTGCTTGCGGAACGTTGAGCGGGCGAATGGAGAACACGCCGCCAGGTGCCGTCCATCCCTGCCTGCAGCAGATGGATGATCAATAACGCAGGTTACAATCGGTCGGGTACGAAACGGAGTCCGCATGCCAGAAAGCAGTTTCCCTTGGACACGTCGCGTCATCCCCCTCGCAGGGGCCGCCCTGGCCCTCGTCTTCCTGGCGGCGTCTTCCGGCGCATGGGGCGGCCAGCCCGGCTGCCTCCGCTGTCACGAGGGCATCGAGCCCATCCGCGCCGCGGACTCCGGGATGATGGAAGCCATCGCCAGGCTCGGTACCGGGATGGGCGACCCGGCCGGCTGCGTCGTCTGCCACGGCGGCAACCCCTCCGCCCGGACCAAGGCCGCGGCCCACGGCGGCAAGTTCTACCCCGATCCCGGCAGCCCCTGGATCAACGACGCCACCTGCGGCCGCTGCCACATGAACCTGGTGCGTGCCCAGTGGCGGAGCCTGATGATGACCGAATCCGGCAAGATCCAGGGAACCGCTTGGAGCGCCGGCGGCCTGGAGGGCTACGACCACCGCTGGGCCAACTACGACGTCGAAAACCCCGCCGATCCCCACCAGCGCCTGGGAACCGAGGCCTACCGGGCCTACAAGGACAGGCTGGCCGCCCTTTTCCCCAACGCCTACCCCAGGCGCCAGGAAAAGCTCCCCCCCGCGCCGGACCCGTCCGACGTGGCCCGGAGCCCCGAGCAGGCCGCCTTCACCTACCTCCGCGTCGAATGCGAGCGTTGCCATCTCGGTGTGCGGGGCCGCCAGAAACGTGGGGACTACCGCGGCATGGGCTGCAGCGCCTGCCACATGCCCTACAGCAACGAGGGGCTCTACGAGGGCGCCGATCGATCCATCCCCCGCGACGAACCGGGCCACATCCTCGTCCACTCCATCCAGGCGACCCGTGAGGCCAAGGTCACGGTCCACGGTACGACCTACTCCGGCGTCCCCGTCGAGACCTGCACCACCTGTCACGACCGGGGCAAGCGCATCGGCACCTCGTTCCAGGGCCTGATGGAGACGGCCTACACATCGCCCTGGGCAGAGGACGGCTCGCCCCAGCCCGCCCTCCACACCAAGCACTACATCGCCATGCAGGAGGACATCCACTACCAGAAGGGCATGATGTGCCAGGACTGCCACACGACCCTCGACCTCCACGGTGACAACACCCTCGCCGGCACGACCATGGCCTCGGTCGAGATCGAGTGCACGGACTGCCACGGCACCCCCGACCGTTACCCCTGGGAGCTCCCCATGGGCTACGGTGACGAGTTCGGCCAGGAACTCGCCGGTGTGCCGCGCGGCACGGCCAGGGCCCTCCTGCCCGGCCAGGACATGGGGACCGTCTATCCTCCGGAGGACGGCTACCTGATCTCTGCCCGCGGCAACCCCCTGGGCAACGCCGTCCGGCGCGGCGACCAGGTCGTCGTCCACACTGCCGGCGGCAAGGATCTCGAGATCAAGCCCCTCAAGCTGCTCGCCGATACCGGCGCCCTGAGCGTCGAGGCACGCGTCGCCATGGTCTCCATCGGCCGCCACATGGAGCGCATGGAGTGCTACTCCTGCCACGCCCGCTGGGCGCCCCAGTGCTACGGCTGCCACGTCAAGATCGACTACTCCAACGGCAAGAAGCACCTGGACTGGGTTGCGGCCGGCCAGCGCCACGCCGAGGCCGGCCACCGTGCCGACCGCGGCGAGGACGGGTCGGCGGATCTGATGATCCCCGGCCATGTCACCGAGCAGCGTTCCTACCTCCGCTTCGAGGACCCCGCCCTCGGCGTCAACGGCGAGGGCCGCATCACACCCATCGCCCCCGGCTGCCAGGTCGTCTACACCATCATCGCCCCCGACGGCTCCGTCGTCGTCCGCAACAAGATCTTCCGGACTCCCGCCGGCACCGAGGGCGGCGGCGCCGACGGCCAGCTCTCCCTGGACATGGCGCCCATGCAGCCCCACACCACCGGCCGCGCCCGCTCCTGCGAGTCCTGCCACGCCTCCTCCAAGGCCGCCGGATACGGCATCGAGGGAGGCACGCTCACCCGGCCCTGGGACAGGGACGTCTACGTCGACCTGGCCACGGCCGACGGCAAGGTCCTGGCCGAGGCCGCCAGGCCCCAGCGCGCCGCCATCGACGGCTTGACGGACGACTGGTCACGCATCGTCGACGAAGCCGGCCGCCAGCTGATGACCGTGGGCCACCACTTCCCCCTCTCCCGACCCCTCAACGACCGGGAGCGCGCCCTCCTCGACCGTCGCGGCGTCTGCCTGGCCTGCCACCACGAAATTCCGGCCGGGTCCCTGGCCGTCAACATCTTGCACCACGTGGCCGAAGCCACCGGCCAGCTCCCCGTCACCGCCGAGCAACACGGCAACCTGCTGCACAAGGTCCTGCTGACCGCCGGCTGGTCCCAGGTGGGCGGCGCCGCCCTCGTCCTCCTCCTTGTCCTCCTGCTCCTCGTCAGGTGGCTGAGGCGTTGAACCCCATGCCGACACCCCTCCCCGCGCCCGGCCAGGCCCGCCACACCGTCCAGCGTTCCAAGTTCCACGCCCTGGCCTTCCCCGCCGCCTCCCTCGAGGAGGTCCAGCGTCAGGTCAAGGCGTGGAAGACCAAGCACCGCCGCTCCCGCCACACCTGCTGGGCCTGCCGCGTCCCCGGCCCCGGCGGGAAACTCGTCGAGCAGATGCGCGACGACGGCGAGGTCGGCCACCCCGGCCGCGTCCTTCTCAACATCCTCCAGCAAGAGGACCTCCAGGGCGGCATCGTCGTCGCCCGCATCTTCGGCGGCGTCAAGCTGGGTACCGGCGGCGTCTCGAGGGCCTTCCGAGATGTGGCCCAAGAGGCCATCGAAGAGGCGATGAAGAACGTCAAGGAGTGACGAGGCGCAAAGCGGCGGGGCGGCGATCCCATGGGCCGGAGGAGCAGGCCCGACGAAACTGTTCCCCCCCTTCCCCACTCTCCGCCTCCTTCCTCTCACCTCCTCACCCATTCCATGCTATCGTTCGCCCACCTCCGGTCGTTCTCAACCAGCCGGAGGTTTCGACGCCCCACGCGGCAACTTGAAACGGAGGAACCCATGAAGAAGATCCTGATGACCGCCATGATGGTCGCCTCGGCCTCGGTCACCGCCCTGGCGGGCACCCACTTCACCGCCGTCACCACCGCCATCACCGATGGGAAGGAAGCCCAGCAGTTCACCGTCGAGTCCTGGGTCGAAGGGCCCAAGGCGCGTATGGTCTTCAAGGGCTCCACGACCCAGGCCGGAATCCCCACGGGCAGCTACATCATCAGCACCGACGGCGGAAGAACCCTGTACATGGTCAATCCCAACGACAAGACCTACTCCGAATGGGACATCGACGCCATGCTCAAGAGCGCCGGCGCCGCCATGAACGCCATCGGGGGGGTGGTCAAGATGGAGGTCGCCAACCAGCAGGTCAAGACCCAGCCCCCGGCTCCGGGCGCCAGCATCGTCGGCCTGCCGACCACCCACTACGTCTTCGACACCACCTACGACCTGATCGTCAAGGTCTTCGGCATGAAGCACGGCCAACACGTTGTGTCCCACGAGGAGCTCTGGACGACCACGGCCCTCAAGGATCCCGGCTTTGCCGCCTGGCTGCGGAAGCGCCCCCCGAAGACGGGCAACGCCACCATCGACGAGCTCGTCGCTTCGGCCTTCCACGACGTCGAGGGCATGATCCTCAAGCAGGTCATCAAGACGACAACCACCGACAAGAAGGGGCGCGCAACCGTCACCGAGAACACCATGGAGGTGGTCTCCCTGGAAAAGGCCAATGTGGACGACTCCATGTTCACCATTCCCAAGGACTACCGCGAAGTAGCACCCCTGGCCACCGCCGCCGGTGCCCAGCAGGATCAGGGTCAGGAGCAGGGAGAAGAGGAGCACGACGACAAGCCCAGTCTCAAGAGCATCCTCGGCGCCTTCGGGGGCGGCAAGTAGCCCCCTTGATTCCTGCGCGATCCGATGGTAGATTGCGCCGCGTGCCAACGTAGCTCAGCTGGTAGAGCAGCTGATTCGTAATCAGCAGGTCCGCGGTTCGAGTCCGCGCGTTGGCTCCATCTCTTTAAAGCGAAAGGCCGCCACCGGCGGCCTTTTTTCGTGATCAGAAGGCGAAGAGGCTGGGAAGTCAGAAAGCAACCAAGATGCTTCGCCCGGCGCCTGATGCCGCTCCGGGGTCCGGCGCTCCCTTCGCCGGGGATATTGCTTCGTTGCTGCGCTCCTCGCAATGACATCGGGCGGAACACCCGCTCGTTGTCATCGCGAGGAGCCGCATGGCGGCGACATGACGATCTCCTCGCCCAGAGGAGCGCACCCGACAGGATGCTTCCGCTCCTCCCCTCCCAACCTCCTCACGCCCTCACCCTTCTCCCGCCGTTGCCCCTTCAAAATGACCTGCCTATACTCCACATATGCCGAGGCGCTCGACCCTCCCTTCACGGCTGGCCCGCTACTGGTCCTACAAGGACGAGCCGGAGGGGCAGGTCCCGCTCGAGGTGCTTCACACGGTGCGGAGGCTCGCCAGGAATCCAGAGGCCGGGGCCCCACTGCTCTCCTTCGCCTGGAACCTTCTGGAGGGCATGTACACCAATCTCGGCTGGAACATACCGACGGAGCCCGAGCTGGCCCGCTGCTGCAGCGCGGCCCAGTCCTCGGCCCACGCCTGCCGCCTGGCCGCAGAGGACCTGCTCTCCGAGCTCTCCTCCTGGAGCGGGCCAACGACCGTCCTCGGCGCCCTGACCTTCTCCGAGAGGCTCTTCCGCCGTTGGGACATGATCCCTCCGGTCGCCACCGTCATCGTGCCCCTGGACGACTCCGACGCCGAGCCCGTGTCCGCCAGCACCCTCCGCGCGAGCCGCGGCATCTGGCACGCGAGCCCCGGCCTCCTCCGGGAAGATCTCGCGGCCGGAGTGCCGAGCACCGCCTTCGAGCCCGCCCTGCTCCCGACGCCGGCCGTCATCCTCGCCATGACCGCCCGACCGGCCCTCGCAGGGGACGATACCTCTGCCCTCTTCTTCTGCGCCGCCCTCCGCGCCTGCTCCAAGCTCGACGCCTGGGATCACGCATGGGAAGTCGCCGCCTTGGCCGGGGCCCGGGATCACCTGATCATGGCGGCCCACAAGCACGGTCTCCGCCTCCCCGTCCCAAAGCGGGTCAGCCTCCGCTTCCGTCTCCTGCACCTGCTCACCGGCTTCAACAGGCGCGCCGCGGGAGTGTGAGACAAGAACCGCCACGGCAAGTTTCTTTCTTCTCCGCCCCCGTTCCCCGTACTGCCAGGCGCATCCAAAAAGAAAACGCCCCGCTCGGTGAACGGGGCGTCGAGGTTCAAAAAGATTACGGCGTCAGTGCTTCAGCTGCATGGAAGGATCTCCGAAGAATATCCAGCTCGAGCGAACGTAGGGGTCGGTGATCTTCGCCTTGGCCTGGACAAGGGCGTCACCCACCCTGGCTCCTTCCGTGCTGAAAAGGACTTTGAAGAGATCCTTGTTCAACGCAACCTGGCCGTCAGGATCTGTCAACGCCGAGGACGCCCACACAGCCACAGCGCCACCGTTGGGCGCCAGAAGCAGGGCCTCCGCCATGCTTTCCTGGTAGATGTCGTGGAAGAGCCCGTTGAGACAATTCATCACAATGACGACGGGCAGCTTCTCACCGTTGGTCATGTTGGCCGCGTCTTCGGCCGTCAGAACCCCATGGCTCGTCCACACGGCCTGGGAGCCGTGCCCGTTGTAGTTGATGACCAGCCGGCCCTCATTGAAGGCCTCCAGAATCTGCTGGCGCGCGGTATCCTCGCCCACCTGTCCGATCAAGACCTGCTGCGAGGAGATGTGCTCGGGCAACAGGCCCTTCAGATCGGCAACAGCCTTCTCAAAGCTGAACCCTTCATCTTCGTCCCGGTCCGCGACCAGCTCCACCTGGTCAACCCAGCCGCCGGGAACCGCGGAGTCGTATGCGATGATCTTTCTGATGACGGTTTCCGCCGCCTCGCGGGTTCGTACGGGCAACCGGCCAAGGGCAAGATTGGGGCGTCCATCTCCCGAGAAGTCCACAAACCAGTCGTCGTCCGCCGTCTTGAGGGAGAGATTGGCAGTGATGTGGGTGGGCACGAAATCAAAATCACCGTTCCCCAGGAAATTCCGGGGATCGAAGCTGGCATCACCCAAGAAGACAACGTATTGGGGGGCGATCTCCCAGTTATCGACCGCGTTTTCCAGGAAGGAACGGATCGCTGCCGGGTCCTTGTCTCCGAAGCTGAATTCGTCGTAGATGTCCTCGATATCGACCACCGCCGCGTTGAGGCTCTGCTGGCCCCGGTGCGCGGCAAGCTCGGCAGCCGCCTGCATGAAGTCGGGATGGGAAATGATGACAAGGTCCGCGCCGTTCTTCGCGGCGTGCCACTCGGAAGGCACGTTGGCCACCAGGCCATCCGGCGCCATCACTCGATCGTCCGCAAAGGCGTAGAGCTCGGCCTCCTGCCCGTTCTCGCTCCAGTACCCCGGAACGGTGACGGCAACACCCATGCCGGTTCCATCACGCACCACGGTGCCAGAGAGCTCCAGCGGCCGCGCTGGATCCGTCACGTCAAAGACATGCATTTCATCCCCGTTGAAACCGCCGATCTCCACGAAAGCGCCACGGTGTGCTGTCGCTTCCAACTGGTCTCCCACGGCAACGAAGGGCCGCTGGTATTTCAAGCTCACCACATCGACCAAGCTTACGTCGCCGTCTCCGCCTTCCGCGGTCAGGCTCAATGTGTTGTTCCCCTCCACAAGCCAATTCCGTTGGAGCTCATGGGTGGTCCGGGAGAGATCTTGCCCCTGGAACGAAACCGTGCCCAGGTCATGACCGTTGAAACTCAGCCGTACCACGTGCTCCCCGGCCGTGAAGCCCTGAAGGCTGACCTGCAGAACGGGAGTTGTTTCGCCGGCGCTTTCCGCCTTCACGTGATCGAGGCTCAGGCTGACATCGGCCGGCGTGGAGCTCACCACACCCCCGTAGAAGTTGTCACGATCGCCGTTGCTGGTCAGACCGGCAGCATAGATGCTCTTGTCCCGCCGTTCGATGGTGCATTCGTAGGTCGTCTGCTCGCGAACAATTGGCAAGGGACGCTGGTACCCCATCTTCTGGATCCGGAGACCGGGGGAGTCACCAACGACCAGCCAGTACACACGCGTCCCGGTGGACGGGGTATCAATGCCACGGCCATAGAACTCCACGGAGTCAGCCGGATCGAAGTAACCATCTTCCATGCCGGTGATCCGGGTGGCCACCTGCCTAGCCTCGGCCCAGAGCTGGAGGTTTGTCGGATCGGGACCCGGGTCGAAGCCCGCAGCGGCCAACTGCGCCCGCGTCACGCGGTACCAGCCCTCGCGGCTCACCGAGATCTTGGCCCCGGGCTGGCTCGCCAACGCCCATTGTTCCTCAAGACTCCCATGCCCCATTTCAACAGGAGCCCGCCGGACCGTGGGCGAGGCCGGCGCACGAAGCCCGGCGTTCAACGTCGAGAGAACCGGCGATCCGTGGAGCTCGATGCCGAGCTGCTCGCCGATCCATTTCTCCTCCTGCGCCGTTGCCGGCATGCTGAGGTAGGGACCGTGCCAGGTCGAGGTCCCGTCAAGAGCAACATCTTCAAGCCAGTACACCGCGGGATTGTTCCCAGCGGATCTGCTGTCCCAGAACGTGTAGGAACGCCCGGACCTCAGCTCTACAGATGGCCCGGCGAACAGTGCCGATCCTGCCACCAGCTCGCTGTTGACGCGGACTCGCTGCCCGTTGACCTCCCGCCAGATCCGGAAGCCCAGGTTGTCCGCCTCGTATCCCGTACGCCACTGGACAAGCGTGCCGCGATCCGTTGACAGCGCGGCGACCTTGGCAAACCGCGCCAGGGTTGGAGGATTGGGAGGCTGGATACTCTCGGCGCTGATGGACCAGCTGGTCGAAGCGCTCAAAGTCCATGTCACCCCATCGAAGGTGCCGACCCCAGGCTTCGTGCTCCCGGAACCCCTCAAGTCAGTGGAGTTCGTCCCGGTGGCCAGATTCCACCGTAGTGTTTGGCTGCTTCCCGGTGTCGGGTTAATCGGGTACAACGATGATACGACGTCAATAATGGCGTCACGAGAAGCACTCGTTACGGCCAGGGAGATACTGCTGGACGTGGCACGAGTCGAAGCCGAGGACCGGCTTGGACTTGTCTGATTCACGTTTCCGAAGGCAACTGCCGAAGCCACAACCTGGGTCGAGGCGCTCAGCGTTACGCTGACCGTGTTGGTGCCCGTGGGCGGTGCCAGCAGATCCCAGATCTCCGTCCTGCCCTGCGTTCCATCGGAGTCCTGCGAAACCCGGCGGGTCAACGCGTTCCCGCCATAGCTTACAGAACTGACCTCGATTCCCGTTGGAGTACTCGTGGTGTTGCCCTGAAGTGAGAAACACACCACCATGTACCTGTTTGTCAGATTCGTGTCGACCGTATGACTCCATGAGAACGTGGTGGTACCGGTGCTCGTCGCCGTACTGATGTTCGCAGAGTCGATGACGATATCTGTTGTGTCCGCCAAGGCGGGAGCCGCCAGCAGGCACATCGCACAACCGAGAACCAGAAGCTTCAAGAGCACACACCGCCGGCCGTGAGTCCTAGCCATCGAGTATCGGGATTTGTCCAACATGTTCAAACCTCCTTATGATCCCTTTGCTCGAACTAGCGGCGAAGAGAGCTCTCTTGCAGGTGTAACTCTCGCAAAACACGCGACACTTATCGTGGACCGGAACCGCCAACGCAGTCGGTCACGAATACCCAACGCTCCCACGATCCTCCGGCTACCAAGAACGAGCCTCCAGAGAACCATCTTGAGCCGAACCACCATACCGTTCACCGGGACCCGCCGCCCCCCGCGTTCCACCCATGCAACCCGCCCCAAGATACGTTCGGGCGGCACAGGGGCATCGCACGCGGCCAAGGAATCCCCGCGAAGCACGAAGAAATCGTCACCACGTTTCGGGACGCGCACCACGCGGTGGGCACAGACGCGGGAAGGCTCGGCCACCACCACGACATCCCCACGCCGGACGCACGAGGAATCGACGGCCTCAACGACCAGCGTGTCACCATCGTGAATCGTCGGCAGCATGCTCCTGCCGGGGGCCTGGAAACGTATGGTCAGCCCCTGTCGCAGCATGGCCGTACATACTGGCTGGAAGCGCGGACCGGCCGTCGCATCAGGCACGATGCACCCCCCCCATCCATTCCTCCACGTACGCTATGGCCGTCCCATCGGGGGTAAACCAGAACCTGCCGCATGGAACCTCATCCGTTGCCGCGGTCAGCGTGTCCATCGCCGTGTCCAGCGCCATCGCATCGTAGAAGGGAAGAAAAGCCCGTGCCATGAGCTCTGAAACGGCCTCCAGCTTCCCCAGGGGATCAATCTGATTGTTGAGAGCGTGTTCGAGGACGAGGATTCCAGCCAGGGGAGCGCTTGCCGCCACGGCAAAACCCGCCTCGCCGTGCCAGGGGGTGCCGAACATGCGAACCGACCCATTCATCTCCCTCAAGATGATCCTGTCGTCGCTCAGAACGGTCACGTTCCTTCCAGCCCATAAATGAGCCAGGGTGCTCTTGCCGGCCCCCGAATGACCACAGAAGATCCACCCGCGGCCATCTTCGTCGACGATACCGCAGGCATGGAGCTCGCACCCGAGCCCCTGCCCGAGCCTGTTGACGACCAGAAGTTCATCCAGCGGATACTCCAGGGGATCGATGGGCCGATCCCGGTGATAGGGCTCGTGCAGGATGATTATCCCCTCCCGGTAATCCTTGGAGACCCGGAGCTCCTTGTACGGGACGGGCCCAAGCATGGGCGAAGAGAACCTGAAAACCTTTTCACCATTATCTTCATAGAGGCGCCACACCATCCCCGAGTCGAAAACCAGGCGGCCCGCCGGCATGGCGTCAAGGCCTTGCATGCTTACTCGCAGATCGATTTCCGGCCTGGCGACGACTTCCGCAAACACCTCGCGCCTGGCATCGTGCCGAAGCGGCATCCCTTCGGTCTGCAACCGGATGCCCACGCCGGCCACCTGGAACGAGTACTCCCCTGCCAAACCATCCTTCGAGACAGCGGCGGCAAACGCGTTCACGGTGAGCTCCAGGCCCCTTTCGTTACCCTACGAACCCAATGAGGAGCACTGGCCCGGGGTGTCACAGCTGCTCTGGAGCGGTCCAGCACCGCCCGAAATCTTGCAGTTTCCCAGCACCGCCTCTTCCGGCCGCAGCTTGACCTCACGGATGACTGGCTTGCTGTAGGTTTTCTTCCCGGCATTCCCGACGCGACGTTCCTCATTCCTCATCATCTCATCTCCCCATGGCCCCAGGGCTTCAAATCCAAACAGGTGAGCGGCGGTCCTCCGAACCCTGACCGCCACCACGTTCACGACAAAACCTCTCGCTGAAACTAGGTTTCACGTCTTCCGCGTTCCGCCTCCCTTTGCTGGTACCTCTCACAGAAAAGTATACACTCAATCGGCAAGGATGTGTAGCCCTGCCGAATTACCGCCCTTGG
>CAZXNA010000086.1:0-14452 GCA_964641295.1 uncultured Thermoanaerobaculia bacterium
GTCCTGAGCTTCGACATCGCCTGGAATCGGCCCCACCCGCCCTGGTTCCCCCTGTGGATTGTCCTCGGCAAGGCCGTCCACGGCCTCTCGGGCCTTCCCGCCGGGCGTTCACTCCAGATCCTCAGCGTCCTCTTCTCCACGGCCACCCTGATCCCCTTGGTGTTCCTGTGGGGGATCTGGCTTCGGCGCGAGCTGGCCGTGGCCGCCGCCCTGCTCTTTCTCTCCCTGCCGGGAGTCTGGATGCTCTCCGGCCGCGCCTTCACCGACACCCCGGCCCTGACGCTTCTGGTCGGTGCCCTGGCCTGCTGGCTCGACCCCGGGGCCGGCCCACGGCGAACCGCCCTGGGATCCCTTCTCGCCGGTCTGACGATCCTCGTGCGACCCCACCACGCCGTGCTTCTCGTGGGTCCCCTGATCGTCGCCTGGACACGCGGCGCCGACCGGAGGGCGCTCCTGGCCCCGGCCGCCGTCCTTGGTGCCGCGGGCGCCGCGGGGCTCGTCGTCTGGGGCGGCCCCCCCGCACTGCTCTGGAAGGCTCTCCGCCTGATCGGCGAGTACCAGAAAAGCCTGCTGGCAACGGCCTCCCACAGCCTTTCCAACCTCGGACTGGCGAAGAGTCTCCTCCACCCCTGGCTCGCCGTGCTGTGGATGGCCCTGGCGGTCGCGGGCGCCGTTGTACTCGTCGGGTCCCGACGCCGGGGTGCCGGAGGCCTCGTCTGGGCCACCCTGCTCCCCGCAACGGCCGTGCTCTTCGCCGTCTTCGACCCGGTGGAGCCCCGCTACTGGCTGCCCTTCCTGGCCCTGAGCTCGGGGTTGGTCCTCGTGGCGTCGGCCGCCGTGCTCCGCCGTTTGACCCTGCCCGTGGCCGTCCTCGCCCTGGCCGCCTCGGCCTGGGTGGTCGTCCCGGCCCTTGCCAGCTTCCGCGAGGAGATCTCCCCGCCCTTCCGCGGCCTTACCGAGGCCGAGCGCCTCGCCCAGACCCGGGGTTGGAGCGTGGTGGCGGACCTCAACATCCACCCCTTCGCCGAGTACTTGCGGCTCCAAGGACAGCTCCCCACCCCCATCGTCTACGACGTGGAGCTGGGCCGCCTCAGGGGCGTCCCCCCTCCCTGGAGCGTCGCGGCCCTCTACACGGACGACCAGAACCGCTTCATCGTCGAGGGTGGTCAGCCGGTGGTGTTCCGCTGCCGCACTCCGTTGCTCGACCGGCTCATTCCCGGGCCCTTCCTGGTCACCACGGTGGTCCCCGCCGCGCGGGTTCGCCCCGCCCGGCGCCGCCCGCGGAACGAGGCGCCTTCACGGTGAACCGCCGGACGCCACCCACTGCCAGTAGCCGGGAGGCGCCGCCGCCGGGAGAAACACCGCAATAACGGGTAGATCCCCGGTGGCAGCAGAAAACCGGTAAGCGAGCGCGGGGGCTTACACCCAGCCGCGCAGGCGGCAGGCGGTGGCGACGCGCTGGATGGCGATCATGTAGGCCGCGTCCCGCATGAACTCGCCGGTGTCGTTGGCCAGATCCGCCACGGCGTGGAAGGCCGTCGTCATCTTCTGGTCCAGGCGCTGGAGCACCTCGTCCTTGGG
Organism: uncultured Thermoanaerobaculia bacterium; assembly: GCA_964641295.1. GTDB lineage: Bacteria > Acidobacteriota > Thermoanaerobaculia > Thermoanaerobaculales > Sulfomarinibacteraceae > JAADFK01. The sequence continues at coordinate 1,582 of CAZXNA010000086.1, forward strand.
CCAGAAGAAGTTGGTGTTGGACTGAACCTGCTCGAAGTAGGAACAGGTGACGCCGCCGGCGTTGCAGAGAAAGTCCGGGATGACGAAGATCCCCTTCTCCCTGAGGATGGCATCGGCTTCCGGTGTCGTCGGACCGTTGGCGCCCTCCGCCAGGAGCTTGACCGTCGGCTTGATCTTCTGGGCCGTCTCGCCGGTCACCTGGTTCTCCAGGGCGGCGGGGATCAGAATCTCCACCTCCTGCTCGATCCACGCGTCGGCCGGAAGCACGCCGTAGCCGGCATCCCGGGCCTTTTCCTTGTCGATGGAGCCGAAACGATCGGTGATGGACAGGAGGAACTCCACGTCAATGCCGTCGCCCTTGGCGAAGGTGTAGGCCTTCCGGTCGTTGTTGTCCCATGAGGCCACGGCGACCACCGTGCCACCCAGCTCGATCAGCTTCTTGGCGGCGTACTGGGCCACGTTGCCGAAGCCCTGGATGGAGGCCCGAACGCCCTTGACGTCAATGCCCAGCCGCTTGAGGGCCTCACGGACCGTGTAGATGACGCCAAAACCGGTGGCCTCCGTCCGGCCCAGGGAACCGCCGACCTCGACCGGCTTGCCGGTGATGAAGCCCGGGGCATGCCCGCCGGTGATCTTCTCGTACTCGTCCATCATCCACACCATGTGCTGGGGATTGGTCATGACGTCGGGTGCCGGCACGTCCTGGACGGGGCCGACGTTCCTCACCACCTGACGGACCCACCCGCGGCACAGCTGCTCCTGCTCGCGCGGGGAGAGGTTGGGCGGGTTGCAGATGACGCCGCCCTTGCCGCCGCCCAGGGGGATGTCAACGACGGCACACTTCCAGGTCATCCACATGGCCAGGGCGCGCACCGTGTCGACGGTCTCCTGGGGGTGGAAACGGATGCCGCCCTTGGCCGGACCCCGGGCGTCGTTGTGCTGAACCCGGTACCCCTTGAACACCTGGACCGAGCCGTCCTCCATGTGGACGGGAATCAGGAAGTGGTACTCCCTCAGGGGATACCGGAGGAGCTCCCGCGTCCCTTCGTCCAGTTGCAGCTTCTCGGCCACGGCGTCGAACTGCGCCTGGGCCATCTCGAACGCGTTGAACTGTTTCGTCATTTCGTTTTCCTCCAGTGCTGGCTCGGATCCATCATAACGCAGGCCCGCCCGCCGGGGCGGCCGGCTCAAGTGAAGCTGCGCCACCACATCCAAAGCGGTCCGTCTCCGATCTCGTCTTCGACGTACCAAACGCCGCCTGCCATGGAGAGCTGTCCCGTTGGCAGCCGGCGCCCGATTCAGCTTATATGCCCCGAGACGGGAGACGTCAACCCCTCGGCGCACATTTTGTGAATCAGTTCACAATCAATTTCCCGAATCAAGCCGTCGAAGTCCCCTTGCCGGACACACCGGACACCGGCGCCGGACCGTTTCATCCGATCCCGCTCACCGCGGGACGCCGACGACGGCGCCGGCCCCCAGTCCGGCATCCCCCGATCGATGATGCGCGGAGGAGGTGTTGCGTCTTCCGGCCTCCTGGAACGCGGCCTGGTCCAGCTCGCCATCCCCCGGTCCCACCCTGCTATGCTGCTTCCGGAAGGTCCGGCGGGGCAACCCGGTGAGAGTCCGGGGCGGTCGCGCCGCCGTAAGGGGAGGAGGTCCTTCCGCCGTTTCACCGGGCCGCACCGGTAAGCGGCAGGGGCCCCTCGGGAACCGACGCCACCGGGATTCCCGGGAAGGCGCCCGGGTCCGGATCGAGCCAGGAGCTTGCCGGACCCCCCGAGCCGGAACACCCGCCGGGCCGGGCCCGCTGCTGAAGCGGCGGGGGCCCCCGCGTCTGGGGCCGGAGGCGGTAGCGAATGGGAGCTCGAACGGGCCGGGTTCTCCCCGGCGTCCTCTTGCTGATGGCGGCCGTGAGCTGGGCGGCCGTCCCGCGCCGTGTGATCTCCCTGGGCCCCAGCCTGACGGAGACCGTCTTCGCCCTGGGGTGCGGGGACCGTCTCGTCGGCGTCGGCAACTATGCCCAGTGGCCTCCCGAAGTCCGGAAACTGCCCCGCCTGGGCGGACTGTACAACCCCAGCCTGGAACGAATCCTGGCCCTCGAGCCCGAGCTCGTCCTCCTGCCCTCGCCCATGCCGCGGCTCGAGGCGGCCTGCAGCGAGGCCGGCATCGCCGTGGCGACCATCCCCGTCGAAAGCCTCGACGCCGTCCTGGCCGCCATGGAACGGGTGGCCAAGATCCTGGGTTGTCCCGAGCGGGGCAGCACCCTGGCAGCCTCCATCAAGCGGGAGCTGGCCACCGTGCGGAGGCGCGCAGGGGCTCTGCCGCGCAGGCGAGTCCTGCTCCAGGTGGGCCAGGCGCCGGGGCCCGGCCTGCAGGGAATGACGGTCGCGGGAGGCGGGACCTTCCTTTCGGAACTCACGGCGGCCGCCGGCGGGACCAACGTCTTCTCCGATCGCGGCCGGCGCTACTTCCGTCCCTCCCTGGAGAGCGTCGTCCGGGCCCGGCCCGAGGTCATCCTGGTCTTCGACGCCTCCGCACCCGATCCTCGGGCTGCCCGGGAGGCGGCCAGGGACGCCTGGAAGGCCCTCCTGCCGCCGCCGGTCACGCCGGAGGTTCACGTGCTGACGGATCCGATCTTCGTCCTTCCCGGCCCGCGCATCGGCCGGGCCGCCTCCCTCCTGGCCTCCATTCTTCACCCGGAGTTGGGGACGCCATGAAGCTCCGCGCCTCGCAGCTGGTCTTCTCCTGGGACCGGGGCCTTCCGCCCGCCGTCGACACCCTCTCCTTGGAGCTCTCCCCCGGTCAGCTGACCGTCGTGGCCGGCCCCAACGGGAGCGGCAAATCAACCCTCCTGGCACTTCTGGCCGGTCTGGTCGAACCGGACGCCGGCACCGTCGAGTTGAACGGCGTCGCCATGGCCCGGATTCCGCGGAGGCAACGCGCCCGCCTGCTGGCCTATCTGCCCCAGCAGGTGACGCCCCTCTACGATCTCAGCGTGCGCGACCTGGTGGCCTCCGGGCGTTACCCGTGGGCCGGACCGTGGGGCGGGCCCGACCCCGGTGGGGACGACGCGGTCCGCCGGGCCCTGGAAGCCACTGACACCGCACACCTGGCCCACCGGGAGTTCGGCTCCCTCTCCGGCGGAGAGCGCCAGCGTTGCCTCGTCGCCGCCGTCCTCGCCCAGGAGCCGCGCTGGCTCCTCCTGGACGAGCCCACGGCCTCCCTGGACCTCCACCACGCCGTGGAGGTCTTCCGCGTCCTCCAACGGACGGCCCACAGGGGCCGTGGCGTTCTGGCTGTCACCCACGATCTCAACCTGGCCGGCGTCTTCGCCGACCGCATCGTCCTCCTCTCCGGCGGACGGAAACACGCCGAAGGCCCCGTGGACAGCGTACTTCGCCAGGACGTGCTTGCGGCCGCTTACGGGGCCGAGCTCGTCGTCGTCCGCCATCCGGTCAGCGGCCGGCCGGCCGTGCTCCCCGGCCCGGTGGAGGCCCCGTGAGCCGCGGCGGAAGGACCGCCTGGGCGGCCCTCGTGCTCCTGGCCGTGGCCGTGCCCCTGGCGGCCCCGCTCCTGGGGCCGGTCCACCTGGCGCCCCAGCAGCTGCTGGGCGCCCTCCTTCACCCGGCCGGCGCCGATCCCCTGGCCCTCCAGATCCTCGGCCTGCGCCTCCCCCGGACCGCCCTGGCCTTCCTGGCGGGTGCCTGCCTGGCCGTCGCCGGGGCCGCCTTCCAGACACTGCTCGGCAACCCCCTGGCGACCCCCTACACCGTCGGCGTCGCCTCGGCCGGCTCCTTCGGCGCGTTCCTGGCCCTGGCCTTCCCCTCACTGGCCCTGCTGGGACCCCTGGGCTCCGTGCCCGTCCAGGCCCTCCTGTGGGCCGGTCTCGAGCTGGCCTTCCTCGCAGCCCTGGCGCGAAGGGCCCGCTGGGGACCAACCGCCCTGGTCCTGGCCGGGGTCACCCTCAACTTCCTCTTCGCCGGCGCCACGCTGCTGGTGCGGCTCGTCGCCACCCCCTTCCGGCTGATGGCCATGGAGCGCTGGCTCATGGGATCCCTGGACGTGGTGGGTTGGACCCCCGTGGGCACGACGGCCATGCTGGCGCTTCCGGCCCTGCTCGTTCTCGGGGCCTCGGCGCCGGTCCTCGACCAGCTGGCCCTGGGCCCGGGCATGGCCCATGGACGCGGCATCTCCATCCGCCGGTGGCAACCGATCATCCTGGCCGCCGGCGCATGGCTGACGGCCGCCATTGTCGCCCGCACCGGGCCCGTGGCCTTCGTCGGCCTGGTGGTCCCCCACGCCGTCCGTGCCATCTTCGGCGCCGCCCACCGGCGCGTCTTCGCCGCCGGCGCCCTTGCGGGGGGCGCAGGCCTCGTCCTTTGCGACACCCTGGCCAGAACCCTCGCCCTCCCAGGCGGCGGCGAGGTGCCCGTCGGCGTCATCACGGCCCTGATCGGCGGCCCCGTCTTCCTGGCCCTCCTCTCCCGCCGCTTTGGCTCTCCGACCCGGCCGTGAGGCCAGCGTGGCTATACTTCCCCCATGGCCGAGCCCCTGCGCATCGTGCACGCCCTGGAGAAGAACCGCCTGACCACGGGATCGGTGGTCCAGATGCTGGAGGCCGCGCGCGGTCTGGCCGGACGGGGCCACCGGGTGACCGTCGTCAGCCGGCCCGGCGGCGACCTGGAGGCCGCCTGCGACGCGGCCGGCCTTCGCTTCCTGCCGCTTCCCATCCGGAGCGAGTTCGACCTGGGCTCGGCCCTAGCCTGGCGCCGTTCCATGAAGACGGGAATCCCGGATATCGTTCACGTCCACAAGGGCCGGCCCCACTCCCTGGCCCTGGCCGCCGCCATGGGCCTGGGCCCGCGACCCGTGCTGGTCGTCAACCGGGGCGTCTCCTTCCCCCTGGATTTCTTCAACAAGTGGAAGTACCGCCACCCGCGGATCGGGGCCGTCGTCTGCGTCGCCGAAGCCATCCGCCGCATCGTGATCGACTCCGGCGGTCTGCCGCCGGAGAAGGTGCACACCATCCACGCCGGAACGGACACCCGACGCTTCGACCCTCTGCGGGTCGACACGACCCGCGTCCGGCGAGAGCTCGGACTGGGGGACGACGAGTTACTCGTTGCCCAGGTCTCGGTCCGCGACTGGAAGGGGTGGCGCGAGCTGATGGAGGCCTTCGTCCGGGTCGCCGACGCCCATCCAAGGGCCCGCCTTCTGCTGGTGGGCTGCGAGCCCGAGGCCGAGCGGGAGAAGGTCGCCGCGGCCGCCCGCGGGCTGGGAATCGCCGGGCGCCTCCTGACCCTGCCGTACCGGAGCGACATGCCCGAAGTGCTGGGCGCCTGCGACATCGTTGCCGACGCCTCCTGGGCCGGTACCGGTATCACCGGTACCATCCGCGAGGCCATGGCCATGGAGCGCGCCGTCGTCGCCACGGACTGCGCCGGCAACCGCGAGCTGGTCCTCGACGGCGAGGTGGGCCTCCTGGTCCCCCAGAAAGATGTCCCGGCGCTGGCCTCGGCCCTGGACCGTCTCCTGGGCGACCCCGGGCTGCGGGAGCGCATGGGGAAGGCCGGCAGGCGCCGCGTCCTGGAAGGCTTCTCCACCGAAGTCCGCCTCGACCGCCTGGAGGAACTCTACCGTCGCCTCGGTAATCCGACGGGCCCGGCCTGAGGCGGTTACGCAAACCTGTTGTCGGCCTTGCGCCACCCGACGGTCTGTCGCAGCCCCTCCAGCCACCCGGTCCGCACTTCGGTGTGACCATCGAATTCCGGTACGTAAGGCTTGATGTCCAAGAGGGGCGTTCCATCGAGAATGTCCACGTCCCGGACGTGCAGCGTACCGTCCTCGATGCCGTCCAGGCGGACGATGGACAGCCCGATGGGGTTGGGCCTCTTGGGGGCGCGGGTGGCGAAGACGCCCCGCAGTTGGGTGTCCATGTAGGGCACCACATGGAGCTCGAACCCCCGGCCGAGATGGAAGTGGTAGAGCAGGATGATGTGGGAGAATCCGTCCAGATCTTTCAGCCCTTCACGGTACTCCTCGAAGACCTCGACCTCGCCCCGCTCTCCAGACGCCCCGGCTGGCTGGATCGGTGTGTTCTCCGGGCGCTCGTAGGGCGTACGGATTACCCCGATCTGACGGTATTCAATCTTCATGGTCCGCCCTCCTTCTCGACCGTGGCGCTGCCTCCAGCTCACCACCACTTTATGACATCCCGATGGCCCAGCGGTCGAGAACAGGGCGCGCCCTTGGCGACGACCTCCGGTGAATGACCCGGGCTATTGGGTCCAGTGAAGACCGAGAGCCGAACTCAGGAAGACCGCCACCTCGGCTCGTGTGATGGGCTGGTCCGGGCAGTAGTCACCGCCACCACAACCCGCCGTGATACCCGAGTCCGCCAGAGCCTCGACGAAGCGAAAGGCCCAGTGCGATACCGGAACATCGTCGAAGCTCGGAGCGACCGGGGCCGGGGAGACCGTCCGGCGCCAGCCGACCGAGGCCCCCCAAAAACGCATGTTGGCCAGGTCGGAAGGGGACCCCAGCGCATCGGCAGTCAGCACGTAAGCGACCTCATGGTCGAAGCCGTCCCCGTTAAGATCGGCGATTGCGCGGATGACAAAACCCTGGACACCTCCACCGATGGAGGAATAGCCCGGTGTCCCCGGACCGCTGCCGGCAGTCCCGGCAAGCCCTTGAATGACGGGCACCGCATCCACGTCTCCCGCTTCGAAGGCGGCTAGATTGCCCCGCCAATAACCCGACGAATCAGCGTCGTAAACCATGTATCGCACCTGCTCCACCTGGGCTCCCACAGGAAGGTCCAGCTGGCTGGTGAAGGCACTGTCCGGGGCCGCGGGCCCGACATAGCCCAGTGGATACGAGGACGAGGCCCCCAATGAGACCCATCCGGTGTTGTGCAGAACGGTCCACTGCAGGTCCCCTCCGTACGCCTCGGGGAGCTCCTGCGCCGAGACGGATCCTCCAACCACCAGGAGACTCACAAGAACGGCCGGCAGGACGAGCACCGAGCAATATCGTCTTCTCATCATTCCCTCCTCTTCTCGATCCATGGGCCGGTTCGGGTCCGAGGCCCCCCGGGATGCCGATCCAGCCCCCTCACCACCTCCTACGGACTATCCCGTGAGAACACGACAGGGACATCCGGAGAGCCCAGGTGGTCGGCCTCCACGTCGGTCCAACGTGGCAGGTCGAGGGAATCGCTCCGGTCCATCGAGAAGCTCGTCCCATCCTTCGACGAGCAGCACGAACACGGTTTGCAGTACGACGGTTCAGAAGGCGCGAAGCATGACCGCATGACCAGCCGACCTCGTTGCTCCATCCACCCCGGAGGCCGACCTTTCAGCATCGTGCAATGCGCTCCAAGCAGCTCTTTGCCAGCCGCGCGGGAGGGACAGGAGTCCGCCGCACTCCGCCGTTAGAGCCTGCTGAAGGCGGCGTGGTACCTGACAGTGCCGGACACCCCGCTCAGGGCTCCCGGTTCCAGCTCCAGCACCATGAACACCTCCTCCGGCACTTCGTACTCGGAAGTGATGCCGAATCGGGAGGAGGGTGAAAAGCCGAAGCGGGGGTAATACCCGGGGTGTCCCAGAACGACAACCGCCCCGCAGCCCAGCTCCCGGCACCGTTCGAGACCGGCGCGAACGAGTGCCGAGCCCACACCGCGGCGTTGGCGTTGCGGGACGACGGCCATGGGGGCCAGCCCCATCATCTGGAGGTCGGGATGGCCGGACAGTGAAACCGGAGAGAACATGATGTGACCGACGATCTCCCCGTCCTCCTCGGCAACGAGCGAAACGACCGGCCGTGCCTCTTCTCGAAGGGCATCGACGAGATCGGCCTCCGCCGGCGTTTCGAAGGCCGATACGTTGACGGCGTACACGGCCCCTCGGTCGATCTGTTCTTCCGGTCGAATTACCATGGCACCTCTCCGGACTCCGGGCTTCCGATCCCTGGCCTCTTTCAGGAGCCCCTTCCTCACGTTCCTATCCGGGACACAAGACCAGGACCTCGTTGGAAGCGGTGTGAAGCCAGCTGAAACCCATGTCTCACCGGTGTGACGCGCTCCTTGCCGCCCAGTCTCTCCTGATGGCCGGGCCACATGCCGGGAAGCACGCCCCGGCGAGCCGCCCGGCCCCCGGAAGTGTGTCCCGGCACTGCCAGCCCTCTACCCCCGGTACCGGGCCAGCGCCGCTTCCAGGGCGGCCTTGAACGCCTCGGGGTCATCCGGCGTGAAGAGTATCCGACGGACCAGCCCCGCGCTCCTGTCGAGAACCACATGTTCCTGGAAGTTGGCCCAGTCCAGCTTCAACGCCGGCCGGAACCCCTTCAGGTGGAGGTCTCCCCTCAACAGCCCCTCGACCTCGGACTCGGAAACCTCGACGCGCTCGATCTGCTCGAACGGGATCGTCATCCGTCCGAAGACCGTGTCGAACTCCACCCGACCCTCGTACACGCGGTACTCCTGCCACAGACTCTTGATCGTGCTCTTCGAGGTGTAGACCGGCGTCTCCCCCATCTGCCGTCTCCTTTCTGGCTCTCATCACGGAGCAATCAGTGATGCGCTCCGAGAGACTGGAACCTTTCCAGCGCACGCGCCGTCGGCTGGGAACGGGAGATCTCCCCGACGAAGTACACGAGGTCGAAGGCCGCGCCTGGAACGAGCACGGCTCGCATGTCCTGCGCCCTCCACTCCCGCTCCCGCGAGAGCCACCGGCTCGCCGCAGGGTCCTGTTCCGCCCCTCGCAGATCGATCAGGAAGAGGCGCACCCCGGTACGGTCGAGCGCCCCGTCCATGATGTCCCTGGAAACCGCCTCGAACCGGCGCTCGCCGGGAGGAAGATCGGGGGAGTAGGATCCCGTCCCGAAGGTCCCGCCGACGGCGATGTAGTCCTCGCCAAGCTCTTGACGGAGCTCGACCCCCATGGGCTCCAGCATGCCCTCGACGAAGCCCGGAACCCGGAACGGGCTCCTGGCAACGTGCAGGTTGTGGGCCCAGAGGATCGCCTTGCCTCCCGGGATCTCCCGATCGAGAATCCACATGGTGGTCCGTGCCATGCCATGTTCCCGGATCGCCCCACCCTCCTTCCGGTCGCCGGACGAAAAGAATTCGTTCCCCATTCCTCCGACCTCGCCCATCCACAGCAACCGCTCGTACGCCGACTCGGACGAAGCGGCGACGAGCCTCGCCCTTTCGGCTCTCAGGAGATCCATCAGCTCCCGGTAGCCCTCGCCCAGTTCCTTTCGACGCTCTTCCGGCAGCGCCGAATACCTCCCCCAGGTGGCGGGCCAATAGTCGCCCCGCTGGAGATCGAGGCCGAGAGCTTCGGCATCCAGCCGGACCTTGACCCCGGCGTTCTCGAGGGCGTTGAGCACGCCCCTTACCCCCGGAGCGGGTGCCGTGATGTCCATCCCGAAGACACGAACTTGCCGATCCGCCGGCCGCCCCTCGTTGAACACGCGGAGCCACTCGAAAAGCTCAAGCATCTCCTCCGTGTCCCAGAGGTACCAGCCCGCCAGATGATCCATGATCTCTCGCAGATCACCCTCGCCGGAGGTCACGTAGCGATCGAGGGACTGCGCATGCGGAAAGCTCTCCTCCAGGATCAGGCCACGGAATCCCATCTCCTCGACCAGGTACCGGACGAGCAGACCCTTGAGGAGGAGTTGCTCCCGCGTGTCGTGGCGGCTCTCGCCCAGACCAACGACCCTCGCCGATTCCAAGGAGGACCGGATCCGTTGACGGGCCTCCGACGGCAGCGAGGACTCGAGGCTCTGGATGGGGATCAGGTGCTCGGAGGCCCAATGGATGAAGGCCCGGGCCCCGGAAGGCCGGTTCCCCACACCCCCACATGCCAGGGCCGCCACCAGGAAGCCCCACAGAAGAGCTCGCTTCACCTGGAACATCCGTGGCATTGTATCAGTGTGAAGGGTTGCGCGGTCATGCAAACCGCACCCAGACGGAGCCCGGGGCTCCTTCAAGCGGGTGAAGGGGACGGGGCCTGCAGCACTTCGTCTCGATCCCGGCGCGCCGGTAAACCGGACGACGGCCTCCCCCCTGGGCAGCGCCTCAATCCGCCTCGGCTGCCTCTCCCGCCGCCAGATCACCCAGAACGAGAAAGACGAATCCACACTCCTTGCAGGCGTACGCAAGCAGCTCCTTCTTCTCGAACAGGGTGCTGCCGAAGAGTATCGGCCACGCGGATCCCTTCTGACTCAGATGCCCCTCTTCCAGGTCTGTGGAGTGGCAGCTCGGACAGCGACGCAGTTCGTCACCCATTTCTGCTATAAGCCATATAACTCATTCTCATTGGCGATTGTGTGGAAGGTCAAGCACGACTCGAGCCCGTGCTCACGTGAATCCCGAAATCGCCGCCCGCCCGGCCGGACTCCCCCGCCTTACGAAGCTCCAACAAAAGCTCCTGTGTCGCCCTGGTGTTGGCGATCGAAAAAGGGAGAGGGGGCCTTGCGGCCCCCTCATCCACATCTCTCTGTGATTCGTCTGGAAGACTCAGGCGTCGGTACGCTTGCCTTCCACGGACCAGCCGGTTTTCAGTCCGATGACGAAGGCGGAAAGGCCCACCATCCCCAGGGCGAATAGGGTGTCACCAAGCACCCGCATCCAGCGCAGGTTTTGGAGGAAGGGCTGCTGCAGGAACTCTGCGGAGCGCGCGTACCATAGGCCACCCTCGATGGAGGCCACGGTCTGCACGAGGCCGATGGGAAGGAGGCTCAGCAGGACCATGAGCGCCAGGCCGATGTTGAGCGCCCAGAAGGAAAAGCGCAGCATTCCGGGTTTCCAGACCACCCGGGCGTTCATGGCCCGGAGGCTGAAGAGCATCAGCCCGATGCCCAGCATGCCGTACACCCCGAACAGGGCGGTGTGCCCGTGCACCGGCGTGGTGTTGAGGCCCTGCATGTAGTAGAGGGCGATGGGCGGGTTGATGAGGAAACCGAAGAGACCGGCCCCCACGAGGTTCCAGAATGCCACGGCCACGAAGAAGAGGATGGGCCAGCGGTAGTTCTCCACCCAATCGGCTGCGCGGGATTCCCGGAGGTTCCTCACTGCCTCGAAGCCCACCAGCACCAGTGGGACGATCTCCAGGGCGGAGAAGACGGCGCCCCACGCCAGAACGCCGGTTGGCGTGCCGGCGAAATAGAGGTGGTGCATGGTGCCGATGATGCCTCCGGTAAGGTAGATGGTGCTGGAGAAGATGGCCGCCTTCCCGGCGGTGCTGGCCCGGACCAGGCCCATCCGGCTGAAGAGGAAGGCGATCACCACGGTTGCGAAGACCTCGAAGAAGCCCTCCACCCACAGGTGGACCACCCACCAGCGCCAGTACTCCGCAATGCTCAAAGGGGTGTGCCTGCCCCACATGAGACCGGCGCCGTAGAAGAGGCCGATGGCCGCGGAGGCGACCACAAAGAGCCGGAGTAGGGCGCCACTCTCCCTGTCCGACCTCAGCGCCGGCAGCAGGGCCCGCACCAGCAGGAACAGCCAGATGAACAGCCCGGCGAACAGGAAGATCTGCCAGAACCGTCCCAGCTCCACGTACTCGTAACCCTGATGGCCGAACCAGAAATTCGTTCCCAGATCCAACTTCTGCATGGCACCCATCCACTCACCCACCATGGAGCCACCCACGATGACCAGGAGCGAGAGGAACAGCACATTGACACCGAGACGCTGGAGCCTGGGTTCCTTGCCACCGACGGCCGGGGCGACGAACAGCCCGGTGGCCAGCCAGGCCGTGGCGATCCAGAAGATGCCGGTCTGGACGTGCCATGTCCGGACCACGGAGTAGGGAAGCCAGTGGGCCAGGTCGATCCCGAAGAAACCCTGGCCCTCCACGCCGTAATGGGCGGTGAGGATCCCAACCCCGATCTGCACGAGCATCAGCAGGCATACCACCCAGAAATACTTGGTCGTGGCCTTCATGGAGGGAGTCGGCTCGAGGTCCAGGAGAGGATCGGCGCCGGGAACGGGATGGGACTCCTCCTGGCCGCTGGCGGCCATGTACCACACCAGGGCGCCGATGCCGGCCAGCAGGGCGAGAATCCTGATCAGGGACCAGACGAAGAGGGGAGCGGAGGGCGTATTGCCCACGAGCTTGTCCGGAGGCCAGTTGTTGGTGTAGCTGACCTCACCCCCGGGCCGCTCAGCGGTGCAGGCCCAGGAGGTCCAGAAGAAGAACGCCTCCAGGGCCCGGCGCCGCTCCGGGTCCGGGATGGTCGGCTTTCGCATGGCGTAATCCTCACGGAGAGCGTCCAGGGAAGGATCATCGCCGAAGAGCCCGTCGAAGTGCGCCGCGACCTGGGCGATCGCCCGCGCGCGAAGGGGAGAGACCACGAGATCACCGGTGGAGGCATCGAAGGTGTTGGTCCGGAGCTCCTGCTGCATGGTCTCCCGGAGCGCCGCCTGCTCCGGAGCACCGAGCTTGGCGTACGGTTTGCCATATCTGTCCTGCGCCATCATGTCGAGGAGGGCCACCGCCTCGCGGTGGAGCCAGTCCGCGGACCAATCCGGGGCCACGTAGGCACCATGGCCCCAAACGGAGCCGAGATCGTGTCCACCCGTGCTTTGCCAGACGTTCTGGCCGATACGGATGTCCTCGCCGGTGAAGAGGACCTGTCCGTCGCTGGTGACCACCCGTTGTGGAATCGGTGGTGCCTGGACATAGATCTGACGGCCGTAGTAGCCGAGTACGGCAAACGAGAGCACGACCACAGCCGTGAACCCCAACCAGAGCTTCCGTGTTGATTTCATGTTTGGCTCCTTCTTTCGTGAAGTATAGAGGAGTTCTGGATAAAGAACTCCACATTTGACGAAGATGCTACGTTCCCTTATTGT
>CAZXNA010000087.1:0-14428 GCA_964641295.1 uncultured Thermoanaerobaculia bacterium
AGTTCGCACATGCTCTTCAAGCGTTCCTGTGCACAGATTCTTGTGAGGAGCCCCATTTTTTTTGTGGAGCAATGCGACGAGGCAACCCGTCGGAAGCACCTCCTCGCCGTCGTTCCTTGTGGACCTTCCACTGCGATCGCAGTTACAGGATTGACGCTCTCAGGTCCTTGATGCGGCGGTGAAGCTCGGCCGCGGCGGCGCGGGCGGCGGGATCCGACGGCTTGATCCTTTTCTCCACCTTCAGCAACTCGTCCTCGATGCGCTGGATGGTGTCCAGGGCCGCCTGGGCGTCCAAGGTGGTGTCCACGCCGGAGATGGCCGCCCCCCTGCCTGCGGTGGCGTAGTCCCGGGCGACCGAGGAGAGCTCGGACGAGAGCCGGGCGACCTCCTTGGACTCGGGGCTCTGACCCAGCCCCAGGGTCAGGGATCTTCCGGTGAAGTGCTGGATCAGGAGGACGGCTGCTGCGACGACGAGCAAGAGGAGCAGCAGTTTCTTCATGGAATCCCTCCTCAGTAGCGAGTTGACGCCTACCATAGTAGCACCGGGCACTTGCGCCGGATGTGTCCAGGCCCCACAATTGACGGAGGAATGACCGAAATCTCGTTGATCGCCAGGGTGGAATGCCGCAGCGAGGCCCGGGGTGAGGATCGTCCGGTCGCCGTCTGGATCGGTGGCCGGCGCTTCGCCATCGAGCGGCTGAGCCAGGAGCATCTGGCCGGGCCGTCGGAGGCCGGCGGCCTGGTGCGGCATGTGGCGACAGCCGCCCTCGAGGACGGCCGCCACCTTCGCCTGGAGAGAACGCTGCCCGAGGGGCCCTGGCGCGTGACGCTGTTGGAACCCCCAGCGGCGATCCGCTAATGGAGTCAGGCGTCGTTGGTGGCGATGCGGGTTGTGATCTCGGTGACCTTGGCCCGGACGGCCTCGAAGTCGAGGGTCTCCAGATTCCGGTTGCGCACCAGCACCCGGCCGCGCACCAGGACGTGGCGGACGTCTGCAGAGCGGGCGGAATAGGCCAGGTGGGAGAAGGGATCGTAGACGGGTGTGGCGTGGGGCAAGCGGACGTCGATGCAGATGATGTCGGCCTCCTTGCCCTCGCTGAGCGTACCGATGCGGTCGTCGAGGCCGAGAACCCTGGCACCGCCAATGGTGGCCATGGCGATGGCCTCTCCCGCCGGGATGACCGTCGGTTGTCCGGTCGTCCCCTTGTGGAGAAGGGCCGTCAGCTGGGTGTCCCTCAGGAGATCGAGGGTGTTATTGGAGGCCGGCCCGTCCGTGCCGATGCCGACCTTGATCCCGGCGACCAGCATGGCGGGCACCGGCGCCACGCCGGAGCCCAGCTTGAGGTTGCTGGCCGGGTTGTGGGAAACGGCCACCTCGAGCTCGGCCAGGATCTCCAGGTCCTGTGGGGAAACATGAACGCAGTGGGCGGCGACGGTCCGCTCGGAGAGGACGCCGAGATTGGCCAGGTAGGCCACGGGTGAGACGCCCTTTTCCTCCAGGAGCTTTTCCACCTCCCAGCGGGTTTCGGAGAGGTGGATGTGCAACGGCACCTCCATCTCGTCGGCCAGCTCGGCCTCCCGCGCCAGGTTGGCCGCCGAGACGGTGTAGGGGGCGTGGGGCGCGACGGCGGGGGTGATCAGAGGGTGGTTCTTGAACCTTTCGATCAGCTCCCGCTGCTTCTCGATCATCTCGTCGGGCGTCGCACACCGCGGCGTGGCGAAGTCGATGAGGGACTCGGCGACCACGGCCCGCATCCCGATTTCCGCCAGGGTGTCGCCGATGATGTCGTCGAAGAAGTACATGTCCGTGGTCGTCGTCACACCGGCCAGAAGCTGTTCGGCGGCCGCCAGCTGGGTTCCGACGCGGACGGACTCCGCGTTCATGTGCTCGCGCTCGGCGGGCCAGATGTGGTGCTCCAGCCACTCCTTGAGGGGAAGGTCGTCGGCCAGGCCTCGCAGGAGCGTCATGGGCAGGTGGGAGTGTGTGTTGACGAAGCCCGGCATGATGATGCAGCCGGATGCGTCGATGACCTCGCCCGTCGGCGCCTGTTCCAGCAGATCCTCCGCGGGACCGACGGCCGAGATGGTGCCGCCGCTGATGGCCACGGCGCCGTTGGGGATGGGGCGGCCCTCGGGCTCCAGGGTGAGGACGGTGCCCCCCAGGATGATGGTGTCCCACGTCGGAATCGAGTTCATGGTCATTCCTCCCGCCAGACGCCAGGCTTCCCCGGGCAGGGGTCTTCCTGAGGCGCCGGATGAGTATTGTACTACCCGGGAGACGGCCCGGCGCCGGTCGGTACGCGCCGCCGCTTCAACCTTCCTGGTCGAAGCCTTCCTTGATTCGCCGAAGCAGGCGGCGCTCCTTCTTCTTGGGGGCTCCGGCCCCGCGGGGGCGGCGGGGCGCCTTGACCATCTTCTGGAGACGGCGAAGTTCCAGCTCCTCGGGCGTGGGCGGCGGCGTACGGTCCTCGTAAAGCTCCCGTGCCTGGGCTTTGGGAACGTGCTGGTCGGCCAACTCGCGGACAACGATGATCCGCCGCCGGCCCATGGGCAGGGTGATGCGGATCTCATCGCCCGGCCGGATCCGGCGCTGGGGCTTGGCCCGGACGCCGTTGATCTCCACCTTGCCGCCCTTGCAGGCCGCCTGGGCTTGGGAGCGGGTCTTGAAGAGGCAGGCCACGTCCAGCCACACGTCGAGGCGGACGGACCCCTCCCCGGTCATTCCGTCGCGCCCAGGGGAAGCTCGGCCGCCGCCCGGCCGACGCAGTCGTAGGTGAACCCGGCCGCCCGCATGCGTTCCGGATCGTAGACGTTGCGAAGGTCCACGACGATCGGCCGGGCCAGGAGCTTCTTGATCCTGTCGAGATCCAGGTACCGGAACTGGTTCCACTCGGTGACGATCACCAGTGCGTCGGCTCCTTCGGCCGTCTCGTAGGAATCCTCGCAGTAGACGACGGAGTCGGGGAGCATCTCACGCGCGTTGTCCATGGCCGCCGGATCGAAGGCGCGGACCGTGGCGCCACCATCGACGAGGGCGTTGACCAACGGAATGGACGGTGATTCGCGCATGTCGTCGGTCTCCGGCTTGAAGGCCAGGCCAAGGACGGCCACGGTCTTGCCGTGCAGATCCTCCCCGAGTGCCGCCCGGATCTTGTCGATGGAGCGGGCCTTGATCCGCTCGTTGACGCCGACAACGGTCTCGACGATCTCGAAGGGCTGGCCGGCGTTCCGGGCGATGTCGGCCAGCGCTTGGGTGTCCTTGGGGAAGCAGGAGCCACCGTAACCCGGGCCGGGGTGAAGGAACTTGGGGCCGATGCGGCGGTCCAGGCCCATGCCCTTGGCCACGTGGTGGACATCCGCCCCCAGCCGCTCGCAGAGGTCGGCCACCTCGTTGATGAAGGTGATCTTGGTGGCGAGGAAGGCGTTGGAGGCGTACTTGATCAGCTCGGAGCTCTCGACGTTCGTGATGACGAAAGGCGTCTCGATCAGGTAGAGGGGCGAGTAGATGTCCTTCATGATGGCGATGGCTTGGGGGTCGCGGGCGCCGATGACCACGCGGTCCGGCCGCATGAAGTCCTCGATGGCCGAGCCCTCGCGCAGGAACTCGGGGTTGGAGACCACGGAGAAGGAGCACTGGCCGTCGGTGACCTCGTTGATGGTGTTCTCGATCAGCTGACCGGTGCCGATGGGAACGGTGGACTTGGTGACGATGACCTTGTAGCCGTTCATGTTCTCGCCGATGGTCCGGGCGACCTGGAGCACATAGGTCAGGTCGGCGGAGCCGTCCTCCTTGGGCGGCGTTCCCACGGCGATGAAGATGACGAGCGCCTGCCGGACGGCGGCGGTTACGTCGGTGGAGAAGTGCAGCCGGCCGGCGCCAGTGTTCTTGGCCACGAGCGTATCCAGGCCCGGTTCGTAGATGGGGATCTCGCCCCGGTTGAGCATGCCGATCTTGCCCTCGTCCTTGTCCACGCAGGTGACGTCCATGCCGAAGTCGGCCAGGCATGCCCCGGTGACCAGCCCAACGTAACCGGTTCCAACGACACAAATGTGCATGAAGATCCTCCCAAGAGCCCCAGCCCTTGTGATACGGCCGCCTTCGGTCCGGGCCGGGACCCGCGAATGGTATCAGACCACGGTGCGTCCCCGGAGGCGCAAACGCCATGGGGTCGCGCTCCACGATTGGGAGACGTGTCGCACCACGCACTCCGGCGGGAGCTTCGAGGCAGCGTCAGCTGCCGTGGTGCTGCCTCGGCCGGAGGAGGACGGCGGAGTCCCAGAGTGGGAGCCCACGACGACGGACCGCTTCACCGAATCCCTTTCCTGCTATGGTTTCCCGCGTAAGGGAGGGAGCTGGGATGGACCGTCAGCGTTTTCTGGCCGTGGCGCGGGGTGACGAGCCCGCCGATCTGCTGATCACCGGGGGGCGCGTCGTCAACGTGTTTACCGGGGAGATCCTGGAGACGGAGGTGGCCATCGCCGAAGGAAGGATCGCCGGGGTGGGCACGGGGCGGGAGACATTGGAGGTACTGGACGCCGCTGGCGCCTTCGTCGTGCCGGGCCTGATGGATCCCCACGTCCATCTGGAGAGCAGCTTGGTCACGCCCCTGGAGTTCGCCAGGGCGGTGGTTCCTAGGGGTACGACGGCGGTCGTCTGTGATCCCCACGAGTTGGCCAACGTGGCCGGCGTCGACGGAATCCGATGGCTGCTGGATGCCTCGGAAGGCCTTCCCCTGACGGTCTACGTCAACGCCCCATCGTGTGTGCCGGCGACGCATCTGGCCACGGCCGGCGCGGAGTTGGGCGCCGAAGACCTGACACCTCTCCTGGCTCATCCCAGGGTTCTGGGGCTGGCCGAGGTCATGAACGTTCCGGGCACGGTCCTGGGCGATCCCGAGGTCTGGGCCAAGCTGGAGGCGTTCCAAGGCCGCCCCATCGACGGGCATGCTCCGGGGCTCGGCGGCCCGTGGCTCGATGCCTACGTCGCCTCGGGCCCGGCCACCGACCACGAGTGCATGGCTGTCGACGAGGCGCGGGAGAAGCTTCGGCGGGGGATGCGCGTGTTCCTGCGGCAGGGGACCGCGGCCCGCAACCTGGTGGACCTTCTGGCGGCCGTAGACCCGTGGACGGCGTCACGTTGTGCGTTCTGTACGGACGACCGGCACCCCCACGACCTGCTGGACGAGGGACACATGGACCACCTGGTTCGGCTTGCGGCGGCCAACGGCCTGGCGCCGGAGCTGGCCATCCGCCTGGCGACCCTCGGCGCGGCCGAGCCCTACGGCCTTGCGCACCACGGCGCCGTGGCGCCCGGGCGGCGGGCCGATCTGGTTCTCACCCGAAGACTGGATGACTTCCGGGCCGAGACGGTGCTCTCGGGCGGCCGCGTCGTCGCCCGGGACGGCCAGCCCTCCGGTGCGTGGTCCGAGCCCCGGACCGACGCCTCAGCCGTCCGGGGGCGGATGCGCGTCGACCTGGAATCCCTGAACTTCACAGTACCGGCGGGCGGCGAGATCCGCGTCATCGGGATCGTGCCGGGCCAGCTGGTGACGGAGGACCGGCCCATGAGGCTTCCGGAGGCCCACGGGTGCTGCGTGGCCGATCCATCCCGGGACATCGCCAAGCTGGCCGTCATCGAGCGGCACCGCGGCAGCGGGAGAGTGGGTGTGGGTTTCGTCCAGGGCCTTGGCTTCGGCTCGGGGGCCGTGGCCGGCACGGTGGCCCACGATCACCACAACCTGATGGTCGCCGGCATGGACGATCGCAGCATGATGACGGCGGCCAGGGCCGTGGCCGAGGCCGGCGGGGGCCTGGCCGTGGCCGCGGGTGATCGGGTGGCCGCCCTTCTGCCCCTGCCCATTGCCGGGTTGATCTCGGACCGCCCCCTCGAGGCGGTGCGCCGGGAGCTGGACGCTCTCGGGCACGCCTTCCACGAGTTCGGAGGAACGGGGGATCCCTTCATGATGCTGAGCTTCCTGGGCCTCGAGGTGATCCCCGAGCTCAAGCTGACCGATCGGGGGCTCGTCGACGTCGGCCGCTTCGAGGTTGTCCCGATCCGGGCCAGCTGACGGTTCGGTGGCGCGCACCGTAGTGCGCGGCGTTGGAACTCGACAGGATTACGAGGCTGTCATTGGGAGGTCGTCGGTCTCTCAGTGGTCGACGATGCCATGAAAGGCCGAGAAATGTAGCCGTGTTCCACGGAGAAGTGGGTCGAGAGCATGCAGAAATGCTTGCGCCCCATCTTCCCCGCCCGTGTTTCCCACGAGCATTCGTTGCGAGACCGTGGAGGGGCCTGTCAGTGTGGCGTTTCGACCAGGGCGCTGCCGAGGCATGCCCCCTGCACCTCGCAGGCGGCGGTGCCGGGAGAGGTGTCGCAATGACGGGCGTATCCTCGGTCGCAGCAGAAAGATCGGTGAGAAACACGGGTATGGATTGACAGGAGTTTGACAGACTGTCGTGGGTTGGGACCTTCCGCTCTCTTCACGCTGGATCTATAGTTGGAACAGGAAGGACCGATCATGCGGGAGATCCTGATTACAGGACTCGATGAACAGCTGACGGGGCCCTTGGCCTCGGTACTCGAGGTGCAGGGTTATGGCGTGCGTCTCGAGCGCTGGGAGGATGCGGTTCTCGACTCCGTTGAGAGGGTTCCCTTCGCCGCCATCGTCTCGGCCTACCCGCTCCCTGGAGCCGGTTTCGGCATCCTCCTCAGCGCCGTCCGTTCCCGCGCCTCGGCCTCGAGGAAGGCTGGACTGGTCGTGCTGGCTCCCCGTTCCGAACTGGAGACGGCCCACCGGCTGATCGGGAGGGGGGTCAGCCGAGTGATCTGGCGTGAAGAACCAATGGAGGCGATCCTGGCGGCCCTGCGGGAGCTGATGGAGGTCGCGCCTCGCGTTCCCCTCGTGGCACCGGCCCGCATTTCCCTGGAGTTCGGTGGCCAGTCCGCCAGCGTCTTCTGTCAGACGGAGAACCTCTCGGCCACGGGGATGCTGATCCGTGGCTGCACCAACTGCCGTCCCGGCATGCGGGTCGCCTTCCAGCTTCAGCTGGCCGGTGAGGAGGAACCCGTGGAAGGCCTGGCCGAGGTGGCCAGAACCACGGATCCCGAGCGTGAGGGGCTGCGGGGGTTCGGTGCCCGTTTCGTCGATCTTTCCGAAGACGACCGCGCCCGCCTCCAGCAGTGGCTGACCTGCGCCGCCGAACCCGTGTCCTGAGGAATCCAACTCCAGCGCCCGTCCCACCACGGCCCGGAAGAGTCCGTGATGTGGTGCCTCGCGAGGACAACCTCCCGGGGTTGCGCCCCGTGGGCGCGCAACCAGAGGGCGGGTTGGGAAGAACCCCTACGGCGTGGGTTGGCCCATCTCTCGCGCGGCCTCGAGGATGGCGGATACGAGGGCGCGATCGCGGGCCGGGGGGATCGTCCTCAGGTCCAGGACGACGCGGTCTTCATCGCGGATGGCGACGACGGGAGGCCGGACCCGCCGCAGGGCGGTGGCCATGGCTTCTCCGCCGGGCAGGCTGAGGCCCCAGCCCGGCACGGTGGCGCCAGGAGTCGTCCCGCCGCCCAGGGCACCCTTCGTGGCGGTGGTCTGGACATGGAGGCCTGCCTTCCGCAGTCGCCGTGCCAGGCGGCGGGAACGGCCCTGTAGCTCCTCGAGCGGGGTCGACAGCATGGCGTAGAGGGGGATCTTGTCCAGGCGCTCCTCGTGATGAGCCGCCAGGATCCGCTCCATGTGGACCAGCGCGCTCTTGTCCGGGCGGAGGGCGCGGAAGAGGGGGTGGCGGGCCATGGGCTCGACCCGCTCCCTTGCACCCACGGCAATCCCGGCCTGCGGTCCGCCGAGAAGCTTGTCCCCGGAGAAACAGACGACGTCGGCGCCATGGCCGAGGATCTCCCCGACGGTGGGCTCGTGGGGCAGGCTCCAGCGTCTGAGGTCGTGGATGGCTCCGGAGCCCTGGTCCACCAGCAGCGGCAGGCCGTGCTCGTGGGCCAGGTCCGCCAGCTCCTCGAGCCCGGGCTCGGTGACGAACCCTTCCATGCGGAAGTTGGAGCGGTGCGCCACGAGGATGGCCGCCGTGTCGTCA
Organism: uncultured Thermoanaerobaculia bacterium; assembly: GCA_964641295.1. Classification (GTDB taxonomy): domain Bacteria; phylum Acidobacteriota; class Thermoanaerobaculia; order Thermoanaerobaculales; family Sulfomarinibacteraceae; genus JAADFK01. The sequence goes on from CAZXNA010000087.1 coordinate 8,086, forward strand.
CCGATGGCTTCGGCGTAATCCCTCAGGTGGGTCCGGTTGGTGCAGCCGACCTCGACCATCCGTGCGCCGGAGGCCGCCATGACGTCCGGGAGGCGGAAGGACCCGCCGATCTCGATCAGCTGGCCCCGGGAGACGATCACCTCCCGGCCCGCTGCATGGACCGTCAGCATCAGGAGGACGGCGGCGGCGTTGTTGTTGACCATGACGCCCGCCTCGGCGCCGAAAGTCTCGGCGAGTCGCCGGCGGATGGGGTCCAGGCGCTGGCCTCTCCGCCCGGATTCCAGGTCGTACTCCAGGGCCAGATAGCCCTCCGGACCAGCAGGGGTCCCCGAGCCCATGGGCGCCCGGCCCAGGTTGGTGTGGAGGAGGACGCCGGTGGCGTTGAGCACCTCCACGTAGGGCTGCAGCCAGACGGCGTCCAGCCCCTCGGCAATCCTGGCGGCCAGCTCCCCGCACAGGGTCTGGAGCTGCCGCTCGTCGGAGATCTCGCCGGTGCGAATCATGGCCCGAAGCCGGCTGAGCTCCCGTTGGCAGGCCGCGACGACCGTCTTGCGGCCGTGGCGTTCCACGGCCCCGTCCAGGGGGCCGCTGGCGAGAAGCTGATGGACGGCGGGAAGCCGACGGTACAATGCAGCCATGGGGGTATTGTATCCTGGCTCCTCGATCCGGTTGGAAACGGCGCACCGTGGGGGGAAGGAGCCTCGATAGTATGAGTATCGGAGCCAGGGTGACGCAGCTGGAGCGGGAGCTCAGGGAGCTGATCCTCGAGTGGGAGCGGTTCTTCTCCGGGGACCGGCGGCAGCCACCCCACCTGGATCGGGAGCGTCTGACCCGGAAGATCCGGGTGCTGGCAGAGCACGGCGCGCGGAGCCGTTCCGTCCAGTTTCGTTTCGAACAGCTCCAACACCGTTTCGCCACCTACAATGGCCTGTGGGAGCGCCAGCTCCGGGAACGGGAGGAGGGGCGGCGGATTGGTGCCGTGCGGAAGATCGAGCGGCCCCAACCCAACGCGACCCGGCCCGGCCCCGTAAAGCAGGGTGGAAACGGAGAAAGCCTGTACGACCGCTACGTGGCGGCCCGGGCCGCCCTGGGACAGGAGATCAAGCTGAGCAAGGAACAGTTCGAGACCCAACTGGAAGGGCAACGCCGGCTGGCGGAGTCCAAGCTGGGAGGTCCCGTTTTCTTCGAGGTTGTCGTCGACGGCTCCAAGGTCAAGATCGCCGCGAGGGCGGCGAAGGGGAGGAACGGTGGAGGTTGAACGCATGGGTCTGAGGATCGTGGCTGGCACAGGAGTCCTGCTGCTGGTGGCTTTCATGGCAGTGGCGACGGAGCCGCCGGTGTCGCCGTCGCCCTCGGCCGGCCACTCGGTGGGTGTCGCCGAACGGCCCGAGGGCGAGCCGATCTTCTTCAGGTGGCTCGACCAGAACGATCCCGTCGACGCCACCATCCTGGAGTATTGGAAACGCTACGAGTCCGGTGATTTGAGCCCCAAGGAGGTGGTCGACCTGGGTACCATGCTCTACGAGAGGGGCTGGCCCAAGGACGCCGTTCGTCTGTACAAAGAGGCCGGGAAGGCGGATCCGGCGCTCTACGACGCCTGGCTGCGGGCTGGTTTGGTGGAGCACTCCCAGCGGAATCTCGGAGCGGCCAAGAAGTACTACAAGAAGTGCCTCAAGGTCCTCGTCGGCAACGGCTGGTGCAACTTCTACATGGGCCTCGCCGAGGAACAGTCCTTCAACGGCTCGGCGGCGCTCAAGTACTACCGGAAGGCCTTCAAGGTGGCGCCAGAGCTTTCCGATCCGCGGTCCAATCCGGCGGTACTCCAGTCGCGGATCGCCCAGGCGGCGGCCCTGGCGACGGAGGACGAGAACCGGTTCGTCAGGACCATGCCCATGTCCTACCTGGAGCCCGAGGAGGTCGAGACGACACGGGCCAGGTACGAGAGCCGGCAGCGCAAGATCCAGATGTGGGAGGCCCAGGCGGCCGGGGCACGACAAGGCGCTTCGAGGACCCACGCTCCTCCTTCGTCTGTGGTCGGCGCCGCCCACGGAGTCCACGAGAAGGGAGCGACGGTCCATCCAAAACCCGCTTCCCCGGGCAGGCCGGCGACCGTGAGTCCGAAGGCAACGCCCCAACATCGGCCCGACGTGTCGCTGCAGCGCCGCACACCGCCCTCGACGGTGCCGCACCGCGTGCCGACGCCACAGGTTCACACGGCTCCTACGCCCCCTCCGGCGGGAGCCGGCAAGGTTTATCCCTGGGGCGGCGGACCCCTCCCGCCGCCGGTTGCCCCGGGACAACCTCCGGTCGCCAAGACGCCCGCTCCCAAGGCAACGCCGGTACCGGAAAAGAAGACGGACTAGCGGGCGCCCGTCCGCTACACGTTGAAGCGGAAGTGGACGACGTCGCCGTCCTGGACGGTGTAGGTCTTTCCCTCCAGGCGCAGGCTTCCCCGCTGGCGGCACGCCGCCATGGACCCCGCGTCCAGGAGCTCCTCCCACGGGACGACCTCGGCCCGGATGAAGCCGCGCTGGATGTCCGTGTGGATGACCCCGGCCGCCTCGACGGCCGGGGTGCCCCGCCGGATGGACCAGGCGCGGCACTCGTCTTCGCCGACGGTGAAGAAGGAGATCAGGCCCAGCAGCCGGTAGGACTTCTGAATCAGGCGATCGAGGGCCCGGTCGGTCAGGCCCAGGCCTTCCATCAGCTCGGCGGCGTCTTCACCCTCCATGCGGGCGAGCTCGCCTTCCAGGGTGGCGCAGACGGCCGAGAACCCGAGCCGGGGCCGGTCGAGCCACTCCTTCCACCGCGGATCGGTGAAGGGGTCGGAGCCCACCTCGTTCTCGTCCAGGTTGACGACGATCAGCAGGGGCTTGAGGGAGAGGAACGTGAAGCCGCGGAGCAGCTTCTGCTCCTCCTCGGAGAGCCCGGCGGCCCGCAGGGGCTGACCCTCCTCCAGGGACTCGAGGCAGCGCTCAAGCACCTTCTGCTCGGCGGCCAGCTCCGGTGAGCGCCGCCTGGCCAGGTCCTTCGCCAGGCGCTCCAACCGCTTTTCGACGACCATCTGGTCCTGGAGCAGGAGCTCCTCCTCCGTGTGGGCCAGGTCTCGGATGGGGTCGATGGAGCCGTCGGGGTGGGGCACTTCGGGGTTTTCGAAGGCCCGGAGGACGACCATCAGGGCGTCCATGGTGCGAAGCTCTCCCAGGTTGAGGGCACCCTCGCGCCCGTGCTCGTCGGGCAGGGCGGGGACATCGACGTACCGGACCGTTGCGGGCGTCGTCTTCTTCGGGGAGAAGAGGGTGCTGAGACGGCTGAGGCGCTCGTCCGGGACCCTGGCCATGCCCTGGTGGGAGCGTCCCTGGCTGGCGGCGAGGCCGGTGGTTTCCTCGTTGCCCGTCAGCAGATTGAACAGGGTGGTCTTGCCGCACAGGGAGCGGCCGAGGATCCCGATTTCCATGGTCTCAACCTCCTTCCGAAATACGCTGATGGCGGGCCAGCAGGGTCGGCACCGCCACGAAGCCGGCCGCGGTTTGGTACCACCGCCGGTCGGTTCCCACCGCGTCCAGGCGCCGCAGGAGCTTGCCCAGATCTCCCGAGACCTCCAGGACGGGGTGCCAACCCTGGGGGCGTCCGTTCCGCATGGAGAGGCCGGAGGCCAGGAGCCGGTACCGGGCCGCCGGCATGTCGACCTCGACCGGGGCCACGAGGCGAAGAAGATAGTACGCCCTCTCCACCCGACCCAGCAAGCGGGCCGGGGGCAATCCGCCGGAGGTGTCCACGACCAGGTTGGCCAGGCCGCTGGCCGGGAGATCCCGGTACGACCATCTGACGGCACCCCCGAGGGGTGCCTCCCCGGCCTCCACGGCATCGCGCCAGCAGGCGGCGCGGTGCCGGGGGATGCCCCCGTCGACCAGGGTGATCCTTCGGGAAGGAAGGCCTTCCCCGTCGCAGGGGGAGGCGGTGGGCGCCTCCAGTCCGGGCCGGTCATCGACCAGGGTGATGGCGGGGGAGGTCAGGAAGCCGTTGCGATCCACGAGGGCCGCCGCGGGGTCGGGTTGGCCGGGCCGTACGGTCAGCAGCGGTTCCAGGGCGGCCAGGAGGTGGGCGGCCACCTCGCCGTGGAGCAGGACGTCGTGCACGCCCGGCCGGACGGGCGAGGGCGCTCCGGCCAGGAGGGCGCGATCCACCAGGGATGTGGCGGCGCGTTCAGGGTCGAAGTCCTGGGGCTGGGCGATCCACCTCCAGCTCCGCCACGTCCCGTGACCGTTTCCGGTGCCGGATACCTCCAGGTCCAGGGAGGAGGAGGCGCCGCGGTGGCTGGCGGCGAAGCCCTCGGAAGTCAGGAGCAACCAGGCCCAGGTGCCGTGGCGTACCGCGACCCGGGACGCCCTCAGGGCGCCGGAGGAACGAACCCGGACGGCGACAGCGGTCTCGGCGCCCACGTGGTTGAGCCAACCCCGGGCTGGCGGGGGACCGGGGTCCGGCATGGGCGTCGTTCCCAGCATGCGGTGGGGTGGGATGGGGTCGGATGGGACCGGCCGGCGGTTGGCCAGGCAGCTCTCGACCGCCCGTCGGGCCGCCACGGGCTCGACACCCGAGGCGGCGCCGAAACCCGCTCCGCCGGGACCCGAGACCCGGACACCGATCCCCGTCTCCCCGGTGCGTATCTCGGTCCTTCCGGAGCGAAGGTGGAGGGAGGTCACGGTGACGGAGGTCTTGGCGAAGATCTCCCACCGTTGGACACCGGAGCGGGTGAGAAGATCACGGGCGGTGGAGACGGTGGACTCCAGACGGCCCGAGAGATCGCCGGGGCTCCCCGCGGCGTTCATGGACGATCCCCCGCGACCTGTGGGAAGGCTCGCACGAGCGGGATGGGGATGGACCGCCGGGGAGCCGGCGGGCGGGACTGCGATCGGGCGGTGTCAGTCGAGGATCTGTCCATGTTCCGGGAGAGTGTACGTCAGAGCACCTGGAGATCGTAGGCCAGGAGGCTCGGGGTCTCCATGCCCGTGGGAACGGCCAAGCCATCCTTGACGCACCAGCCAAGGCGCCAGTCGGGCTCGGGGTCGTCACCGATGGAGGGATCCAGGGTGGCCAGGGTGCGGACCGCAGGGGCCGCCAGGCGGCAGGGCGCCAGGGGCCGGCGCCGCTTGCCCTCCCGGAGCTCCCAGCCCTCCTCCGCCACGATGACGGCCAGGCCGGTTTCCGCATCGACCGAGGCACCTCCCGTTCGCGTGACCACCAGGCCGCGCCCGACGCCCCGCTCCAGGCTCTCAGGATCCGTCTCGCCCGCCCGGACGATGAGGTTGGACATCCGGGAGATGGGAGGCAGCTCCCACGAGGCCCTTCGTCCCCGGCCGGGGCGTCCGCCCAGGATCGTGGCACCGTTGCCGTCGCAGAGCCAGGAATCGAGGACTCCATCACGGATGATGGTTGCCGGACCGGCCGGGACACCCTCGTCGTCGCAGTCGAAAGCTCCGGGCAGGTCCGTTCGCGTGGGATCGTCGGTCACGTGGAGGGAGGCCGGTCCCACGAAAGCACCGCGGAGGTTCGCCAGGGCCGAGCCTCCGGCCTGGACGAGGTCGGACTCCACCAAGTGTCCCACGAGCTCGTGGATCAGCGCGCCTCCGGAGCCCTCGCTGAAGAGGACGGGGAGACGGGTTCCCGAACGGGGCGTCCAACGGGCCGCCGGTCCGGGGACGAGGAGCCGTTCCAGCCAGCGTCCCAGGAGCGGATGCCCCCAGACGGCCAGCAGGCTCCCTCCCGGAGGGGAGAGACGGCGTGCGTGGAGCAGGGGCGGAACCCCGATCGGCCGCCATGTGTCCCCGGTGACGACGGCGGAACGGCGCACGATCAGCCGGAGGTCCAGGGGGCAGCCCGTCGCAGCGGACAGGAAGCGCTCGGCCCAGGTCCGCCATCCCGGAGGTGGGTCCAGCTCGGCCACGGCGCCCGTCCGCAGGAGCGGCACCTGAATGTGCTCGTAGGCCTGGTCCAGGAGCTCGCGCAGCACGCCGTGGGAGATTCCGTTGCGTGCTGCCATGACCGTGCGGACCGGGGAGGCCCAGCGCGCGGCCGTCCCCTCGGTCCGGATCTCCCGGAGCTGGACCCGGCCCCCTTCCCGGCCCGCCACGAGCTCCAGCCGGCGCTCCAGGTAGATATCCACCAGGCGCGGCGTCCTCGCCCGGAGCCTGGCCGAGAGCTGAGCCAGCTCGTCGAGCCAGCCGGGGTCGAAGGCGGATCCAGGGGCAGGTCGATGGTCCACGGCCCCATGGTAGCGGGGGCTCCAGCGCTGCGGGCGCCGGTGGCGGGGGGAGAGGGTGGCTGAGGGGTGAGGCTGCGGCGG
>CAZXNA010000088.1:0-14163 GCA_964641295.1 uncultured Thermoanaerobaculia bacterium
CGCCCAACCCAACGGGCCCTGCGGCGGGGCGGGAGCCGGCCCGGCCGGAGGTGAGGGACCATCCCCTGGACGGGGTTCGCAGGGGTCGAGCGCAGGCAGCTTGGCCTGAGGCCCTCCGAGGGTAAGCTGCCGAGCACGGCCCCTGCAAACCACGGCCAGGGGTGCAGACCCGAGCCGATGTGACGGACCGGCTCCACCGCGCCGGCCTGCGCAGCAGGCTGCGGCCGCAAGGCCGCACAGGGCCAGCGACCGCCCCGAGCAGCACACGGGCATGGGCGTCCCGGGCCCCTCGGGCCGGGACGCAGGGACGCGAGGGAAGGGCCGCCGGGAGCCGTAGGCTCACGGACGGACCGCACCGAGCGCCCCGGAGCCGCCGGCGCAGCCGGCGGACCATGCCCGCAGGCGTCGAAACACCCGATCTCCGACACGGGCGAATCTGGCCTTGCAGGATTACAGCCGCGAACTCACGCCCACGCGGTCAGAGCAACCGTTCGGCCAGGGCGGAGCGGAGGATCCCTTCGGGATCACAACGTTCCTTGAGCGCCCGGAACCGCTCCAGTTCGCCGTTCCGGAAGGTGGCCCGGAACAGCTCGCCGGGGAGGGCGGCGTCCTTGGCGGGGTAGAAGCGGCCTCCGGCCTCGACGACGGGCTCGGCCATCCGGCGAACGAGGGCCCAGAGGCGCTCCCGGTTTCCGGCCGTCACGGGGAAGTCCAGGGCCAGGGAGAAGCCGTCGAGGCCGTGTGTCAGCAGGAAGGGATCGGGGCGGTGCCGCTTGAGCACGGCCAGGTAGGAGGGCAGCCCCGCCTTCCGGCTCATCTCCAGCTGCGCGGCGAAGACCCGCTCCGCCTCGGCCACCGGGACGAAGGACTGGAACTGGATCAGCCCTCCGGGCAGGTAGATCCGCTCCCAGCCGGGGACGTAGTCCAGCAGGAAGGAGAACTCGGCCAGGGTCTGGAGGTAGTGGGCCTCCTCCCCCACCGTGCTGCCCAGGCGGTACTTGACGGCGTTGATGGTCCGCATTCCCGGCCGGTTGGTGAAAGGCTTGAGAAAACGCCAGAGAATGGACTTGGGGACGAAACCCAGCAGCGTGTCGGGCAGGTCCTGGGCCTCGGCCTGAAGACTCTGGGCCGGCGCGGGGTCCTCGCCCTCGGCCAGGTACCGGGCGAAGTGCAGCAGGCCCCGCCCCAACCGCCGTCCCCGGGCGAAGGCGTCGATCCAGCCGACCACGTACTCCCACGGCTCCTTGGCCTCGTCGGCCCTCCGGAGCATGCTCTCCAGGTCCGGCGCCGAGACCGCCTCCACGTGGAGCAGCCCCGAGGCGACCCGATGAAGGGCGATCCGCGCCCGGACGACGATCCCCAGCTGGCCGAAGCCGCCGATGACCCCGTGGAACAGCTCCGGATCGCTCTCGCGGTCCACCCGGACCAGCTCCCCCGAGGGCAAGAGCAGATCCAGTTCCATGCAGTGCTCGCCCAGGGTCCCGGCGTGCCAGTTGTTCTTGCCGTGGACGTTCATGGCCAGGCCGCCGCCCAGGCTTGGCGTCATGGTCCCCGTCACCACGGCCGGCCACCAGCCGTCACCGAGAGCGTAGCGCCAGAGCCGGGAGAAGGTCACGCCGGGCTCGACATCGGCGATCCCCGTCTCGGGATCCCAGCCGAGGATCCGGTCCATGCGGGAGAGGTCCAGGACCACCGCCTCGGGGTAGAACGCCGCGTCACCGTAGCTGCGGCCGGCGCCCCGGAGCACCACGGGGACACCGAGTTCCCGGGCCAGCTGCAGCACCTCCCGCACCCCTGCGATGGTGGACGGCCGAAAGACGTAGCCTGCCGCACCGGTGGCGCGCCCCCAGCCCTCCACCCATTCCAGCCGGTCGCGCGGCAGCATGGAGCCCATCTTCAGACCTTCAAGTACTTGAAGATGCAGGAGGGAATGGTACGGACGACCCAACTGACCAGCCGCCAGCGCGCCGGGATGTATGCCGTGACGGCGCCGCGGCGGATCTTGCGAAGCATGATCTGGGCGGCGCGGTCGGCGGAGACCATCATGGGCAGCTTGCCGAGGCCCGCCACCATGTCCGTCTCGACGAATCCCGGCTTGAGGGTCACGACGCGCACGCCGCGGCGTCCGACGCGGTTCCGGAGGGCTTCCAGGTAGGTGTGGAGGGCCGCCTTGGAGGTGTTGTAGGCCGGCGCACCCGGCCGACCCCGGTCTCCTGCGATGGAACCGATGCCGGCGATGGTGCCACGCCCAACACGACCGAAACGTTCGGCCACAGGGTTGAGCCAGGCCATGGCCCCCAGGAGGTTGACCTCGATCATGTCGGCGTCCTTGGAGGTGTCGTACTCGTCGAAGGCGACGTTGTGGGAGATCCCGGCCGCGTAGACCACCAGGTCGAGACCGCCAAGGGCACGGGCGATCTCCTGGAGCAGGGCCGGCGCCTCGTCCCGGTTCCGGACGTCATGGACGAAATGGAGGGCCCGCTCCTCACCGGCCTTCTCGTTGATGGCCGAGGCCACTTCCCGAAGCTGCTCCTCGCGCCGTGCCACCAGGGCCACACGGGCCCCTCCGTCGGCGAGCTGCCGCGCGAGGGCCGCTCCGATTCCCGAAGACGCACCGACGATCAGGGCATGTTGGAAACGTGCCACAGGATCCCCCCTTCCGAGCCTGTCATCTCATCATTGTACGGGAGGGCGTCCGGAACCGCCTTCCACGTCCTCGCCGGGAGGTACGTACCGGAACTCCAGCTCCGCCAGCACTTCCTCGACCCGCCGATCGTATTCCTTCGAGAAGACCACGTCGTGCAGACGATCCGACAGGGCCAGGACCATCGGGAAGCCCCCCCATGTCACCGGTTTTCCCGTACGGACCTCGATGATCCGTCCTTCCTCCATGGCGCAGGTGGCCTCGGCCAGGGGCAGCTCCCCAAATGCCCGCTGCAACGCCCGGTAGCGCGCCTCGTCCTCTGGACGAAGGAAACGCACCAGCTCCCGGCTCTGAGCGGCAACATGGTAATGGGACGGTACGTAGTAGATGCCATCGAGCCCGAGGTTTTCGCAGACCACCACCAGGGCCGCCAGCACGTCCTTGAGGATGCCGAGGCCGGGGTGCTCCTGGCCGGGCAGAGGAGGACGTTCCGGCGTAAACCGGGCTCGCGGGTTCTGGAGGAGCAACCATTCGAGCTTCAGCACCTCCATGCCGGGAATGGAACGGTTGCTGCGCGAGACGCGGAGCTCCATCAGCAGTTCCCTCCGGAGGGGTGACGCCCACAGTCTCAGGGTGTGGCCCAGCGGATGTTCCAGATCCAGCTCCAGGTAGGGATTCGGAAAACCACGCAGACGGATCTGACGCAGGATGCCAAGCCGTTCCAGGGCCAGCTCGATACCCTGCCGCGTGAAATGGCCCAGGAAGCGGGTCGACGGGCCCGTTCCAGGGAAGAGTTCACCGAGGTCCTCACTGGTCAACTCCCAGCCGTTCCCCTTCCCCTTTCCGCTCTTCCTCTCCTGGACCATTCCCCCCAGGATGCGGCGGACCCGCATGAGGGTCAGCTCGTCGTTGTCCGGCGGCTCCACGCGTTTCCCCGTCAAGAGCGTGGCCAGCGCCCGGGCGGGGTACTTCCAGGCGCGGGTTCCGTAGCCACCGCCCAGGACCATGGCGACGGGAATGGCCCGCCAGTGGCGCCGGCAGAGTCCGAAGACGAACCGGTCCCGATGCAGGACGGCCGCCGGGGAGATGTTCCAGTTGCCGATGGGATCATCCACCGCCACGTCGGCACCGGCAACGTACACCACCAGACCGGGATCGAACTCCCGGAAAACGGGGGGCAGTGTCTCGTGGAGAGCGTCCAGGTAGGTGTCGTCGTCCACGTCGAAGCCCAGGGCGATGGATGTGGACGCTTCCACCCCCACGTCGCCCCAGTCCGCGTTGTGAATGGAGAAGGTGTAGACCGTGGGGTCGTCAGCAAAGATCGATCGCGTACCGTTGCCGTCGTGGAGATCCAGATCGACGATGAGAACCGGCTCGCGGTAACCGTGGTCCCGGAGACGGGCCACGGCAACGGCCACGTCGTTGAAGAGACAGAACCCCATCCCACGGTCCGCCCCAGCGTGGTGGAAACCCCCTCCGAGGTTGACACCGACGCCGCCCTCGACGAGTGCCAACCGGGTGGCCTGGATGGTGCCTCCAACCATCAACCGCTGAAGCTCCAGCACGCTCTGTGCGGCCACGTCCGACACGGGCGTTCCGAGGATCCGGGTGAGGGTTCCGGCATCCTGGAGCGATTCCAGGTAGCGTTCGCCATGCACCAGCAACAGGTTCCGGAGAGACGCCGGACGGGGCGCATGGATGTCCCCCTCGTGGACGAGCCCCTCCTCCGCCAGGAACGCCAGGATCCACTCCGATCGCCTCGGGTCAAGGGGCACGCCGGAGACGCTGCGCTGGTACTCGTCGTCGTAGACAAGACCGACGCGCCGCCGGAGGGCCGGCCGTGTCAGGCTCCTCCACCCCCTGCGAATGCGGCGCAAGGTGCGGCAACCCCGGCCGCACACCACCCGTTGCGGTGCCGTTCCCGCGCCGCTTCCGTCGGAGGCATCCGGCATGGGGGAAGTATACCCCCGGCGCCTCTTGAGGACCGGCTATCATGTTTCTGGAAGGTGATACCCATGCCGACGTCTCTCACGGTCCAGGTCCATTTCGAGGCGGCCCACCGGCTCCACAACCCCTCACGGCCCGACGACTGGAATCGCCAGCGCTACGGCAAGTGCAACAACCTCTATGGCCACGGCCACAACTACGTCCTCGAGGTCACCGTCAGCGGGCAGGTCGATCCGGACACCGGCTACCTGATGGACATGAAGGAGCTCAAGGAGACCATCGCCCGCACCGTCGTGGACGACGTGGACCACCGCCACCTCAACCACGAGGTCCCGTGGCTCGCCGGCATCATCCCCACCGCGGAGAACCTGGCCGCCGTCTTTTTCCGCCGGATCGAGCCCGCCTTGCCGCCGGGAGTCGTCCTCGAGTCGGTCACGGTCCGCGAAACCGAGCGAAACAGCGCCACCTTCCGCCGCTGATCCACGCATCCTGCGTGACCCCGGTCACTTACACCTGTCTCAAGATACATCATTCTGGAGGGGAACTCGTACTGGAGGCTGCACAATGTACTGGCGCCGTGCCGTCGTTTCCCTCCTGTTGCCGGCAGGTCTCCTGCTGCTTTCCCCGACTCCAGCCGGGGCGGCGGCCAACCTTGAGCTGTACGGCACCTTCCACGCCATGGGGATCACCGTCGACGTGGACGCAGGTGACGACCCCGACCTCGACGCCCAGGCCACGGTCCAGTGGCGGGCCGGGGATTCCGGGCCCTTCCATCAGGGGTACCCCCTGGCCCGCGTCAGTCCGACCCGCTTCGTCGGGAGCCTGTTCTGGTTGCGGCCCGGCATCTCCCACGAGGTGCGGATCGAGCTCAGCGACCCCGACGGTGGCCCGCTCGAAGGGGTCATCCTTCAGGCCACGGCCTCCACACGGGCACGGATCGTCCTACCCCAACCCACCCTCAGCCTCCACGTCAGCACATCGGGAAGCGGCACCCTCTGCACGGCGGCCGCACCCTGCGCCCTCGCCGAGGGGCTGAGCCGCGTCCAGGCCGGAGAGGAGCTCGTTCTCCACGGCGGCACGTACTTCATCGGCGGACTCTCGGTTCCCCGTTCGGGCGGCCAGGACACGCCCATCGTCATCCGCGGCGCCGAGGGGGAGACCGCCGTCCTGGACGGTGCCGATCCCTCCACCTTCGTCTGGACCTCCCAGGGAGGGGGCGTCTGGAGCACAACCCTCAACACCGGAGACACCCACCTCGTCATGGCTGGCGGTCAGCGCCTCTACCCCTACCAGAGCCTTTCAGACCTGCAGAACCTCGTGTGGGGCATTCCCGGGTTCTACTGTGATGGCACCGACCTGTTCGTCCGCCTCGCCGGTGATGCCGATCCCAACGGCGAGAGCATGCTCGTCTCCCGCGAGTCCTACGCCTTCCTCGTCGAGCAGGACCACATCGCTTTCATCGGTCTCGTGTTCCAACACTTCGGCCAGGGTTCCTACCCCAAGGCCCTCTACCTCAACAACGCCAACGGCATCCTGGTCAGGGGATGCACCTTCGCCGTCAACGATCTGGGCATCGGCATCAAACGGAGCTCCGGCGAGAACGTCATCGAACACAACGAGTTCTTCGACACGGACTTTGACTGGCCCTGGGATGCCGTCAAGGCCGGCAGCGGTCTGGAGACCGGCGGAATCAGGTTTTACGACCCAACCACGGGGCGCGGCAACATCATCCGGCACAATGTGTTCCACGATTACTTCGACGGCTTCGGCGCCTGCCCGGGCACGGCCGGAGACCAAACCAACGAGACCGATGTCTATGGCAACCTCGTGTACAACGCCGGCGACGACGGCATGGAGACCGACGGCACCTGCAGCAACGTCCGGATCTGGGGCAACACCTTCCACGACGTGCTGATGGGGATTTCGCTGGCGCCCACCTACGTGGGGCCCACCTGGGCGGTCCGCAACCTGATCTACCGGACCGGCGTCGGCAACAACAGCTACTCGGGCAGCCCCTTCAAGTTCAACTCGGGCTACGACGCCTCGGGGCCCATGTACCTCTTCCACAACACCGCCGATGCGGCCCTGCCCGGAAACAACGGCCTGTACGTCAAGGCGCCCGGGAGCTGGAGCATCATCCTGTCCCGCAACAACATCTGGTCGGGAACGGACTACGCCATCAACAACTACAACACGGACCAGCCCATCGATCTCGACTGGGACGACCTCCACACGACCCGGACCGACGAGTTCGTCTATTGGGGCACCGGAGGCAACCGTCACATGCGGGACCTTGCCACCTTCCGCTCGCTGACGGGCCAGGAGCTCCATGGCACCGACGCGGCGCCAGGATTCCGTGACCCGGCCGCCGGCGACTACGAGCTCGATGAATCCAGTCAGCTGGTCGACGCCGGAACCGTTCTGCCGGGAATCGACGACCGGTACGCCGGTGCCGCCCCCGATCCCGGAGCCCTGGAGGCCGCGTGCCGTTTCGACGACGTCGGCGCCGGATTCTGGAGCCGCACGTGGATCACCACACTCTGCCGGACCCACGTCACGGCCGGCTGCAGCAACAACCCGCCGCTCTACTGTCCGGAAGACGTGACGACCCGCGGCCAGATGGCCGTCTTCCTCCTGTCGGGGCTGATGGGCGACGGCTTCACGCCACCCCCGGCGACGGGGATCTTTGACGACGTGCCGGCCGGCGATCCCCTGGCGCCGTGGATCGAGGAGCTGGCCGCCCGCGGCATCACGGCCGGTTGCAGCGGTGACCCGCCGCTCTACTGTCCCGACGATGCCGTCACCCGCGGCCAGATGGCCGTCTTCCTGCTGACGACCGAGGAGGGGCCCGGTTACACCCCACCCCCGGCGACGGGGGTCTTCGACGACGTCCCCGCCGGACACCCCTTCGCACCGTGGATCGAGGAGCTCTTCAGGCGCCACATCACCTCCGGCTGCAACGCCGATCCTCCTCTCTACTGTCCCGACGCCCCCGTGACCCGTGGTCAGATGGCCGTCTTCCTCGTAACCACCTTCGACCTGGCCGGCGGCGCCCCGGCACCGCCAGCCGATCCCTTGACCGTACGTCCCAACGGAGATGCACGATGAAGAGAACCTTCCCCACCGTCCTCCTGGCGATCACCGTTTCCGCACCGGCCGCCGCGGGTCCCTCCGGCCCGGCTGCATCTTCGGCAACGGTCCCGGGGGTTCCGGCCCAGGTAGCCGCCGCGTCGTCCACAACCGACGACCTCGTGTTCATCCACCACTCCTGCGGCCAGAACTGGCTTGACGCCGGGCTCAACGATGCGCTACTGGGCAAGAGCTACATCGACGAGAGGAACGACATCTACTACGGGACGACCATGTCCCCGGACGTGGGGCGCCCCGACTCCCTGGGGCCGACGCCGGGCGACTCCACGGACATGCAGCACTGGATCCTCTGGTTCAACGACTACTTCGAGGGGATCCGGGCCCACGGCTCCGCCACCGGCTTCAATCGCATCGTCATGTTCAAAAGCTGCTATCCCAACAGTAACGTATCCTCCACCGGCGCCGAACCGGGCGATCCCTTCAGCGGCACCAGGACCCTGGCCAACTACAAGGCCGTCTACCGCCATCCCGGCGGCCCTGGCGGTACCTACACGCACGGCGGCTACACCTACGAGCCCCTGGAGGACATCTTCGCGGCCCACCCGGACATTCTCTTCATCCCGGTCACGGCCCCGCCCCGCCATTACGCTCCCTCCGATGCAACCAACGACCCCGAGGCACACCGCGCCCGGCTCTTCAACAACTGGCTCAAGAACGTCTGGCTCGAGGACTACCGGGCGGCCCACCCGGGCCTGAACAACGTGGCGGTCTTCGACTGGTTCGACGTGCTGGCCTACGCCGACGACCACGCCACCCACCCCAACCGCCTCCGCGAGGAGTACGGGGGGGCCAGCGGCAATTCCCACCCCAACACCACGGCCAACCAGGACTCCACCGCCATCTTCGCCACCAACCCGGACAACTTCATCGACGCAGCCTGGGCGAGCTTCCTCTCCTGCCGTTTTGACGACGTTCCCGGCACCTCCTGGAGCCATCCCTGGGTCTCGGCCCTGTGCCAGTCTCACGTGACCGCCGGTTGCAACGGAGATCCTCCCCTGTTCTGTCCTGACGGTCTGACGACCCGCGGGCAGATGGCCGTCTTCCTCCTGGTCTCGAAGGAGGGCGAGGGGTACACACCGCCGCCGGCGACGGGAATGTTCGACGACGTTCCAGCCAGCGACCCCTTCGCACCGTGGATCGAGGAGCTGGCCAACCGTGGGATCACCTCGGGCTGCAGCGCCGATCCTCCCCTCTACTGCCCGGGCGACCCTGTCACCCGTGGCCAGATGGCCGTGTTCCTGCTGACGACCGAGGAGGGGCCCGGGTACTCCCCACCTCCGGCCACCGGGATCTTCGACGATGTTCCGGCCGGGCATTCCTTCGCGCCGTGGATCGAGGAGCTCTCCAGACGACGAATCACGGCCGGCTGTGCCGCCGATCCGCCGCGCTACTGCCCCAGCGACCCGGTCACGCGGGCCCAGATGGCCGTCTTTCTCACAGCGACCTTCACACTGATGGACGAGCTGGGGACGCGATACTACGTCGCCACCGGCGGTGACGACACGGTGGGCGACGGGTCCTTCGCCAGTCCGTGGGCCACCATCACCCACGCCCTGGATTCCGTGCCCGACCGGAGCCTGATCCTGGTGGAGCCCGGCACCTACGCCGGCCGAGTGCGCCTGCGAGGGCACTTCGGCCAGGGGGTAACGGTCCGATCTTCGATCCGGTTCCGCGCCCTCCTCCGGAACAGCGGCCCCGTCATGACCACCTACGATGGCTGCAGCGGCATCACCGTCCAGGGCTTCGATATCTCCCACGATGGGCCCGGGGCCGACGCCCTGGTGATCCACGTGGACGGTGGCGGCAGCGAGGGCCAGGTCCACGACCTGATCTTCCGCGGCAACGTCCTCCACGACAGCTACAACAACGACATCCTCAAGATCAACAACAGCGTCACGGACATCACCGTCCAGGGAAACGTCTTCTACAACCAGGCGGGCTCCGACGAACACATGGACATCAACAGTGCCGCGCGAGTCACGGTCGAGGACAACGTCCTGTTCAACGACTTCGAGGGAAGCGGCCGCACCAACGGCAACGACACGAGTTCGTACATCGTCATCAAGGACAGCAACGGCAGCAACGACGACTTCACCGGGAGCGAGGACATCACCGTGCGTCGGAACGTCTTCCTCAACTGGGAAGGATCCACCGGGAACAACTTCGTTCTCATCGGCGAGGACGGCAGCTCCATCTTCGAGGCCCACCAGGTCCTCGTCGAGAACAACCTGATGCTGGGCAACTCCACCAACGTCATGCGGGCGCCCTTCGGGGTCAAGGGCGGGAAGGACGTCACCTTCCGCAACAACACGGTCTCCGGCGATCTGCCGTCCATGGCGTTCGCCATGAGGCTCAACACCGAGGGCAGCAACCCGGCCAACGAGAACATCCTCTTCTACGACAACATCTGGTCCGATCCAACGGGCTCCATGGGGGCCACATCGTCCGGCGGGACCAACGACTTCTCCGATACCCCTCCGGCCGAGACGAGCTCCTTCGCCCTCGACCGCAACCTCTACTGGAACGGGGGTCAGGCACTTCCCTACGACGCCGCCGACCTGATCAACACCACCGACGACGCCCACGCCGTCACCGGCGATCCCCTCCTGGGATCCCAGGCGAACCTGGTCGTACCCCGGTGGGACGGAGCCTCCTTCCAGTTCGCCGACACCTCCCAGACGATCCGGGAGGTCTTCCTCAGGCTCGTCGGCTTCTGGGGCACGCCCGCCACGGGGAGCCCCGCTGCCGATGCCGGGGACTCCGGGACGGCCGCCACGGAGGACATCCTTGGCCACCCCCGGACCATGGGCACCGGCCCGGACCTCGGAGCCGTTGAAATGGGCTACTGACCGCGATCAGCCTTCCATGGGTTCTCCCGCCGCGTCGAAACCGGCGAGAACCTCATCGGCTCCGGCCCAGAAATCGGAATCGGCAACCTCAAGGGTCGCCAGGTAGACCAGAGCGTCCCGGCCGTGGGCCTTCACCAGCCCCTCGGCGGCCTCCTTGACCTTGGCCGCATCGGGCGGTCCCGCGTCCTCGGGAAGATCGAGGATCCCCTCCTCGTGGGGCAGGCCGACGGCGTCGAGGAACTCCGCCAGGAGCTCCCGGCGCTCGGCAAGGTGGAAATGGAACAGGAGCTGGAACAGCACGTCCTCGGGAAGTCTCTTGGCCATGTGGGCCAGCCGGCCCGCCACCTTCTCCGCCGACAGCCGCCGGACGGTCTGGGGCCGGAACTTCAGCTCCTTGGCCATGGTCATCTGGAGCAGGGCCCTGCCCTCGCCCTCGGCGCCGGTCCAGGCCGCCGCCGCTGCCGTCCGCTGTTCCTCCTCGGTCATCAGCTCCCAGACAGCGTACGGCCCCCGGTCCTTCACCGCATCCATGAGGCTTGTAGGCTCAGCCATTGCATCCCCCTTCCATTGTCCGAATGTAGCAGCCCGCCCCCACACCGGCAATAGCCCACCGGGAGGGTTCACACGTCGGCCAGCGTGTGGGTCCTGTGGAGCCGCTCGATGACCCGGCGGCGTTCCTCCCGCAGGCGCCCGGAGATCCGGACGGGATAACTCGGCTCCCCCGCGTCCAGGCGCCGCAACCCCTCGGGAAGACGCTTGAGCCCCTCGGCGGCCCGCTGCCGCGCCGCCTCCAGCGGCTCCAGGCCAACGCCGACGCGGTGTCCTCCGCGCATCATGGGCTCGAGCAACGGCGTCCCGGACAGCTCTTCATCGGCCAGGCCGATGGTGTCCTCCACCGCGGCGCCGTCGTCGGCGAAGAGCCGCCACACCTGCTTGACTCCGGGCCAGGTGTCCTTGTTGGCCGTCAGCTTCAGCCGGCCCAGCCCGTCGAGCTCCGCCAGCTTGAACGCCGTGTCCAGGGACGGCGCGTCCGCCGAGGTGCCCATGCTGGTCCCGACCCCGAAGGCGTCGATGGGCGCCCCGTCGGCCAACAGCTCCGTGATGCGGTACTCGTCCAGGTTACCCGAGGCGAAGATCTTCAAGGAGGACAGTCCGGCCTGGTCCAGACGGCGGCGGGCCTCCCGGGCCAGGGCCGCCAGATCTCCCGAGTCCAGTCGGATGCCACGGAGTCGGCAGCGGCCCTGGAGTTTCTTGGCAAGGGCGACGACCCGGTCGATCCCGGCCAGGGTGTCGTAGGTGTCCACCAGCAGCACCGTCTCCGGATAGACACGGGCAAAGCGTTCCATTGCCTCGGCCTCGTCGTCGTGGGCCTGGATGAAGCTGTGAGCCATGGTCCCCGTCACGGGAATGCCGAATGTCTTGCCGGCCAGGACGTTGGAGGTGGCATCGACGCCGGCGATGTGGAAGGCGCGGGCCCCGGCCAGGCCGGCGTCGGCACCGTGCATTCGGCGAAGGCCGAAATCCACGACCCTCCGACCCCGTGCCGCCAGGAGCACCCGCGCCGCCTTGGACGCCAGCATGGTCTGGAGGTGGACCTGGTTCATGACCAGGGTCTCCACCAGCTGGACCTGGGGCAGCGGCGCCGTGATGCGCAGGAGCGGTTCCGGTGGATGGGTGATGGTCCCCTCGGGAAGGCCGTCCACGTCACCGGTGAAGCGGAAGCTTTCCAGGGAGTTGAGAAACTCCCCTTTGAACAGGCCCGTGCTTTCCAGATACTCCAGCTGATCCGCCGTGAACCGGAGCCTCTCCAGGAGCTCGACCACCGTTCCAGCACCGGCCGCCATGAGAAAGCTGCGCCTCGGAGGAAGGCGACGGACGAAGAGATCGAAGGTCGCCGTCGCATCCATGCCGTAGACCTGGTAGGCCTGCATCATGGTCAGCTCGTAGAGATCGACCAGCAGGGCCGCGTCCTCCGGTCCAAGCAGTGATCCCCCTTTCATCGAGGGACCTCCTCCAGAACGGTGACGCCACCGGCCCGCAGCTCCTGGATGGCCCGCTCCCCGTCCCCGGGATCGACGTTGACGGCCCTCGTCGCCGGCAACACGAGGCTGACCTGGAACCCCTCGCGAACGGCATCCCGGCAACTGGCCTCGACGCAGTAGTCCAGTGCCAGGCCGGCCACGAGTAGGCTCCGCACGCCGCGACGCCGGAGGTGCTCCCCCAGGCCCGTTCCCCCGAAGGCCGAGTAGGCCTCCGTGTTCCGGGCCGTCGCCTTGTTGACCAGGGTCAGCACCGGCGGCAGGTCCAGGGCCGGATGCAGATCGGCTCCGCCCGTTCCACGCACACAGTGGGGCGGCCACGGTCCGCCCTGGGGGGTGAAGGAGGCGTGGTCCGCCGGGTGCCAGTCGCGCGAGGCCACCACGGGGATCTCCTGGGCGTGACAGGCGGCCAGCAGGGCGTTGACCGCAGGGAGAATGGCGTCTCCGTCTGGAACGGGAAGGGCACCCCCTGGAAAGAAGTCCACCTGGGCGTCTACGAGCAGGAACGCATCAGCCTTCAGAACCATCGCCCACCTCCAGTGCACGAGCGCGCCCCAGGATCCCGAGGCGCACCGCTGTTCGGATAATCCCCATCACACCAGTCGGGAGGAACCACGGTCACGGTCCCCAACCCACCATCAACTGCGGAGTGCCCACCGCTCGGCCCTCCGGCCTCCCGGCCACGCCCTCCCCAGAACAACACGGTCTATACTGACCCCATGAAAATCCTACCAGGGAACGTCGTGCTCGTGACCGGTGCCTCGTCGGGGATCGGCCGCGAGATCGCCCTGGCCTTCGCGCGCAAGGGTTGCCGGCTCGCCCTCCTGGCCCGGCGTCAAAGGGTTCTCGAGGAGGTGGCAGCTCAGGTCGAGACGGCCGGCGGCGAAGCCCTGGTCCTGCCGGCCGATGTCCGTGACGCAGCCGCCGTGGAATCCGCCGTCCAGGAGACCATCGGCCGGCTCGGCGGGCTACAGGTCGTCGTGCCCAACGCGGGCCTCGGACGTTACGCCCTGGCCGCCGAGCAGGATCCCTCCGAGATCGAGCAGCTCATCCGGATCAACTACCTGGGGACGGTCCACACCGTGCGCGCCGCCCTGCCCCACCTTCTCGGAAACCCGCCGGCGCACATCGTGGCCGTCGCCTCGTCGGCCGGCCTGATCCCCCACCGGCTCGGCTCCGCCTACTGCGCCACCAAGGCGGCGGTCATCCAGTACCTGGCCGCCGTGCGGCTCGAGGTCCTCGACCGTGGGATCGGCGTCAGCTGGATCTGCCCGGGCGCCGTGAAGACTCCGTTCTTCGAGGGCGCTCACCTCGATCCCGACGCGGATCTGCCCCTGCTGGCCCGGCTCCTCGTCCGGACCCTCGACGCCGGGGAGGTGGCCCGCGCCACCGTGCGCGCCGTCGAACGAAACCGGCGGGAGGTGGCAATGCCGGGGTTCCTCCGCTCCTTCGCCTGGATCCGACGCCTGACCCCGACCATCGCCGACTGGATCAACCGCAAGCTCCCCTGACGCCCCACGCCATTACGCTCCAG
>CAZXNA010000089.1:0-13953 GCA_964641295.1 uncultured Thermoanaerobaculia bacterium
CGGGTGAGGGCGGGGGCGACGGAGTGGAGGAGCGGGCCACGGGGGGGGCCGGCGGCGAAGGACCAGGGGGCGAAGGGGACGACCCTCAGGAAGAGGGCTCCCCGGGAAATGACCGTGGCGTCTTCGGTGAAGATCCCCATCAACACGGAGGCCAGGGAGGCCAGGAGCAGGAGGGAACCGGCACCCCAGGCCAGGGAGAACTGGGCTCCGCCCCGGACCGCCTCCCGGATCCGGTGCCACGAGCCGGCACCGTAGTTCTGACCGATGAAGGGCGTCATGGCCGCCCCCATGGCCATCAGGCCGATCAGGGCCATGCTCTGGATCCGGGTGGCCACACCGAAGCCCGCCACGGCCTTGGGGCCATGTTCGGCCACCAGGCGCGTCACATAGCCGATGGTCAGTGGCGCCAGGAGGTTGGTCCCGGCCGCCGGGATGCCGATGGCCAGCACGGGCTTCCACGATTCCAGGACCTGCCGCGGGTGGGGAATCTTCGGGCGCAGCATCTTGAGACGCCAGCCGAGGATCCAGGTGGACGCCGCCAGGGCGACGAACCAGGAACAGATGCTGGCCACGGCGGCCCCCTGGAGCCCCAGGGCCGGAAAGGGTCCCAGACCAAAGATCAGGAATGGGTCGAAGACGGCGTTGATGCAGCCGGCGAGGATCATGATCAGGGCCGGCGTCTTGGTGTCCCCCGTGGCGCGGATAGCGCTGTTGCCCATCATGGGCACGACCAGCAGGCCGATCCCGGCGAACCACGGCACCATGTAGCTCCGGATCAGAGGCAGCAGCTCGGGGCCGGCGCCCAGGAGACGGAAGAGCGGGTTCATGCCCACCAGCCCGGCCACGGAGATGACCGCGACGACCAGAAGCCCCAGGAGTAGACTGTCCGTCGTCAGCGAGCGAACCCGGTCCCCGTCGCCCGAGCCCAGCACCCGGGAGATGGTCGCCGTGATCCCGATGCCCAGCCCGATGGTCACCGACTTGAGGATGAAGGTGATGGGAAAGGTGAAGCCCATGGCGGCCAGGGCCTCGGGACCCAGCCGCCCCACCCAGAAGGTGTCGACGATGTTGAAGAACATGATGGCGACGATCCCGGCAGCCATGGGCGCCGCCAGGCGGATCAGCGTCGGAAGGACGGGGGCCTCGAGGAGTCGCGGGTCTCTCACCACCGGGCGATTCTACGCTGCTCTCAGGCTTCCGGCACGCCGTCGAGGGAAACGCTCCGCCAGGGCGCCGTGCACGGGGGCCCGTCGGCGTGGAGGATCCGGCTCGCCTGAAACGGCTCGGCCACCAGGAGCACCGTGGAGGAAACTGTTCCGCCATGTTCCAGGTGATGACAGGCCGGTGGCCACCGGTGACGGGCCAGAACCCCCTGGAGGTGCGCCGCAAGCCCAATGAGTCCCACACCGGCACCGGGCGGCCGTCCCAGCTCGAGGAGCTCGGCGACCCTGGCGTCGCCGGAGAACACCGGCGTGTTGCCGACGCCGAGGGCGGGCTCCTCCGAGCTCTCCACCCTGACCTCCGGCAGGTTCGTCCCGACGGCCATCCCCTCAGCGGAGGCGACCACCACGTTGACCGGCGGATAGCGCAGGAGATCTTCCCGGAACAGGGCCTCCGAGGCCTCCGTGAAGCTCCGGCGGCGGACCAGGTCCAGCGCCAGCAGACCCCGGCTCCGTTCCTTCGGCTTCCTCCGCGCTCCCAACCGCGCGTTGGTGACCGCGACGACGAACCCCGCCTCGTTGACGGCCAGCCAGGTCCCGCCGGCCTCGGGGTCCATGCCCCCGATGACCAGAGGATCGTCCTCGATCCGACCGAAAGTCCCGGCGGGCCGGGAGTAGAGCTCGTCACGGTTGGCGGCGACGGCCAACTCCACCCCGGGCAGCGGCCGGCGGTAGATCAGCAAGGTGCACATTGCATATCGTACACCTCCCCAGCACCGGATCCAGCGGAAAGGGACCCGAGGGCGTTGCCATGATTCACCCCCATGAAGCCATCGAGGTTCCCTGTCGAATCAGGGAGTGCCGAAGGCCCCGAATGGACACCGGGGCCCTCCCCGCGTGACGAGGGCCGGCGAACCGTCGGCGCACAAACCGTTGACGTACAATCGGGCCATGGCCGAAACCGACCAGCCCCAGCTTCTGGAGCTCCCGGAGGAGGAGCGCGGCGAAACGGTCTCCCTGGAGGCCCGAGTGATTCGTCCGCTGTTCACCAACGAGGAGAACGGCTGGGCCGCCGTCCGTTTGAAGACGGCCGACGGCGAACGCCTGACGGCCGTCGGCGCCCTCATGGGCGTCCAGGAAGGCGACACCCTCCGGCTGACGGGACGCTGGAAGAAGCACGAGCGCTTCGGGCGCCAGCTCGAGGTCCAGTCCTGGGTTCACGTATCCCCCAACACGCCCGAGGGGCTGATCGCCTTTCTGGCCTCGGGGCGGCTCCCCGGCGTCGGCCCCGTCATGGCCCGGCGGATGGTCGAGGCCTTCGGCATGGACGTCCTGGACGTCCTGGACAACCATCCAGAACGCCTGACCTCGGTCTCCGGCATCGGCAAGCGCACGGCCGCCAAGATCACCAAGGCGTGGAAGGAGGCCCGCGGCATCCAGCAGATCATGGTCTTCCTGCTGTCCCACGGCATCCCGCCCGGCGTGGCCGCCAAGGCCCACAAGCGCTACGGGGCCACGGCCCTGGCCGTGGTCCGCGAGAACCCCTACCGGCTGGCCGACGAGGTCTTCGGTGTGGGTTTCCGCACCGCCGACCGGGTGGCCCGGAGCCTGGGCATCCCCGCCGACGCCCCGGAGCGCCTGCAGGCCGGCCTCCTCTTCACCCTCCAGGAGGCCTCCGGAGAGGGCCACGTCTACCTCCCGGCCCCCGAGCTCCTGGAACGCGCCGCGGCCATTCTCGAGACCGAAACCTCCGCCCTTCCGCCCCAGCTCGAGGAGCTGGAGACCCGCGGCAAGGTCATCGCCGAGGGCACCGGCGAGGGACGGGCCGTCTACCTCCCCCGCCTGTACGCGGCCGAGACCATCGTGGCCGGGCGCCTCCTGCAGGTGACCCGAAGCCCGGCGCACTCCATCACCGACCACCCCGACCGGGCCGTTCATTGGTACGAGAAGCAGTCCGGCCTCGAGCTGGACCCCACCCAACGCCACGCCCTGAAGACGGCCCTGACCGAGAAGGTCCTCGTGGTCACCGGCGGTCCCGGCACCGGGAAGACAACCCTGGTTCGCGGGCTGACCTCCATCCTGGAGGCCAAGGGCCGGTCGGTGGAGCTGGCCGCACCGACGGGCCGTGCCGCCAAGCGCCTGGCCGAGGCGACGGGCCAGAACGCGCGGACCATTCACCGACTTCTCGAGTACACGCCCGTGGACCACGCCTTCTCCCGCTGCGAGGACAACCCCATCCCGGCCGAGCACCTCGTCGTGGACGAGGTCTCCATGCTGGACGTGGAGCTGGCGGCGGCCCTCTTCCGGGCCGTTCCCAACCAGGGGCGCGTCCTCCTCGTCGGCGACGCCGACCAGCTCCCCTCCGTCGGGCCCGGCAGCGTCCTGGCCGACCTGATCGCCTCGGGCACCCTGCCCGTTGTCCGTCTCGAGCGCATCTTCCGCCAGGCGGCCCGGAGCCTGATCGTCCGGAACGCCCACCGCATCAACCGCGGCCAGGTACCTCTGATCCCCAAGGATCCCGAGGGCGCTGATTTCTTCTTCATCGAACGGGACGATCCCAACGCCCTGGTGGCCACGGTCGGCGAGCTGGTCCAGCACCGTATCCCCCGGGCCTTCGACCTGGATGCCGTCAACGACATCCAGGTCATGGCGCCCATGCACCGGGGCGATGCCGGCGTCGCAACCCTCAACGAGCACCTCCGGCAGCTGCTCAACCCTCCAACGGGTGGCCCCGAGCTCGTGCAGGGCTCCCGGAACTTCCGGGGCGGCGACAAGATCATGCAGATCCGCAACAACTACGACCTGGAGATCTTCAACGGCGACCTGGGGCGCATCGCCACCGTCGACCCCGAAAAGCGCAGCATCCTGGCGGTCTTCGACGGCCGGCTCGTGGAGATCCCGCCCGAGGGGATCGAGGACCTCCAGCTGGCCTACTGCTCCACGATCCACAAGGCCCAGGGCTCCGAGTTCCCCGCCGTGGTCATCGTCCTCCACCACTCCCACCACATCATGCTGGAGCGCAACCTCCTCTACACGGCCGTCACCCGCGGCCGCCGGCTGGTGGTCATGGTCGGCAGCCGCCGCGCCCTCCACCGCGCGGTGCGCACGACCACACAGCGCAAGCGTTACACCGGCCTGGCCGCCCGCCTCCAGAAGCTGTTCGCCGACGGCTGACGGCAACGGGAGCCTTCACGGAGCCGGTTGCGCCCTCTCCGGATCGCCGGCTGAAGAGCTCCCGGCCAGGGGCAGGATGACGGTGAAGACCGTTCCCGCCCCCTCCTCGGAGAGCACGGTGATCTGGCCGCCGTGGGCACAGACGACCCTGTAGACGACCAGGAGACCAAGCCCGGTTCCCCCGCTGCCCTTGGTGGTGAACATCTCCTCGAAGACGGAGCCGCAAAGCCGGCGCGGGATACCGGGGCCGTTGTCCGCCACCTCCAGGTGGAGCTGCCCGCCGGCTTCCAGGAAGGTCTTGACCCCGACCCAGTGACGCTCCTTTTCCGTATCGAAAAGACAGGCGTCCAGGGCGTTGGAGACCAGGTTGGTCACCAGCCGGTGAACTCCCTCGGCATCGAGCCAGCCTGTCTCCAGCCGGGGGTCCAGCTCGACGGTGAGCTCGATGCCTTCCTTGAGGGCCCGCGGCCGGTACAGCTCCACGGCCTCGCAGATCAGCGGGTTGACCGTGACCTCCTTCATCTCGGGCGCCCGCTCCCTGGAGCAGAAGAGCTGGTCACGGGACAGCTTGCCGACGCGCTCGACGTTGCGGCGGACCATCTCCCAGCCCTCCTTGAGGAGTGCCTCGTCGCCCGTCTCCAGGGCCTCCTCGACGACGAAGAGGCCCCCGTCGAGGCCGGTCAGCAGGTTCTTGATGTAGTGGGCCATCCCGGCCATGGCCTGACCGAGAAGCACCAGTTCCTGCTGCTCGGCCACGGTCCGCGAGATGTCCGTCATGACCTCCATCCCGCCCTTGACCTCTCCACTTTCATCGAGCAGCGGAGCGGTCTGCACGGCGACCTGGAGGATCTCGCCGGAGGCGGTGCGGACAACCTCCTCGCTCTGGTGGATCCCGGCGTCGGTAAAGGTCTTGGCCATCGGGCAGTCCAGGCACACCTCGGTCCGTCCCTTGTACGCGGCAAAGCAGTATTCGCCGACCCGGTCACCAAAGACCCGCCGGAAGGTTTCGTTGACCCGGAGGATCCGGTAATCACGGTCTTGGATGGAGATGGCACTGGGAACCAGGTCAAAGAGCCGGTCCACCTCCACCTCACTCCGCCCGAGCTCGGGAGGGCCAACGACCCCGTCCGCCGTGGGCTCCGGCATGGATGCTCACTCCCCCACGGGCGTTCCCGTCAGCTCGGCGGCCAGCCGGAGCAGCTCCTCCCGGTCCGGCGGTTTCTCCACGAAGGCCTCCGGTTGGGGCACCTCCTCGAAGTCCTGGGCAAAGAAGGCCCGGTACTGGGAGAGACCCGTCAGGATCACCACGGGAACCGTCCCGAGCTCCGGATCCTTCTTGAGCCGCCGGTAGAGCATGATCCCGGTCCGTTTGGGCATCAGGATGTCCAGGAAGACCAGCCCCGGCCGGCTCTCCCGGGCCAACTCCAGCCCTTCCTCCCCATCGGCCGCGGTGACGACCTCATATCCTGCCTTGGAGAACAGGGTTCGCAGGTAGGTCCTGACGTCCTGTTCGTCGTCGACGACGAGAATCGTGGCGCCCATACTTCCTCCTCTCATGTCCCGTCCTGCGTCGACCCCACCAGGGCCGCCGCCGCCTCCCGGACCCTGGAGTCGGGATCGTCTTCCGCCATCTCCTCCACCACATCCGCCGGGAACGCCCCCACCCCGGCCAGCTGATGCAAGGCCTCCAGCCTCAAGCCCGCCCGCGCATGGCGGAGCTGGCGGATCAGGATCTCCACCGCCCTGGCGCCGGCATCTCCCCCGCGGGCGGCCAGGGTTCCCAGGGCGCGCACCGCCGCCTCCGAGTCCCGGAAAGCGCCCAGCATCTCGGCGACGATCTCCGGGTCGTAGCTGTCGAGTATCCGGTCGATCCGGCCGGCCCGCCGGTGCTCCTCGACCTCGGCGGCGAGCCGCCTGCGGAGCTCGGGATCCTCCACCCGTTCCAGCGCCGCCCGGCGCAGGCCGGGCTCCCGCACCGAGTGGAGCACCTCGAGCAGCAGCTTCTGGTCGGCGAACATGTTGATGGCAATACGGCGGGCGGTTACGCTCTGGCGTGGGTCCCCGGCAATCTCCCGGAGAACCTCCTGACTCCGGATCCCCTCGAAGCAGGCCATCATCAGGTCGGGCTGTTTCCGTTCCCGCATGAGGCGGGCCAGGGTTCTGGGATTCTGGATCCTCCGTGCCGCCTTGAGACGGGCATCGAGGTATTTCCCGTTCATGGCGACCCGGAGGAGGCCGTCCTCGGATGCGACCCGGCCCACCGCCAGCAGCCGGACCTCGAGGTCGGGATCGTCTGAGGCCAGCCCCACCAGGATCTCCTCGTCGGCAAGCCGTTTGACCGCGTCCCGGCGCACGGCGGGATCGTGGCGGCGGTAACGGGGTTTCAGCAGGTCGAGATGCGCCATGGCAACCCCCGATTCAGTGGTAATCCCACTCGATGAACCCCTCGCGGACGTCCACCATCGCGTTGACGATCAGCTCCACCAGCCCCCCGTAGAGGATCCCGCAGCGCTCCCAGGCGCCGTAGTAGCCCAGCATGTCGCGCATCTGGCCCTTGCAGTTGGAGCACGGGGCACAGAGGTACTTCCTGGTCTCCGGCTCGATGCAATCGGAGAATGCTTCCAGGATCTGCCGGAACTTGATCCGGCCCGAGACCCGCGTCCTCCAGTCGCCGAAGTTGAGGGAGGAACAGATGGCGAAGCCCGAGCCGCCGCCGCAGCAGTAGTTGTGCACACCGTGGGGCTCCATCTCACGGAACCTCGGGGCGATCTTGGCGAGGATGTTCCGTTGGGGCTGGATGATGCCCATGGAGCGGGTGATGTTGCACGGATCGTGGAGGGTAACCGGGAAGTCGTTGCGCGATGGATCCAGGAGGATCTTCTCGTTGACCACGATGTCTTCCAGCACGACCAAGCAGCTCTCGGTCCGAACACGAAGCTGCTCGGGGACCAGCCGGTCCGCGATGGGCATCATGGCCTTGTGGGCGTGGCCGCACTCCCCCACCATCATCTTCTCGACGCCCAGCTTCTTGGCCACTTCGTAGTGCTTGAGGACGACCCGCGAGTACTGGACGTCGTCGTAGAACAAACCGTAGTTGACGGAGTCGTAGCCGACGAGCTCCGAGGAGAGCGTCCAGGAGACCCCGGCCAGCTCGAGGATGACGGCGAAGGCCTGGAGGTTCTCGGGCCACGAGAGGAACTCCCCTGCGTTGTGCATGACCAGGTACTCGGCGCCCTCCACGTCGAAGGGAATCCTGATATCCAGGCCGGTCTTCTCCCGGATGTCCTCCTCGGCGAACTCCATGATGTCGGCCAGACCCGCGGGGTTGAGGCCCGTGGAGGATCCAACCTCGAGCTGCTTGACGGTACCCTTCTCGTGGAGTTCGGGCATGTGGATTCCCAGCTCCTGGCTGAACAGCTTGCGGATCTCGCGGGTGATCAGCCCGTTGTCCAGTCCCACGGGGCAGGCCTGGGCGCAACGCCGGCAGAGGGTGCACCGGTAGGAGAGCTCGGCCAGCCTGACCACCGTGTTCCAGTCGAGCTCGATGTCGTGCCCGCGAAGGCGGGGGAAGAGCCCGCCGCCAGGCTTGAGGTACCGGTCGACGATTTTCCGGAGTATCTCCGCCCGGAAGGTGGGTCGGTAGACCTCCATCCGTCCCGAGCCCGTGAAGATGGGGCAGGCTTCGGCGCAGGTCTGACACTTGACACAGTTCTCCATGGAGAGCAGCAGGGGTAGGAGAAAGGTCCAGTTGTTCTCCTTGGTCAGCAGCTTGGCCAGACCCTCCAGAAAGCCCGCCACGAGACGTTCCCGCTCCTCCTCGCTCCCCGGGACCGGAATCTGGGCGGCGCTGACACCGTCCGGCCCCACCTCTATCCGGCTCCGCTGGTCGTCGGACAACGGAGGGATGGGCTCGTCTCGCCAGTCCTCGTAGGGAAAGGGAAGCGGCACCAGGCTGGCGGGATCGCACCCCTCGTTCTCGGCCAGGAAACCGGCCAGGGCGTCCCGCGTGGCGATGGGGACCTCCGCCATCATTTGCCTCCCTTCTCGCCGGCCGGAGGGATCGACGTTGCCACCTCGCCCCAGGAGCGTCCGGCCCCCACGTGCCCGG
The DNA here is from genome assembly GCA_964641295.1 of uncultured Thermoanaerobaculia bacterium. Classification (GTDB taxonomy): domain Bacteria; phylum Acidobacteriota; class Thermoanaerobaculia; order Thermoanaerobaculales; family Sulfomarinibacteraceae; genus JAADFK01. The sequence continues at coordinate 8,443 of CAZXNA010000089.1, forward strand.
CGGACCAGTCCACCCCGTAGTCCAGGGCCGCGCGGACCCTCCTGGCCATGGCGCTGCCGGGCTCCAGGGGCTCGTCGTCCCAACGGACCTTGTGGTATGTGAAGTACTTGGCCAGGAGGTGGATCATACGGGTGAAGGGCAGATAGCACAGGAAGAGAGCGCCCACGCCGATCTGAATCGCCAGCAGCGGTGAGAAAACGCCGGCCCGTCCACGGGCAGCCCCGGCCAGGGCGGCCGCGGCCCCGGCCACGCCCCCGGCCGACAGGGCGACCGTGGCGCTCAACAGACCGAAGCCGAGCAGCAGCATCAGATTCATACGGTCCAGGGGCGTCGTGTACGGCTTGAGCCCCCGGTCCGTGCTTCGCAACCAGAGCAGGCCGCCCGCCCCAGCGGCCAGCAGGATCCCCCCGGCAGTCCCCGTCACCTTCAGGAGCGGTGCAGCCCCAGCCCAGCTCCAGCCCAGCACCAGGGGCGCCATGCCCAGGGTGGTCACGACCAGCAGGTAGAGACCCCAGTGGAAGGGCAGCGACGCCCTCCACAGCCTCCGGTTGTTCTCCCACACCCCCTTGAGCAGGACGACCTCCTCGGCCATGACCCCCAGCTCGCCCAGGAGGCTGCGGTGCCGGGGCTCATTCCACCATTCCTTCTTCTCCAGGTACGAGCCTCCGTGCTCGCGGCGCTCCTTCGGCTCGTGGGCCACGGGGTAGAGGTCCCACCGCAGGTGGACGGGCGCCCGGTGGTAGCGCCACACCCGCCACGCGCACCCGACAACGAACACCGCGAGGGCGGCGATCACCCAGGCCAGCAACACGGGACCCGTCATCGTTCCTCCCCAGAGCCCTTGCTCCAAGGAACAACCGAGCAAGATTTATGCCGGAGGTGGGGACCTTCGCGGGCCTCGATCCCCCCTCGTCGTCACGAGAGAACACCTTTCCCTCTCAATGAGAAGCAGGCGAAGCCACCGATCCCCGGCCGCAGGGAAGATGGAGCCCAGGATTCCCGCCGAAGTTACCAGGCCGTAACGGATTGACGGGGGCGTTCCCCTGGCGCCCCGCCCCTGCGCCCTTCAGCGCCGGTTCTGGACGAGGCGCTCGGCGTGCTGGCGGACGGCCGGGTGGATGTTCCGGTTCTTGGCCACGTTCTTGAGGTGCCGGATGTTGAGGCGGGGCAGAAGGTGCATGGCCGTGCGGACGGGCGTCTTGGGGTTCTGGGCCAGGGCCAGCAGCACGGGGTAACGCCGGAGCCAGCGCGGGTTCTGACAGATGAACCGGATGACCTCCTCCGAGACGCTCCGAGACGACGCGAACTTCTCGATCTCGGAGTCGGTCAGCTTGGGACTGGACAACACCGCGCGGACCACAAGGCGGTTCCGCGATCTGATCAGGATGGAACGCTCCTCGCGGCTTCCCTTGAGGGCGGTGATGATCTTCTCGGGGGTCGTCATGGTCAGGATCCGGGCCGTGGCGCTCTGCCCCTTCCTCTCCAATTCCCTGGCCAGCTCGGCATCCTTGGCCTCGGGAACCGGCATCGTATCCTCCGAGGGGAGATGGGAGCCGATGGCCTTGAGCTCGTTCAGGGCCTCCTCGATGCTCGGACCGGCCTCCAGGCCCTCCACCTCACCGGCCGCCTCGGCCGCCTTGCGGATGAACTCCTCCTCGAACTCCTTGACCCGCCGCAAGATGACCTTGGTGACCTGGGGGTTCTCGCGGAGGTCCTCGAGAATGTCCAGGCAGCCCAGGATACGGACCTGGTTGGTCATGATGATGTCCTGGATCAGGGGAGACCCGTTCCGCGCCAGCAGCCGGAGGGTCTCGTCCGAAGTGCGCGGGTGAGCGGCGACCCGGGCCCAGATGGGCTCTTCCTTGCGGATCCGCACCACCAGCTCCAGCTCCAGTGGCTGGAGCTCGTCGTTCTCCAGCCACTGAAGCAGGACATCGACGGATTCCTGCTCCACCGACGCACGGGCCAGTCCGGCGAGCTCCTCGTCCGGATCGGCACTGAGGATGATCTGGAGGCGAAGGAGATCCTCACGGGAGACCGGGAGCAGCCCCTGGGCCGCGAAGAGACGAACCTGCCGGGGGACCTGTCCCTTGGTGATCCCTTCGATCAGCTGGTCGACCGTGTGGATCGGTCCCTCAGCCATCGTTCGATCCCGGACGGAGCCTTGCCAACCCCTCCGGCGTAACCTCCAGATGCACGACCTGGCCGTCCCTTCCCAGATCCGTGTACCGCTTGCCGGCCACCTCCACCGAGACCGCCCCGGCGTTTCCCAGGGTCAGCCGAACCGGCGAGGCCAGCTTGAAGCTCCGTGTATTCCCTCCGCCAACGAGCTCCCGGGCCGTCCTGCCCGTCGCGTCCCGGAAACGAAGCCAACACTCGGCCAGGGGCTTGACGTCGACGGAAAAGCTGACGGTGCTCTCTTCCGGGACTTCTGTCGGTGTCGGGGGCGGAATCTCCGCCACCACCGCCACGTGGGGCGTCGCCACCGGTGACGGCAATGAGGAAGCGGACGTTGGCGTCGCAAGTGCGCCGAGCCCCGGAACCTCGGGGGGCCGGTGCCAGGTCCGCCAGATGATGACCGCCACCACCACCAGACCGATGGCGGCCAGAGCGGTCGGGATGACCAGACCCCACCGGATGGAGCGCCGGGGCTCCGGCGGGATGACAAGAATCGCCGGGTGACTACCGGACATCTCCTCGAAGCGTTGCCAGGCCGTCTCGAAGGCCTGAACCAGCCGGTCGTCGTCGATACCGATGGTGCGCCCGTACTGCCGGACAAAATTCCGGCTGAACACCTTCTCCGGAAGGTACTGGAACTTCCCCTCCTCCAGAGATCGAAGGATCCGCGGCGAGATCTTGGTCTCGGCGGCGATGTCGTCGGTCGAGAGTCCAGCGCTTTCACGCATCCGCCTCAGCTCGTGGCCGAACTCCTCGGGACTGGTGGGAAAGCCTGCGGTCGTTACCATCAGCCCACGATTGTATCACCACGGTCGGTGGCCTTCACTGCCTTGCGTTCTGCAAGACCCATGGCGGCCTCCCGGATCTCCTCGCGGAGTCCGGGCGTCTCGGCGATCTCCACCAGGGCCGAGGGTCTCAGTTCCACGAGAACGCCGAGGGCCAGGGGGACCGGGAGCCCGGGGTGACAGGCGGCTCGCTTGCGGACCGCGTGGGAACGTCCCCAGCGCCCGTGGCGCAACACGCCAAGCAGGACCTCCCGGGGAAGTCCTTCCCGGCTGAGCATGACGAGGACATCGTTCTCCACGAGCCGCGCATTGTCGAGGACCGCCAGCTGGACCTGCTCCAGGTCCGTGGCCATCAGGGCGGGAAGCAGGGGCCGGTGGGCCAGCCGCGCCAGGGCGATGGTCTCGCCGAGGCTCATCCGTGGCAGCTTGTGGAGCAGCTTTCTTTCCGCCTGCCGGCGGATCCTCGGCGGTGTTCTGGGATTCTGGGCGATGTGGAGCACCGAGAGCCACGGGAGGGTCGGCAAAAGGCTCATGGCCTGGGAGAAGTTCATTCCGGGGAAGCCCGCCAGCCGTTCCCGGACCACGTGGGACCCCAGGATCTCCCGGCGCTTGACGAGGATCTCGGCCACCTCCGGCGTGCAGTAGGGGTTCCGGAGCATCTCCAGCACCTGGCCCTCGTCCAGCCCATCGGTCTGGGCGAGCTCCAGGAGCTGGGAGCTGTTCATGTCACCGATCCGCATCACGACCCCATCATAGCCCTCTTCCAGGGCGATCCTTGCCGCACCAACGGCATATTTGCGGCACGTCGGCCGACTGCCCCGAGAAAGCCTCGCAAGCTGCGGTCCACCGCCCCTCGCAGCACGGGGCGTATGAAGAAGTCCCGGTCAACGCTTTTTGGCGCCCCCCCACCTTCGCGGCCTGGCGTTGAGCTCTTCCTCCAACTTGCCACACTGGGACATCCACCCGGCTCAACTGGATGAGGATGACCGTGTCCCGCTTCCCAGGATCTCCCGCAGCCGCTGACGGAGGTGGACGATCTCCAGCCCCGCCACGTCCCGCTCCTCCTCCCCCACCCTGCGGAGGGCATGCTTGCGGAAGGCCAGCCGTGTCAGCAGGCGGGAGAGCACCGTCCGCTCCCGGCGGGAGGGCCACCAGGCACCGCGGACCCGCCGGCGGTAGTACGGAATGACCTCGGCGACCCAGGATGGGAGGACGCCAAGCTCCACCTCCTCGCGCAGCTCCCGGAGCAGTACGCGGTGGTCCATGGCCGTGGCGATAAAGAAGGCCGCCACAAAGCTCGCCTCCAGGAGCAACGCCGCCAGCAGTACGGGGCCCACGTCGGACCCCGTCCGGCCGAAGACCTTGAGACGGGCCAGTGCCAGGTTCCAGCCGGCGTGAACGGCGACGGCGCCCACGAAGCCGCCCAGGGCCAGAGCGAAACGCCGGAACCAGGTCGGGGCCAGACGCGCCGTCCCCAGGGCCCCACCGAGGATGGAGGTGGCCAGGGCATGGATCCCGGCACTGAAGATCGTGCGGCCCAGCATCACGGCCGCCACCCCCTGGGCGCCGCCGGTGCCCATGGCGTGCAAACCGTACAGCACGTTCTCGACGGCGGCGAAGCCCAGGCCCACGGCCGTGCCGTAGACCATGCCGTCGGTCGGGTTGTCCACGTTGCGGGACAGGCCGATGAGGAGAAAGAGGCCCGCCCCCTTGACCGCCTCCTCGAAGAAGGGGGCAACGAGGACGGCGCCGGCAATCGAGCTCAGGAACGGTCCCTGGCTGTGCAGCATCAGCTGACGAACGGGCAGCTCGCCGGCCAGGGAGAGTACCGGGCCCGCCAGGGCACCCCACAGGAAGGCCGCGACGACGAGACCAAACGGCTCCCGCTCGTACCGGTCCAGCCACCAGACCAGAAGAACGACCAGGACGAGAAAGAACGTGCTGATCAGGATCGGCACCACCGTCACGAAGAGCGTCATGGAGGTCGTCACAGCAGGATCAGCTCCAGGCTCTCAAGATCGTGCTGGGCGTTCCAGAGCCTGGCGGCCTCCACGTCCCGGCGGATCTGGGACACCAGCGCCATGGTCGAGGAAAAGACCTTCTCCTCCCTCAGCCGCGAGAAGAAGAAGATGCGGACCTTCTCCCGGTAGACATCGGCGGTGAAGTCCAGCAGATGGCTTTCCACGGTCGTACGGTATTTTTCGTAGACCGTTGGCCGGACGCCGATGTTGGTCACGGCGGGGAAGGTCCTCCCGAAGGAGGGGATGTGCACCGCGGTGATGTAGACGCCATGGGCCGGGTACAGTTCGTTCTCGATGGCCGTGTTGAGGGTCGGGAAGCCGAGGCGGCGGCCCAGACGCTCCCCGTGGTACACCTGTCCGTCGATGAACAGGGGCCTTCCCAGCAGTTTCCAGGCGCCGTCCACGTCGCCGTGGGCCACCAGCCGCCGCACTCGAGTCGAGGAGACGGGATCTCCGTCGTACTGCACGGGCGGCACGCCGTGGGCGTCGAAGCCGAGCTCCCGCCCCATGGCCACCAGGAGGTCGAT
>CAZXNA010000090.1:0-13781 GCA_964641295.1 uncultured Thermoanaerobaculia bacterium
GCGTATCGGTCAGGCGGCGCACGTCCCCGCCGTCCAGGTTCATGGTGTAGATCTCGGTGGTGGCGTCCCGCATGGAGGTGAAGACGATCCGGTCGCCCTTCGGCGAGATGGTCGCCTCGGCGTCGTAGCCCGGTGTGTCGGTCAGCCGGACGAGGTTCGTTCCATCGGCGTCGGCCCGGAAGATGTCGTAGGAGGGATAGAGGGCCCAGACGTAACCCTGGCTGTGGTCCGGTGGGGGAGGGCAGTCGTCCCCGCCCAGGTGGGTCGAGGAGTAGAGGATGTGCCGGCCATCGGGGTAGTAGTAGGCGCAGGTGGTCCGGCCCTTGCCCGTGGAGAGTAGCTTGAGGTCCGATCCGTCGATACCCATGCTGAAGATCTGGTCGCAGTGGTGGGGCGGCCGGGTCGACTGGAAGATCAGCCGTTTCCCGTCGAAGGAGAAGTAGGCCTCGGCGTTCTCCCCCCCATCGGTCAGCATCTGAAGCTTGGAGAAGTGCGTCTCCCGGGGATCCGGGTCGACGAGACGCACCGCCTGTCCCGTCACGACGGGTGTCTCGGCCGGTTTCTCAGCCTTCTGGTGACATCCAACGGCCAGCAGACCAAGGGAAAGCAACAGTGCCAGTGTCGTCGTCGTCATGGACCTCGAAATCATGGAGCCTCCTTCACGGCCGCGACATGGTCTCATGATATGAGCCACTGTGCAACAGATGGCCGTAGCCAAGGGCAGCGCGGTCGCCGGCACCGTGTCATACGGATCACACGAAGGGTTTCGACTTCCTTGAACCTGCTTTGGGGGTGTGCTCGATGATGGCGGGAGGCCGGCATTCTCTCGGACACAACACCCCTGACCGACGATCGAGATTCCAACTCGTGGGGCCCTCAGGTGATGCTGGCAACAGGTGGCCGGCGGCGTTTCCGCCATTGTCGCGGGGCAGTGCCGGTCTTCCTGCCTTGAGCTGAACATTTCCGGCGCGGGTATCATGGTTGGGTCATGACCATGGAGCTGACCGAGGGGACGTTGCTGGGCCGCTACCGGCTGCTGCGGCTGTTGGCGGAGGGGGGGATGGGGACGGTCTGGGTGGCCCGCGACGAGCGGCTTCAGCGGGAGGTGGCCGTCAAGGTCCTCCCGCAGATCATGGTCTCGGACGAGGCGGTGCGGAAGCGTTTCGAACGCGAGGCCAGGGCCATGGCCCGGGTCCTGCACCCCAACGTGGTCCCCATCTTCGACATGGGCACCGCCGACCCCTTGACGGGGGAAGAGCTGCCGTTCATCGTCATGGAGCTCGTGGAGGGCGACTCCCTGGATCATCTTCTGGAGGTCGAGGGCAAGCTCGGCCCCGATCGGGCCCTGGCCATCGCCGAGCAGGTGGCGCGGGCCCTGGGTGCGGCCCACGAGGCCGGCATCATCCACCGGGATCTCAAGCCGTCGAATATCATCGTCGCCTCCAACGGCACGGTGAAGGTCCTGGACTTCGGGCTGGCCAGGCTGATGCAGCAGGACGAGTGCCCGGAGGTGACCCTGACCCAGCCCGGGATGGTCCTGGGTTCCTGCCCATACATGTCTCCGGAGCAGGCCCTCGGCGGTCCCCTGGGGCCCCCTTCCGATGTCTTTTCGTGCGGGACCGTGCTCTACGAGATGATCTCGGGCCGGCGGGCCTTCGTGGGCGCAACCCCGGTGGACGTGCTCCGGCGGGTGGCCGCTGCCGAGATCGAACCGCTGGAGGGAGTGGCGCCGGAGACGCCTCCCGAACTGGCGGCCGTCCTGGAACGGTGCCTGGAGAGAAACCCGGAGCGCCGCTACCCCGACGGGAACGCCCTGGCCCGGGACCTGGCCGCCGCCCGGGAGCGGATGGCGCGGGGTGAGGATACTGCGCGGACGCGGATCGCCCCGAGCCGCGTCAACGCCATGGTCCTCCAAAGGCGCCGGCGACTGATCTCTTCGCTTGTGGGCGCCCTGGTCGTGCTCGCTCTCGGCACGATCTTCGGTGTGGTCGTGGACCGGTTGTCACAGCGGGAGTTTCGCTCGGACCCTGGCAACTGGGAGGTCAGCCGTCTCCTGGGTATTCGGGGGTCGCTGCGTCATCCGGCGTGGGGACCCAAGGGTGAGCTGATCGCTGTGGAACGGCACGCTGGATCGGGGACCCAGCTTGTCCTGATCGATGCCGCCTCCGGGAGGGAGCGAACGGTGGCCCGTGGAAACGGCGGGGAGATCCTGGCGTGGCCGGCCATATCGCCCGACGGCACCGCCCTGGCCGCCGTCGCCATCGCCGGGGGCGAGTACCGTCTTCAGGTCTATCCCATCGTCGGCGGAGAACCTGAGGTGCTTGCGAAGAACGCCACCCATCCGGCGTGGCTGGGCGGCCGGCGGCTGGCGTTCTCCCGTGCGATCGAGGGAAGGGGACGACTGTTCGAGATCGATCTGGATACCAGAGAGGAACGGCCCCTCGGGGCGGGTCTGGGGAAACGGTCCGTATGGGCCCTGATTCCCGGACCAGGCGGGCGCATGGCGGCGCTCTTCGGTCCCGACGACGCCAACGCCGGGATCGCCGTGGCCTCGGGCCTCCAGCCGGCGGCGCGGTGGTCGGTGTGGATGAATCCGCGGGGACCACTGATGGGGGCCTCGTGGGCAGCCTCGGGCAGATCTCTGGTGCTGAGCAACAACGGTGTGCTCGAACGGCTGACGCGAAGGGGACTTTCCCGGGTACTGCCCGTGACGGACCGGCTGATCGATCCGGCGTTCGACCCGCAGGGCCAGAGGCTGGCGGCCATTCGCGCCCGGAAGGTGACCGATCTGATCTCCGTCGATCCCGCCGGTGGTCCTCCCGTGTGCCTGGTGTGTGGTCTCTCCGGCGCCGGGTGGGGCAGCGTCGGCCCCCAGGGAAATGTGATCTACCGGCTGGCCCGTGGGGACAGGAAAGTCCTGTACCTGAGGAACCCGTCGGGCGAGGAACGGCCCCTCCTGGACTCGGGGGAGCAGGGCTCCTGCCCGGTCTTCTCCCCGGACGGATCCCGCGTGGCCTTCCTGGCACCCGGCGTCGGCGGTGACCAGGAGCTCCGTGTGGCCGCCGCAACGGGTGGCGCGAGCGTCCTGCTGGCCCAGGGCGTGGAGCCTTCGGAGTATCCCTCCTGGTCTCCCGATGGGCGGGTATTGGCCTTCGCGTCGGGGACGCCACCGGCGGTCTGGACCGTCTCCACGTCGGGCGGCAATCCCAGGAGAGTGGTACGTGGTCCCGGGGACTATCCCCAGTGGAGCCCGGATGGACGCTGGATCGCCTACGTCGTGTGGACCGATGCTTCCGATCCCGACCAGGGTGCCTGGGTGATTCCCGCCGATGGAGGCAAGGCGGTCCAGGTGAGCCGTCACCCGACTCAGCTGGCGTGGCGTCCCGACGGGGAGGCCCTGTGGCAACTTCGGCGGAAGGGAGCGGATCTGGAGCTCTGGGAGGCAAAGGTCGGCCTGTGGCGGTGGAGTCTCAAGGCCCGGCTGGATCTCGGAGCGCCGGCGCCTCCCCACATGGAACACATGCCGTTCACGGTCGATCGCACGGCCGGGCGTCTCGTGCTTAACCGGCGGAGCTCCTCGGCGGAGTTGCTGATCTTCCGCGGTCTTCAACCGAAGCGGTGGTAACTGGCCTTGACGCCGCCATGGGGCCGAGAGCGCAGAAGGTGTGTTGTGATATTCAACGTTTTCTCGGAGCTGGGGGCTGATTGATGGCATCCTGATCGTTGAGAGATTCCACAATCGAGTAAATGTTTGCGAACGCGACCACTTGCGGTATTGACAATCATGTGAAAACTCGCACATACTCTCGGGCGGGGAGGGGCGATGCGAATACTGGGACGGATCTTCGTCATCACCACAATGCTGTTGACATTCGCTGGCGGTGCGCAGGCGCTCGATTGCGCCTCGTGTCACAACGACCCGGAGACCCTGTTCACAGCGGGGCAGGCCCTGGGCAAGACCCTGAGCGAGGAGCAGGTCCAGGCACTTCTGGTCAATCAGCAGGGGTGCGCCACCCACATGGGGATGGTCTGCACCGACTGTCATGTCGGGATCGACCGTTTCCCGCATCCCAAGAACACGAAGCTGGCCAACCCATGCGTCAACTGCCATCCGGACATCTCGGATACGCTTAACAATTCCGTACACCGGGACCCACTTGGGGGATCGAGCTTCGTGCTCCAGTGTTGGGATTGCCACGGCGCCCACAAGATCTTTTCTGCCAACGATCCAAGATCCCCAATCCACCCGTACAACGTCAGTCATGTCTGTCTCCGGTGCCACGAGGAGCAGAAGTACTTCAGCGGTGTCCACGGTCAGGGGGTCGATCTCGCCGGCCTGACGGGGGCGGCCACCTGCATCTCCTGCCACGGGGGCCACGACATCAAGCCGGTCGGCGAGGTGGACTCCCGGACGGCGCGCCGGCAGATCTCATTCACCTGCGGGCGGTGCCACGGCAAGATCGCCGAGGTGTACCGGAAGAGCGTGCACGGGGCGGCGTTGATGGCCGATGACAACCCCGACGTGCCGACCTGCGTCGATTGCCACCAGCCCCACCAGACCCCGGATCCCAGGAGCCCGCGCTTCCGTGCGGCGAGCCCCAAGCTCTGCGGCCACTGCCACGCCGACGAGAAACTGATGGCCAAGTACGGCCTGTCCACCCAGGTGTTCTCGACCTACGTGGCCGACTTTCACGGGACGACGGCCGAGCTCTTCCAGGCGTTGACGCCGGACCAGCCGCTCAACCAGGCGGTCTGTTACGACTGCCACGGTTATCACGACGTCTACAAGGTTCATGGTGTGGGCCGCAAGAAGATCGACGAGAACCTCCTCGAACGGTGCCGGGTCTGTCACCCGGATGCCACGCCCAAGTACCTCTCGGCGTGGACCAGCCACTACATTCCCAGCCCGAAGAAGTACCCCGCCATCTATTACGTGAACCTCTTCTACAAGATCATCATCCCCGGAACCATCGGGTTCTTCCTGCTCTTCATCGCCTCGGATGTCTACCGAACCCGGAAACGACGCCGTCAGGGTGGACACCACGGAGGTGCGTCATGATCCGCCGTTTCGACCGTCATCACATCATCGGCCACCTGATCATGGTGATCACATTCACCGGACTGGTCATCACCGGTTTCCCGCAGAAGTTCGCGACGGCAGGGTGGGCCAAGGGCGTCGTCCTGATCTTCGGCGGCGTCTCGAGGATGCGTTTCGTCCACCACCTGCTGGGGACCATCATGGCCCTGCAACTGGTGTATCACGTGCTGGAGATCATCTGGTTTGCCTGGGTCCGGCGCTACCCCCTCTACATGATGCCGACGCTTCAAGATGCCAAGGACTTCATGCAGCAGATCAAGTACAACCTGGGTATGGCCAGCTCCGAACCGCAGTACGGGCGGTATTCGTGGCCCGAGAAGCTGGAGTACCTGGCCCTGGTCTGGGGAACCTTCCTCATGGTGGCGACGGGCATCATGATGCTCTACCCGATCCGTTTCGGTCAGTTCATGCCCGGCCAGTTCATCCTGGCCGCCAAGGCGGCCCATGGTGGCGAGGCGACCCTGGCCGCGCTGGCCATCATCACGTGGCACTCCTACTTCGTGCACTTCAAGCACTGGAACACCTCCATGTTCACGGGCAAGCTGCCCCGGGAGCTCTACATCGAGGAGCATCCCAAGGAGTTTGCCGAGCTCTGGAGCGGCGAGACCTTCAAGCCGGCCGAGGTGTCAACCAGGAAGTTCCTTATCTTCGTGGCGATTTCAACCCTGGCCGTTCTGGGAACCGCAGCGTTCGTCATCTGGCTGCGCTCGGTTCCGGAGTACTTGAAGACGGTCCACTTTTGACGGCAGATGCGCCGTCCACGGGTGGGTGAGGTGGAGCTCCTGAACCGCCGGTGGAAGCTCGAAAAGGGTGGCGCGTATTGTGAAATGGGTGGCACGAATACCACGATCTGCGGTATACTGTCACCAGACGGTCACGGGCCGAGGTCCGCGACCACGAAAGGAGGCTTCGCATGAGGAACGTTCTGAAATGGGGACTGATGGGGGCTCTTCTCGTGCTGCCCTTCGCCATGGGCGCGCAGGCCGGTGACCACGCCTACGTCGGGGCCAAGAAGTGCAAGATGTGCCACAAGGTTCAGTACAATTCCTGGATCAACACCAAGCACGCCAAGGCCACCGAGGTCGCCAAGGCGGGGACCGCCGACCGGAAGTTCGAGACCGCTTGCCTCAAGTGCCATGCGACCAACGCCGATGAGAACATGGCCGGCGTCCAGTGTGAGGCCTGTCACGGCCCCGGCGCCGACTACAAGAAGATGAGCGTCATGAAGGATCTGGAGAAGGCCAAGGCCAACGGCCTGATCGTCACCTCCCAGGAGAAATGCAACGGATGCCACACGGGAGACGACCATTCTCACAAGGTGGTCTTCAAGGACCAGATCAGCAACAAGGAAGCCATCCACGAGTTCAAGAACGCCGAGCTGGCCAAGTCCATGGCCGGAATGTGATCGAGCTCTGATCGGATTCTCGGGGCGCGGCCTGGCCGCGCCCCTTCTCGTATCCTGCCGCACTGGTTGCCGATAAACGACATCATGCTGAGAACATCTCGCTTCGGACCGCTGATCCGTATTGAGCTGTTGCCGACCCTCCTCGGCCGGCCCGTCTACAGCGTCTCGGCGTACCTCCTCGGCGATACCCTGATCGACAGTGGGTGTCGCAAGACGGCGGTGGAGCTTGCCGAGTGGTGCCGGGGCCGGCCGATCTCCCGCATCGTGCATACCCACCACCACGAGGATCATTCGGGAGGGGACCGCATCCTGGTGGACCGGTACGGCCTGGAGGTTTCGGCGCCGGCACGGAGCGTGCCGATTCTCGAACGCTTCTACCCCCTTCCCCTGTACCGGCGGGTCGTGTGGGGGCAGCCCGGCGATGTGCGGGCCCGTGCCCTGGGCGAGGCGGTGGAGATCGGCGGTGCCGAGTTCCGGGTGATCCCGACGCCGGGCCACGCGGCTGACCACGTTTGCCTCTTCGATCCGGTGCGGCGCTGGGTTTTCACCGGCGATCTGTTCATCTCGCCCTCGGTCGTCTACCTCCGGCGCGTGGAAGACGCCTGGAGGCATCTGGAGTCCCTGCGCACGGTGCAGGAGCTGGAGCCACGGGTCCTGATCTGCTCCCACGCAGGGGTGGTGGAGGACGCCTCAGCCGCCCTCACGCGTCGAATGAAGCACTGGCAGTCCGTCGCAGAGCGGGCCGAAGAGCTGGTGCGGGCCGGTCACCGCCCACGGCGCGTGACCCGTGAGCTCCTTGGCCGGGAGGGCTGGATGACCTGGATCAGTGGGGGGGAGTTCTCCAAGATCAATCTCATCCGCTCCCTGCTTCGTCGGAAGGGACCGGGGCCGTGTGGTACCTTTGGGAAAGGAGATGGGGATGCGGTCGTTCGAAGTTCCAGAGGTTGATCCGGATACCTTTGTTGAGAGGGTTCGCGGCGAGCTGGCGGGTACGGACCTCAGTGACGTCGTGCGGATCGAGCATCTCGGTGATCAGCTGGTTGTCCGCTTTACCCGCATGGGCACGAGCGAGCTCCGCTACGACCTGTTGGAGGATGGAGATGGGTTCCGGGCACGGCTTGTCCATGAACGGATCGCCCTCATGCACATTCCCTTCCGGGATGCTTTCGACCGGAACTTCGAGCGTTTGATCTCGCGGGTGGGTGGACGCGCCGACTGAGCGGGAGTGTCCACGGAACTCTCCCCCCCTGCAGGGAGTGGGTGGTCAATGTGCCGGGTCAGCCCGGTACCAGACTGGTTGGCCTACTCGGACGCGGGCGGTTGGAACGGCTCCAGCTCTGCCGTGACGTCCAGGAGTGTCGTGACCCGCTCCTTGGAGTCCTCTCCGGCCGGGTAGGCGTAGGTCAGCCGGAGGATTCGCTGCTGGGAGGGATCGAGGGTTACGATGCGGGTCTCCTCGGTCTCCCCGCCGTCGGTCTCGTACCGGCCGCGGCTCCAGTAGGCCGTGCCAAGGGGCCCGGCGAGCTCCTGTGCCCCCAGGTACTTGCCTCCGGGACGTTCCTCGATCTCCTGCCGGTGCCGTTTGACCGCTTCCTGGAGGTTGAGGCCGGCCTCCGGTGAGGCTGCGGTGATCTCGATGGAACCGCCGAGCTTTGGATCCGCCGGGACCAGGACGATCCGGTCGTTTCCACTGGACCGGACCTTGAAAACGGAGGGTACGGAAGCGAGCGTGATTCCCAGGCCGGGCGCCGACACGCCCTGGGGCGACGGGCTCTCCTGGACCTTCTTGGCGCCACAGCCGTAGGCGCCGGCCACGACCACGATCAGGAACAGGGGCAGGACGCGGAAGCTTCGGAACATCGATCGTCTCCTTGGATCAGTTGCGCGGTTTGGATTGGCGGGAGCTCACCGGAGTTGGTTCTCCCGGATGTAGGTGAATCGGCCTTTGTTGACCATGCCGAACTGTGATTCGAAGTCGTTGATGACCCGGCTGACCGTTTCCCGGCTGGTCCCGATGGAATGGGCAATGTCGGAGTGGGTGGGCCGGCGGATGACGATCCACCCGTTCCCGAGGGCCTGGCCGTGATCCCGTGCCAGGTCGAGGAAGTAGCGCGCCAGCCGGCCGGCCACGTCCATGTAGGCGAGCGATTCCATTTTGGAGTTGGCCCGCCGGAGACGTTCCGCCATGATGTGGAGGAGCTTCCGGGTGAGCCCGGATTGGCGCTCCAGCAGCTGATCGAAATCGTTCCGCGAGATGGAGACCAGCTCGGCCGGCGTCGCGGTGATGGCGGCGGCGGAGCGCGGCACGGAATCCAGGAGACCCATCTCGCCGAAGACCTGGCCCTCACCGAGGACGGCGAGGATCAGATCCTTGCCCTCGGGGCTCGTCACCACGATGTTGATCTTGCCGCTCGCCACCACGTAAAGAGCATCGGGCGGATCCCCGGCGTCGAAGATGCGCTCGTCCCTGGGGAGTGTGTGGACGCGGGCGGTGGCGGCCACCTGGGCGAGATCTTCCTCGGAAAGATCGGCGAAGAGGTCGATCCGCTGAAGCAGTTTCACGCTGCGTTCACTCATGGGGCGGTACCTCTTCCATGGCGATCAGGACCGCGGCGACCTCCTGGCCGGAGGGTGGATCGGAGAGGACGAAGCAGCCGGGTTCCTGCGTCTTGGCCTCGCACCAGCGTGGGGGCGTGCGCCCCGTCAGCTGGATCGCCCCGTCGAGGATCCTGCGTGCCTGGGCGGCGCTGAGTTGGCCCATGGGGTTGAAGGTGTGCTCGATGGGATCGGCCCGCATCAGTCCGGCGGCAACCATGGTGACGATCTCCCGCTGCGACGGGAGGTCCACGATGTCGGAAATGAGGGGTACGTCCCGCGGAGGAAGCGCCATGAGCTCGGGAAGCAGGTTGGCCGTCAGGATGGCCAGGTCGTTCCGGGTTAGGACGGGACTGTGAAGAGCTGTCTGGACGTGGTCGGGAAGATTGGCGATCCGCCAGTGTCTCTTGACCCGGTCCAGCGCAGGCTCCTTCCGCGGATCGGTGCCGGGGAGCCGCTGGTAGAGCTCCAGGGCGCGGGTCCACTCCTGGTGGCGTTCCGCGATCTCACCTTCCAGGAGGACGGCGTCGGGATCGCCGCGAAGGTTGCGAAGCTCGCGGACGGCGGCCTCGTCGTCACCTGTCTGCATTTCGGCCCGGGCCAGCAGCAGGGTCGCCCGCCGGTTGGCGGGGTCGGCGGCCAGGGCGGCCCGAGCGAGCTCGGCGGCATCGTGCCCGTTTCCGGAGTCGAGGGCCTGCTGGGCCCGTGCCAGCCGGGAGCCGATCCAGCGGTCTTCCAGTTGGGAGACCCGCTGGAGCCACTGCTGGGAGCCCCAGAGCTGGGCTGACTTCCTGGCGGCCGCCAGAGCCTGGGCCTCCCGTCCGGTCTTCTCGGCAGCGACGGACAGTGTGATCCAGGCCGAGGCGTAGTCCGGGTTGGAGGCAACCAGATCCTCGAGCCCATCAAGGGCGGCCTGTGGGTCTTCCATCATCTGCGCCTGCAAGGCTAACAGGCTGGCCGCGGGAGTGGTGCCCGCCCGGGAAGCCTCCCGGTGCACGACCTCGAGCCGGCCGGCAAGGAGCTCCCGCCAACCGCGATCCACGTGACGGCGTGCCGTGTCGTTGGCCTGGGGATGGCCGGGCCCCGAGAGGGGAGAGGGGAAGGCTACGGAGGTGCGGCGACCAGTGGCCACGGGCGACGTGACGCACCCGGTCAGAGCGGCCAGCAGCGTGGCCCCGGCCACGGCGCGCCGGCATGTCTCAGATGTTATTGTCATGGGCCTCCGTGTAGTTCCCAGCGGGTGCGATGCTGGCAATGGCATGCTTGTAAACCAGCTGTTCCTGGCCCCGGTTCTCCAGGACGATGGCATAGCGGTCAAAGCGGCGCAGAACCCCGGTCAGACGCTTCCCACTGATCAGATAGACGTGGATGGGGCGGGCGTCCTTCCGCAACTGGTAGAAGAAGGGGTCCTGAACGTTGATTGTCGAGCTCCCCTGTTTGTTCATAATTCTCCTCTCGTTCCTTCTTCAAGATGATGCCGCCACAGTGCGGCGATTTTCTTGGATCCCCCGCGTTCGGGCGGGGGCACCCAGACAACCCGTCCCTCCACGCTGTGCCGTAACCAAGTCAACTGGCGTTTTGCCAGGTGCCGGCTGGCGGTCTTCGTTCTCTGTTCGGCCTCCGCCAGGTCCCATCGACCGTCGAGGAAAGCGACGATTTCGCGGTATCCGATCGCCTTGAACGCATGGGCCGTTCGGGGCACACCGTCCGAGATGAGACCTTCCACCTCCGCCTCGAAACCCGACGAAAACATCGTTTCCACGCGACGATTAATTCTAACATAGAGGTCCTGGCGCTCCCGATCTGGAGCGGCCAGGAGCGCTCGAAACCGAGGCCGGCGTTGGTGGGCCTGCCAGTACCAGCTGAGGGGTTTGCCGCCCGTTTCGAAGACCTCGAGGGCCCGCAGAATACGTTGCCGGTCGCCGGGGCCGATCTTGGCGGCGCTTGCGGGATCGATGGTGTGGAGGCGGTTGAAGAGGGCCGTGGGATCCCGCGCCCAGTCCTCTTCGAGCCGGGAGCGGACCGACGGGTCCCGGGGCGGCTCCGGAAAGAGGCCCAACACCAGGGCGCGGATGTAGAAATGCGTACCCCCCGCGACGATGGGGAGCCTTCCCCGGGATTGGATGGCCTCGATGGCCTTCAGGGCCTCGTTGGCGAAGCGCCCGGCCGAGAAGCGTTCCACGGGGTCCGCCACATCAATCAGGTGGTGGGGCACCCGCCGCCGCCATTCATGGGGCGGCTTGTCCGTCCCGATGTCGAGGCCGCGATAGACGGCGAAGGCGTCGGCCGAGATGATCTCGCCGTTGAGGGCCTCGGCCACCTCGAGGGCCAGCCGGGACTTTCCCGAGCCCGTGGGCCCCGCGATGATCAGGAGGGGCGGAGGCCCGGTCACGGCCAGCACCTCCATCGGCCATCGACCCTTCGGGAGCCGCAGAGGCCCGACGTGATGGGCGCTCTCCACCGGAGTCCCTGGCGGCGCAGCCTCCGGATCGTCGCCCGGCTGGGGTGGTGGTGGGTGTTCCAGGGCCCGGCCGGGATGAGGACGCAGGCAGGCCCCACGGCACGGAGGAATGGAGTGGAATTGGAGCTGGCGCTTCCGTGGTGAGCCGCGATCAGCACATCGGCCGCCAGGGGGGACCCGTCCGAGAGCAGCCGATGCTCCACCCTGGACGAGATGTCGGAGGTCAGGAGCACGGTACCGCCGGAGACCGAGAGCCTGGCGACCAGCGAACGGTCGTTTTCACGCGCGGGCGGGTTGCGGAAGGGGGGCCAGAGGACCCACAGGGCGTCGCCGGCCGCCGAAGTGCGGAGGTCCCTGGCCAGGGAGATCGTTGCCGTACCCACCCGGCGGGCGGAGCGCAGGAGGGGAACCACGGCCGGGTCCGCGGCCATCCAGGCTGGAATGAGCAGGCGGCGTGGCCTGAGAGTCCGGATGACCGTGGGCAAGCCGCCGCAATGGTCCTCGTCCGTATGGCTTGCGACGATGGCCCCGAGCTTCAGGATTCCCAGGTCCGCAAGGAGCCGGGTTGCCTCGTCGGGCAGCCGTCCTCCGTCCACGAGGAGCGGTCCTTGGGGGGCGGGCAGGAGGGCGGCCAGGCCGTCCCGAACGGGGAGCAGCAGAGGCCCCCGGAGCTCACGGGCCGGTAGGAGTCTCCACGCAATGGGTGCCACGAGGACTAGAAGGATCCACAGGGCCGCTGCCGGCCGGGCCGGGCGCCCGGGCCAGAGGGCCAGGACGGCAAGCATGGCCAGAACCCCTGTCAGCGCGAGGGGCAGCGTGGGCACGATTTCCACGTGTGCCCGGGCCGGGGCGCCGCAGGCCAGGGCGGCCCGGGAGAGGAAGCCCAGGGCCGAGAGGGCAAGGCCCGCCGCCGGGGCGGCCAGAGGGGCCAGGATGGCGGCGGCGAAGGCCGAGAGGAGGATCGGCGCCAGGAGGAGGGGTACGAGAAGGTTGGCGACGACGGCGCCTGGAATCAAGGTCCGAAAGTGCCAGGCGACGATGGGAGCGGCGGCCAGCTGGGCAATGACGGGAACGGCGACGGCGGTGCCCAGCCATTGCGGCAGGGGGAGGAGCTCGCCGACCGCCGGAACCCATCGGACCAGGGCCGCTGTGACGCCGACGGTCAGCTGGAAGCTGGCCGTGGCGATCAGCGTGGGGTCCGCCAGGAGCATGGCCGTCGCGGCCAGGAGCACTGCGGCCATGGGAACCATGGCCCGCCCCATCATACGGGCGGCGACGTAAACGGCCACCATGACGGCGGCCCGGACGGCGGAGGGAGAGGCGCCGGCCAGGAGCGCGTACGACGGAACCACGGCGAGCACGAGGCCCCGTCCCAGGTTGGGCGAGGCCCCGAGGGCAATGGCGGCCAGCCAGACCATGCCGCCCAGGAGACCAACGTGGAGCCCGCTGACCGCCAGCGCGTGGGCCAGCCCCGACCGCCTCCAACGGTCTCGGCGGCTCGTGGGCATGAGGTCCTTCCGGCCGAAGACCAGGGCCGAGGCCAGCTCGGCGGCCCGGATGCGTGCAGGGTCGGTCCCGGCCGCCGAGAGCAGGGCGGCGGCGCCGCGGTTCCGCAGGGCGTCGATGCCGTCAGGGGGCGCAAGCTCCCGGAGAAGCCGGGGCGAGGCCACGGCTAGAAAGGGCCTGGCGGGGTCGCCGCGCAGGGCGGCCAGGCCCGAGCACGTACTCCCGGGAGCTGGGAGACCGCTCCTCCCTCGGGCTCCGCGAACCTCCAGGCCGAGGCGGCGGGGGAGGTGGAGCTCCATGGCGCCGCACCTGGCGGTCTTCAGGCGTACCCTGCACCGCAAGCCCCATCGGCTGGCGCCCCAGCCGTTCTCGATCCGTGCCTCGAAACGCACGGCGGTGTCACGGGCACCGGACATGGCCTCCATGATCTGGAGTTGCTGCTGGCGGGCCGCGAGTCCGCGGGCGGATCCCAGGGCCGTGCCGGTGGCCAGCCACAGGATGGCGGCCCGGCGGGAGAACCCGGCACGGGCCGCGAGGACGGCGGCGGCAATGCCCGCGGCGGCCAGAACGCGCCGGGCGGTGGCGGGCCCGGTCACGGTGGCCGCGCGGGCCGCCGCGGTCGACAGGGCCGTGCCGGCGGCCAGGCGGTAGCGCGGTCGCCGTGCGTGCGCGGCACCCGGTCGCCCTGTCTCCCGCAGGTGGAGTGGGCCGGCATG
>CAZXNA010000091.1:0-13778 GCA_964641295.1 uncultured Thermoanaerobaculia bacterium
AACCTTGACAGCGCTCCCTGCCGGGCGCCATACTCCAGCTGGATCTTTGAGGTGCGAACGCCTCACGGTGTTTCCATTGGGGGTGCCCCCGCGCTCACGCAGGGCTGAGAGCATACCCCTCGAACCTGATCCGGATCATGCCGGCGGAGGGAAATGGAAACGTGGAACGACCCTGGCGGCCCAGGTGACCCCGCGTCCCAGACCCCTCCGGCGTATGGGAGGCCGCCATGAAACGAGTTCCATCGGTTCTTCTGGCCCTCGGGCTGATCTTTCTGGCCCAGACGGTCCACGCAGCCCAGGTGCAGGGCCACGTCCTCGACACGGGCAACCGGCCAATCGCCGGCGCCGTCGTTTCCGTTGCCGTTGGCGAACGGACCTTCCGCGCCATCGCGGCCGATGACGGCAGCTTCACCCTCAACCTCCCGGAGGACCTCCATCCCCCGGTCGGCGTGTCGGTCACGGCGCCCGGCTACCAGGCGGCCCGTCTCGAGCTGAGTTCCCTGACGGCCCCGGCAGAGGTCGTCCTGCTGGCCCGGCAAACCTTCTCCGACACGGTGCAGGTGACGGCCAACCGCGCCGTGGCCGGCGAGACGCCCGTCACCTTCAGTAACGTCACACGGGAGCAGATCGACCGCAGCTACTGGGGCCAGGACGTGCCCGTCTTCCTCAGCCAGGTGCCGGGGTTCTACGCCTACAACGACAACGGCAACGACATCGGCTACTCCTACTTCACCCTGCGCGGCTTCGACATGCGCCGCACGGCCGTCAGCCTCAACGGCGTCCCCCTCAACGACGCAGAGTCCCACGGCGTCTTCTTCATCGACCTGGCCGACTTCCTGTCGACCACCGAGGACATCCAGGTGCAGCGCGGCGTCGGCACGACGGCCTACGGCGGAAGTGCCATCGGCGGTTCCGTCGATCTCCTGACCCGGCGCCCGCTGACCGAGCCGCGGCTGAGGGCCACCTTCCTGGGCGGCTCGTGGGACACCTACCGGTACAACCTGGAATACGACACGGGCCTGTCGAAAGAGGGATGGGCAGCGACCTTCCGCCTCTCCAAGGTCGACACCCAGGGCTACCGCGACCAGTCCTGGGTCAACATGTGGAACTACTTCGCCAACATCGAGCACTATGGGAAACGGTCGAGCCTGAGGATCACCCTCTTCGGAGGCCCCGAGAGGACCCACCTGGCCTACTACGGCATCCCCAAGGCCTACCTGGACGGCGAGATCACGGGGGACCGGCGCCACGACAGGCGTTACAACCCCCTGACCTGGCCCGGCCAGATCGACGACTTCTTCCAGCCCCACGAGCAAATCAAACACATTTACCAGATCAACCCCGACCTCTCCCTGGAAAACACGCTCTTCTTCTTCACGGGTGACGGCTACTTCAAGCAGTACAAGAAGGACCGGTGGATGCCCGAGTACGGTCTGCCCCCCTACGAGGGCCCGGACGGAGGGACCATCGACCACACGGACCTGATCCGGAAGCGGAAGGTCTCCGAATGGGACGGCGGCTGGATCGGCCAGGCTGTCTGGCACCACCTGGGCGGCCGCGGGACCCTGCGGGGCGGCCTGGCCCTCCGCCTCCACAACGCCCGCCACCAGGGCACGGTGGAGTGGGCCGAGAACTACCCGCCGGGCTTCCCGCCCGACCACCACTACTACGACTACGAGGTGGACAAGCGCACCGTGCAGCCCTTCGCCGAGGAATCCCTCAACCTCGGGCGCGCCTGGACCCTCATGGGCGGCCTGACCTGGACGAGCCACCGCTACGAAATGGGCAAGGACCACGTCAAGGGGGTTTCCTTCACCGAAACCTACGATTTCCTCCTGCCGCGCCTGGGCCTGACCTGGCGGCCGGCCCAGGGCTGGAGCGTCTTCGCCAACGTCTCCCGCGGTGCCCGGGAACCCGCCTTCCGCGACATCTACGATCCCCAGGACTACTGGTCCGAGCGCGTCCACCTGGACGAGGAGAAGCTCACCGACTACGAGCTCGGAGGCGAGCGTCGGTGGGAGACGGGCTACGCCCGCTGCAACCTCTACTGGCTGCACTTCGACAACGAGATCGTCTGGGCCGGCGGCCTGGACGACAACGGCGTCCCCATCACGGCCAACGGCGCCGTCTCCAACCACCGCGGGGTGGAGTTGGAGGCCGGGTGGACACCCCTCCCCCGTTTCGGCGCCCACCTGGCACTCTCCTGGTCCCGCAACACCTTCTCGAAATTCGTCGAGTACGGCTGGGACGGCAACCCCGTGGACCACTCGGGCAACCGGATCGCCGGCATCCCCGACTGGCTGACGACCCTCCAGCTGACGAGCGGGTGGGGCCCCATGGACGCCCTCCTGACCCTCCGGTACGTGGGCGAGTTCTACCTGGACAACACCGAGGACATGCGAATGCACCCCGAGATCCGGGACGAGCCGGGCTACATCCACCGGACCAACGATGACTTCTTCGTCACGGACCTCTCCTTCCGCTTCGACCTGGGCGAGCGAGCCGCCCGGGCCATCGCCGCGAGAAGGATCCTCGTGGACCTCCGGATCAACAACCTGACCGACGAGCTCTACACCACCTTCGGCTACATGGACGACCAGCCCTACTGGACCCCCGCCGCCACCCGCAGCATCTACGCCGGCATCACGGTGGACTGGTAGGGGTTGCAGGTCTTCCCGGCCCATCCTCCGGGGTGCCGTACAATGGGCGCAGAACCCAATCTGGAGAGGACCCCGAGGATGTACCGCACACTGATCGTCATCGCCTGCACCCTGGCCGCCGCCGTGGCGCCCGCCCGGGAGCTGCACTGGGACAATGTCACGGTCGAACTCCAGCTGACCCGTGACGGGGACCTCCAGGTGGTGGAGCACCTGGGATACGTCTTCGACGGCGCCTGGAACGGCGGCTACCGGGAGCTACCCCTGGAGTGGGTCGAGAGCTACGACGACATCAGCGTCTCCCAGGAGGGCTTCGGGCCCTACCACCGGGGAGGTCTCGGCCGTGTCGGAAACTTCTCTGTCATCCACCGCAGCTCGTCCGTGATGATCAAGTGGCGCTCCCGGAGCCCCTCGGATCCGCCCTACCAGAACGCCCATGTCAACTTTACCGTCCGTTACACGGCCCGCGGCGCCATCCGCTACGGGAATCGGTACGACACTCTCCGGTGGAACTGCACCTTCCCGGACCGTCCCAGCTCCATCGGGACCGCCGAGGCCCTTCTTGCCCTGCCTCCCGGAATCCCGGCCGATGCCGTCCGGGCCCGTCTGGCCACCTTCAGCCGGGAGAACCAGGTCTCGGTGCTGGAGGACGGCACCGTCTGGGCCCGGGCCAGGGAACTCCGGCCCGGCGACGCCATGCAGCTCAACGTCACCTTCCCCTCCGGCATCCTTCCCCGGCACTTTCACCGGAAACAGTGGGCCAACCGCGTCGGTGTCGTCTGGTTGGGCCTCCTCTTCCTCGTGGGCGGCCTTGCCATTCACACCGTCCACTTCCTCCGCCGGGGACGGGATCCCGACGCCCCCTTCCGGATCGAGTACCTGACCGAGCCGCCCGATGACCTCGACCCGGCTCTGGCCGGCGGGCTCGACGGCAAGGTGGGAATGGAGGAGATCCTGGGCACCATTCTGGACCTGGGCCGGCGCGGCATCCTCCGGATCGACGAGGAGACGGACAAGGTGCTCGGGATCTTCACCCGCCGGAAGGTCACACTGACACGGATCGCCGAAGGGGGCGCGTTGACCCCATGGGAGCGGATCGTCCTTTCGGGTCTGAAGCTGCACGCGGTGGGCAGCACCATCGACACGGACAAGCTGAAGGATGACTTCTACACGACCATCCCCAAGTTCCAGCAAAAGGTCTTCGACGAGCTGGTCCGGCTCGGCTGGTACGAGCAGTCTCCCCAGCGGGCCCGCCAGGTCCAGGGCGGAAGGGCCGTATCGTTACTCCTGGCCATGCTCTTCGCCGTGCTGCCGCCTCCGCCGTTCGGCGTCGGGCTCGCCATGGCGGCCGCCGGCGGGCTCGTCCTCCTGATCATCGTCCTCCTGGCGCGCAAGACCCTTTTCAAGCCCAAGGCATTGGCCTGGTCCGTCCCCTTGCTGGCGACCCTGCTCCTCTTCATCCTCTGGGGACTCGGGCTTAACCTGGGAGGGATTCTCGGCCTTCGAAACCCGATCCTTCCCATCGCCGGCGCCGTGGCGGCCTTCATCACCGGGCTGATCTTCATACCTTTCATGCCACAGCGGACGGCGGCCGGCGCCAAGGCCTTCGAGAAGGTACGTGCCCTGGGCCGGTACCTGCGCCATCTCCAGCGCGTGGAAAGCCTGGAGCGCGCCAGGGACCACCTGGAGGAGCTTCTTCCCTGGGCGACGGCTCTCGGTCTCGACCGGTCGTTCCTCGGCCAGCTCGAGCCACTGGGTGAGGTACCCCTCCCCGCCTGGTACGGGATCTCCTCCAGCAGCGGCGGGAACATGGCCGGCGGAAGTGCCGTGGGATCCATGGGAGCCGGCACGGGTTCCGGCACCATCTCCCTCCAGTCATTCTCCTCCTCGCTTTCCTCCACCCTGTCGAGCCTTTCCTCCTCCCTCTCCTCGAGCCCGAGCAGCTCCAGCGGGGGAGGAGGCGGAGGTGGCGGTGGTGGAGGTGGCGGCGGTGGTGGAGGTGGCTGGTGACCTCCCGCGGCCTCCGTGTCCTGGGCATTGCACTCCTGGCCGCCGGCGCCGGCTGGACGATCCTCTGGGGGCTGTGGCTGGCGGCCCAGCACCGAGCAGGCCAGCTGGACGCGGCAGCCTCGATTCTGGGGCTCCTGCTCTTCGCCTTCCTGCCGGCCGTGGCCGCCTGGGCTGGCGCCGCCGTTCTCCTGCTCCGGGCGAGCCGCCGCGCCCGTCAGGAGGCCGAAGCCTCGTTGGAGACCCGGATCGCCGAGGCCGTCCGGACGCGGGGCATCGTACGGTTGGGGATACTGGCGCGGGAACTGGATCTTCCCGAAGCGGAGCTCCGCCGCGCCGTCGAGCGCCTGGTGGGCCTCGAGCTGTTACCGGGCCGCGTGGACTGGAAGCGGGGCGAGCTGCTGGCCCCGTATGCCCGTCTCGGTGAGGCCTGCCCACGGTGCGGCGGCCAGCTGGAACCGGCTGGAAAGGGCCTCCTGGCCTGCCGTTACTGTGGCTCCCGCTTCCCGGTGGAGGAAGGAAGTCCCGCATAGCGTCCGGCGGCCACGGGCCCTTCAACCCAGGGAGGCGGCTTCCGGGCGAAGAGCGCAACGCAAGGTCGCCAGGGGTGAGGAACCCGAGGACACCGGGAGATCATCACCGGTTCTTCACCTCCTGATCTCCGGCCCGAGCTGAGCGATTCTCACCGGCGATCCTGCTCCCGGCCCGTCGGTCCCTCCTCTTCGTCTTGGCGCCTTTGGGTTTTTCTTCACCCCGGCGATGCGTCAGCGCCTCTTGCCTCCCCCACCCCGGCCCCCGACGGTCCGAAGCCGCTCGAGCCGCAGGCTGCCGTCGGGGGCGACGAGGCGGCGGGTCGCCGAGTAGGCCATGAGGATGGCGCCGAAGGCGTTGGAGGCCGCCAGCATGAACATGACGACGATCTGGTAGGCCACGGCCTGGAGGGGTGGCGCGCCGGCCAGGATCTGGCCCGTCATCATGCCGGGCAGGGAGACGAGCCCGGCCACCGTCATGGCGTTGGTGATGGGGATCATGCCGGTGCGCACGGCGGCCCGCAGGGGATCCCGGAGGGCCTCCGCGCGGGTCGCCCCGAAGGCCAGGAGCAGCTCGACCTCGTGGCCCCGTCCGTCCAGGGTCTCCAGGAGCCGCTCCAAGCTCAGGGAGACGCCGTTGAGGGAGTTGCCCAGGATCATGCCCAGAATCGGAATGACGTACTGGGGATCGAACCAGGGACGCACTCCCACGACGACCTGGGTGACGGCACCACCCACCAGGAGGCAGGAGACCGTCATGGTCAGCCAGGCGTCGAAGCGGATCCCCGCGTAACGCCGGGTCGAACGGGCCACGGCCTCCCGCCCGGAGAAGAAGATCATGGCTGCCAGCATGGCCAGGACGAAGATGGGCCGCCGTACGGCGAAGACCTTCTCCAGGACCAGTCCCAGCAGCCCCAGCTGGACCACCGTCCGCAGGGCGGCGATCCCCAGGCGCCGCTCGATCCCCAGCCGGAGCCCGATGGAGATGGCAGCCGCCACGATGACGAAGCCCGTGGCCACGAGCAGGTCCCAAGGGGTCAGGTGGATCAGCCCGGCGCTCACGAGGCCTCCAGCCGTCCGTCCGTCAGCCGCAGCTTCCGGTCAGCGCCGGCGCCCAGGGACGGATCGTGGAGCACGGCCAGCACGGCACGCCCCGGCCGCCGCGCCTGCTCGTGAAGAAGCTCCAGGCACCGCTCCGCCATGTCGGGGTCGAGTCCCGAGAAGGGCTCGTCGGCCAGCAGAACCGGCGGATCCCACAGGAGGGCCCGGACCAGGGCCATGCGGTGGCGCTCGCCGCCGGAGAGAGAGGCGGCTTCCCGTTCCAGGGGGATGGTGTCCATCCCCACCGAGGCCAGGAGCCCACGGGCCCGGTCCTCGTCGAAGCGGCGCCCACCAGCGTTCTTGAGGGTGAAGACGAACTCGAGGTTCCACCGCAGGGTGCCCGGAAGAATCGGCGCGTCCTGGGCCAGGAGCGTCACCACCGACCGCCAGGCGGGCAACTCGCCCGGCCCAAACTCGCGATCGCCCAGGGAACGGCCGGCGCCGGGAGCGGGGTCCAGGCCCGCCACCTGCCGCAGCAGCGTCGTCTTGCCGCTGCCCGAGACACCCTCGAGGACCGTCAGGCGCCCGTCCTCCAGGGACAAGGTCACGTCCTCGAAAAGGAGGCGACCCTCCCCGTTCCGGGCGTTGAGCACGCCACACTGCATCAACACCGCCATAAAAGCCAGTTTATCCCGGATCACCTCCAATGGGTCGGCTTCACCTCCGGTGCTACCATGGACGTCATCCCGGCCGCCGAACGACGAGTGCCGGAACCGGTTGACGATGCAGGAGAACACCAGGGGAAACCGGCGCCTCGAGCGCATCAAGGACCTGGCCCGCCAGGAGGTCACCGACGAGGAGCGCGAAGCCTCCCGCAAGCTCTGCCGCGAGCACAAGGTCGCCCTTTTCGTCGTCGCCTACAACGCCGAGCGCCACCTGCGCTCCGTCATCTCCCGCATCCCGGACGACCTCCTGCCCCTCTTCGCCGAGATCTTCATCATCGACGACAGCTCCTCCGACGCCACGGTCGAGGAGGCGCGCCGGGCCGCCCGGGAGCACCCCGAGGCCCGGATCCGCGTCTACCGGACGCCCTTCAACCGCGGCTACGGCGGCAACCAGAAGCTGGGCTACCTCTACGCCATCCGCCGCGGCTTCGAGCATGTCGTCCTGCTCCACGGCGACGGTCAGTACGCGCCGGAGTTCCTGCATCGCCTCCTGGCCGCGGCTTCCGGTGCCGACGCCGTCCTGGCCTCACGGATGCTCAGCCGAAGGGAGGCCCTGCGGGGCGGCATGCCGCTGCACAAGTGGATCGGCAACCAGATCCTGACGCGCCTGGGCAACGGCATTCTCGGAACACATTTCTCAGAGTTTCACACGGGCTACCGGGCCTACCGGGTCGCCGCCCTGGAACGTGTCCCATTCACCGCCAACACCGACGACTTCCACTTCGACGGAGAGATCCTGGCCCAGGGCGCCACGGCCGGCTGGCGCTTCGCCGAGGTCGGCATCCCGACCTACTACGGCGAGGAGATCTGTCACGTGCCCGGCCTGCGCTACGCCTGGGGCTTCCTGGTATCCCTGCTCCGCTCCCGCCTGGCCCGCCTGGGGATCTACTACCGGCGCAACTACGACATCCGACTTTTTGGCGAAGATGCCTACAGTTTCAAGAGGAGCCCCTGGTCGCTCCACCAGTGGGTGCTGTCCAAGGTCCCCCTGGACAATGTGGAGCGTTCCGTCGAGCTCGGCACCCATCACGGTGACCTCAGTTCCGTCATCGCCGATCGAGTGGCCCGGCACGTGGCCGTGGACGTGGAGCTGCCGGACCGGGCCGGTGCCTCCGAGGCCCTGGCCCTCGACCTGGAGCAACCCTTCGCCGCCCGCCTTCCAGGTCGTCCTTTCGACCTGTGCCTGGCCCTGGACATCACGGAGCACCTGGCCTCCCCCGAGGCCTTCATGCAGGAGGTCTTCGCCATCCTCCGACCCCACGCCCTGCTCGTGGCCAGCACCGCCAACGTCGCCTACCTCCCCATCCGCCTGAGCCTCCTCATGGGTCAGTTCAACTACGGAAAGCGCGGCGTCCTCGACATGACCCACAAGCGGCTGTTCACCATCCGCAGCTTCAAGCGGCTCCTGAAGGACTCGGGCTTTCAGGTCGAGAAGGTCGTCGGCTTCCCGCCTCCCCTGACCGACATGATCGCCGACACGCCCATGTTCCGCTTCCTGGAGCGGACCCACGCCGCCCTGGCCCGGTTCTGGCCGACCATGTTCTCCTTCAACTTCGTCCTTCTCGCCCGCCGTATGGACGACGTGGAGGACATCCTGGCGCAGACCACGGATCTTCCACCCCTTGAGGACTCCAAACCGGACGCACGACCCGAATCGGGCCCGAAGGCCTGACGGAAGCTACGCCCGAACGAGCAGGTGCGCCGGACACCGCCGGCAGTCCGAGGAGCCGAACCCCCCAAAGGCCGGCCGCCACTCGCCCATCGCCAGATGCGCCGCCACCAGCTCGTGCTCGTCCCCGCCGGGAACCAGCAGCACCCGGCGCACAGGGATCACCCGCGTCAGAAAGTCGATGTGCCACCGGTCCCGGCGCCCCTCCGGGCGCAGGTGCCGTCCCACCCGCGCCGCCATCCCGCCGGGGCCCCGGGCGCTTCCGCAGTACCGGTACGTCCCGGTCTCGAAACGCAGCAACCCCAGCCGGCCCACGCGAAGCTCCACCGCCTCCTCCACCAACATCTCCAGGACGTAGGCCCCCGCCAACTCCGGAAGCACCGCATCTTCTTCCACCACCGGAACCCACACCTCGCGGATTCCGGGCAAGCGTTCCTCGACGACACCGTCCCGCTGCGCGATCGTCATGCCCCAATCGTAGGCCAACCCGCTCCCGTGCTGCCCATGGAAGCTCAGAGGAAGACAGGGGCGCCAGCGCGGAGGCGCGAGGAAGCGCTCTCAGAGTCCGACGCCATGATCCCGGCCGGAGCGCAGGGCACGCCCTGGGGTGTTGACCGGCATTCCTCACGGTCGCCCTCCACGAAACGAGAAGCCGGCCTGTGCGTGGAAGGACCGTGGCACCAAGGGCCACAACCCCGGCGCACGGGAAGGCGGCCGCACTTGGTGACCGGCCTCCCAGGCCCCTTCAGATCCGGCAGACCAATGGCTCCAGCCTTCTCGAGAAGTTCTTCGCACCTCCGCGCCTTGGTGCCCCTGCGTTCCTTTTCCGTCCTCCCTGCTCCCCCGCCTTCCCCTTGCCGCCTCCTTCCCACCGTGCCACCATCGGGGATCATGGCGACCTGGGTCATCGGGGACGTGCACGGCTGCCTGGAGCCGCTGCTGCGGCTGGTGGAAGTCATCGGCTTCCAGCCCGGGCGGGATCGGCTCTGGTTCGTTGGGGACCTGGTCAACCGGGGGCCTGATTCCCTCGGCGTGCTGCGCTGGGCCTCGGGCCAGGGGGACGCCGTCTCGTCGCTCCTCGGCAACCACGACCTCAAGCTTCTGGCCTGCGCCTCCGGCGTCAACGAGGTCCGGCGCAAGGACACCTTCGGCGACGTGCTGACCGCACCCGACCGCGAGGAGCTGATCGCCTGGCTGGCGCGGCGGCCGCTGCTCGTCCGTCTTGGGGAACACGTCCTCGTCCACGCGGGGGTCCTGCCCTCGTGGACGCTGGAGGAGACCCAGGGCTGGGCCCGCGCCGTCTCGGAAGCCCTGGCCGGCCCGGCGCGGGCGGAGCTTTTGGGCCGCTCCGGTTGGAAGCATCCCGGCGCCGTGCCGGAGGACGGCGACGATCTCGACCGTCTCGCCGCCGCCGCGGGTGTGCTGACCGGCATCCGCATCGTCGACGCCGGGGGGATCCCCGATCCCGAGTTCACGGGCACGCTTGAGGCAATCCCCGGGGGTTTCCGGCCGTGGTACGAGGATGCCCACATCCTGGAGGCCGGCCGCACCGTCGTCTTCGGCCACTGGGCCAGCCACGGCTTCTCGCGGATGGACGGCGCCGTCTGCCTGGATTCGGCCTGCCTCTATGGCGGCGCCCTGACCGCCTTCCGTCTCGAGGATGGCACGGTCCGCTCCGTCCCCAGTCCCCCCGCCTGGCTCGGCAGGTAGGCGCGAGGTTCACCCCCGCGCCCACCTGCCGTACCACCTCCGGTCCCACACCCAAGACCCGACACCTGCCCTATACTCCCAACCGGGAGGCGCCATGGAGATCCGCATCAATCCGGCCGTCGTCCACATGGACGAGTCCATCATCCGGGACATGACGCGGGTGGCCGAGGAGGCCGGAGCCATCAACCTGGCCCAGGGCTTCCCCGAGTACCCCATCGCCCCCGAGCTCCGCCAGGCCGCCGAGGACGCCATCCGCGGGGACATCCGCCACTACACCCGCACCTGGGGCGCCCCGCGTCTCCGGCACCGCCTGGCGCGGCATCTCCACGAGCGCTGGGGCATCGGCTACGACCCCGAGGAGGAGACGGTCATCACCTGCGGCGCCTCCGAGGCCATCATGGCCTCCATGTTGACGCTCCTCCCCCCGGGCGCCACCGCCGTCATCCCCGAGCCCATCTACGAGAACTACCTCCCCGCTGTCCGCCTGGCGGGGGCCCGGCCCGCCATCCTCCAGATCGACCCCTTCACCGGCGCCTGGGAGCCCGCCGAGCTCGACGCCGCCTGCCGGGGCGCCGCCGTCATGGTGCTCAACACGCCCTCCAACCCGGCGGGCAAGGTATGGACCCGCGAGGAGCTGGAGACCGTCGCGGAGATCCTGGAGCGCCACGACGTCGTCCTCATCACCGACGAGACCTACGCCCACATCACCGATCCGGCCCATCCCCACACCGCCCCGGCCTCCGTGGCCGGCCTCTGGCGCCGGACGGTCACCATCTCCTCCTTTTCCAAGACCTACGCCGTCACCGGGTGGAGGGTTGGCTACGCCGCCGCGCCGCGGCCCCTGATGGCCGCCATCCGCAAGGTCCACGACTTCATGACGGTCTGCGCCCCGGCCCCCTTCCAGCGCGCGCTGGCCACCGCCCTGGACCTGCCCGAGAGCTATTACACGGAGATGGCCGCCACCTACCGGAGACGGTACGAGCTCCTGGCCGGCGGCCTCCGGCGGGCCGGCTGGAAGACCAACGAGCCCCGGGGCGGCTACTTCCTCCTGGTGGACCTGCGCCACCTGGACATCCCCGACGACCGCGCCTGGGCCATCGAGCTGGCCCACACGAAGAAGGTCGCCGGCGTGCCCGGCTCCGCCTTCCTCTGGGCCGGCCTCCCCCGGGACGACGGCACCGACCCCGACCGCCGCGGCCGCTTCCTCCGCCTCTCCTTCGGCAAGCGCGACGAGCTGCTGGCCGAGGCCGTCCGGCGCCTGAGCTGAGCGGGCGCCCCGGGGTGGACGGCGTTACGCGCCTCGGGCCGTGTCGGGTTTCCCCGTGACCTTCCGTACCTCCCCATGAATCCGGACCCGTGGGGTCCCCATGCCAAGGAGGTATTGTCATGAAACGCATCCTTATGGTCACCGTGGTGGTTCTTGCCGTCTGCGTATCCCAGGCCGAGGCCCAGTTCGCCTCGCCCGTCCACATCCTGCCCGTGGTCGTCAAGGCCAAGGGGCAGGTGGGAACCGACTGGCGAAGCGACGTCATGATCTCCAACCTGGCCGCCCGTCAGGTTTCCGTCGGCGTCGACTACTTCCCCGAGGGAAGCACGAACACCTTCTCCGCAAACCCGGGGAAAACGTTCACCATGGCGGCCGGTGAGACGAAGGTCGTCCAGGACGTCATCGGCAGTTGGTTTCCCCAGTACGGCACCAACACCAAGGGGATGCTCTGGCTCATGGTGGAGGATGACGGCTCTCCGGATCCCGCGCTCCTGGCCGTCTCCAGCCGGGCCTACAACGCCGCCGACCCCGCCGCCACATTCGGCCAGACCGTCGCCCCCAACATACTGGGCATGGTGTTCGGCCTCGGCCGGTCGATCCTGACGGGAACCCAGCAGGACTCGACAGCCCGGACCAATATCGGCGTCGTCAACCTCTCCCCCCTCGACACAACCGTCGAGGTATCCATCTTCGACGCCAATGGGGCATTGAAGACAAAGGTCCTGCGAGGTGTCAAAGGCCTTTCCATGGCCCAGTGGAGCCTTCCCTCCCTCGGTGTCTCCAGTTTGACCTTGGGCCGTGTCGAAGTCCGGCCGGACCCCAACGCCCCGGGTTTCGAGCCTTGCGGCAACCCGTCCCAGGTATTCAACCTCTCCATGGTCATGGCGTACTCCTCCAAGGTCCAGCAATCCACCGGGGACGCCGAGTTCAACGTCGGCCAGGTGGAGTGGGAGGAGTTCAAGATCGAGTGCGGCGGCAGCTCCCCCGTGGACGACTGCAACGGTGGCGCCCCCGGCGAGCAGACCATATCGAAGCTCCTCGGTGTGGTGGCCGCAGGAAGATAGGCAGCACAGGATCACGATCCGGACCAGGGAGGTCACCATGCAGAAGCGTTTGGTCCCCTTGGCGGCGATGGCCCTCCTCGCCGCCGCCGGCTGCGGCGGCACACCCGAGACGAAGCGGGGGCTCCAGGCCGACCTCGCGAGACGCCCGGCGACGGCCAGGACCCGGCAGGAGTTCGCACCGCCGAAGCCGGCGGCCGCCAGGGCCGCCCCCTACGCCGTGCGGAGCTTCACCGCGGCGGGAAGCGGCACCCTGACCCTCGACGGGAGCCGGCACAGCTTCCAGGTCGCCGATTGCCGTCTCGTGGAGGAGAAGCTACCCTCCGGCTTCGTCCGGGACGTCTGGGTGAGCGGCTCCGGAACCATGAAGGGCCGCCCCTTCTTCTTCACCCTCAGCCGTGCGCGGAAGGGCCGGAAGTCCAACGTCTCCATGATCGTCCATCTCGCCCCCATGCCGGCGGCCCTCCAGGTCGGTGGGTACGACCTCGGCACCCGGGAGGGGCTGGAGGTCATGGAGGCCCTCTCATCGGCCGATTCCCTGCGCTCCATGGGCCTCGCCGGACTCCAACAGGACCAGATCCGGGTCGAGTCCGGACGGGTGACGACCACGGGCACCTTCCGCCTCCAGCGCTTCGATCAGGGCTCCCTGTCCAACGCACCTGCCGTGGCCGCCACCCTGGAGCTCTCCTGTGGGAGCTGAAAGCCCCCCGACCAGAAACGACCCCGCGCCGTATACCCGCGCGGGGTCCTCTTGAAGACATCGGGGAGGAGCAGCCCCCACCCCGCCATCGGTCATCGCTCTCCCAACGGGCGCCCTCACGGAGTCCGCTTACGGGACGGAAGGGCGAGGACGAGGGGGATCGAGGCGAAGGCCAGGGCGGCGCAGATCAGGTAAGCGGTCCGGATGCCCAGGTGGTCCGCCACGGCGCCCGCGGCCACGACGACCACCGAGCGGACGATGAAGTTCATGGCCTGGTAGATGCCGTTGGCCAGCCCCCGGTCCGCCGGGAAGGCGTCCTGCACCGCCGCCATCAGCGAAGGCGCCACCGAGAGCCCGACGAAGCCCATGGGCGCCAGCAGCGCCAGGCGCACGGCGGACGAACCGTAGACG
>CAZXNA010000092.1:0-2691 GCA_964641295.1 uncultured Thermoanaerobaculia bacterium
CTCTTCGACCTGGACGAGGGCGTGACCGACCGGGCTGCCTTCGAAAAGGCCATCGGGCCCCTTCCGGAGCGCTTTCGCATGGCTTCGCCCAACCGCCGGGAGCTGGAGGTCCTGGACCTCTTCCACGCTCCGGGCTTCCGGATGCCGCCCCCGGGGGCGCTCCGCCACCTCTTCACGCTCCACGACCTGACCATGTTCAGCCACCCCCAGTTCCACACCCTGGACAATCGTGTCCGGACCGTCGTGGCCGTGGCCCAGGCCCTGGCGCGGGGCGCGTCCATCTCCGCCGTCTCCCAGGCCACCCGGCGGGAGGCCGTGGAGCGCCTGCGTCTGGATCCCGACGAAATCTCCGTGGTGCCACCCATCATCAGCCCTGCCTTCCGTCCTTCGGTCCCGGGTGATGGCGAGAAGAACCGGCTGCGGGAGATGGGCCTCGAGGGTCAGTACCTGCTCTTTGTCGGAAGTCTGGAACCCCGGAAGAACCTGGGACGTCTTCTGGACGCATGGGAGTCGTTGCCCGTGGAGGTCCAGGAGACGCACCGGCTGGTGGCGGTCGTGCCGGCCACCTGGCGGCAGGAGGCCGTGCGGAAGCGTTTCGACCGACTGGTATCACGGGGCCGTGCCCTTCTGGTGGAGAACGCCGGCGAGGAGGATCTGGCCGAGCTCTACCGCAGGAGCAGGGCCCTCGTCTTCCCCTCCCTGGCCGAGGGTTTCGGGCTTCCCGTGGCGGAGGCCATGGCCTGCGGGACGCCGGTGGTCACCTCAAACCGCTCCTCCCTTCCCGAGGTGGCCGGTGACGCCGCGCTCCTGGTGGATCCCGACGATCCGGGGGCCATCGCCTCCGCGATCGAGAGGATTCTCGGCGACGAGCAGCTCCACCGGCGGCTCGTGACCGCCGGCCTCGAGCGGGCGCGTCGTTTCACGGCCTCTGCAGTCCTGCCGGGCCTCCTGGAGGTTTACGAGGACCTCGTGGGGCGCTGACGCCGGTGGAGGGCCGGCCCTACGGTGCCACCAGGCTCAACGCATTTGCAACTTCCAGCATTCTCCCCTGCCAGCTCCCGTCGATCAGCGATGTGCCTCCCTGAATGAGGGCCTGGTCGACCAGGGAGGGGGCGATGGAGGGATCGACGGATTTGATGAGAGCGGCGGCGGCGGCGGCGAAGGGGGCGGCCATGGATGTCCCCGAGGAAAGCCCGTAACGCCCCCGATCCAGGGCGCCGTAGATGTCCTCGCCGGGCGCAGCCACCGAGGCCTGCAAGCTGGTGTTGGCGAAGGAAGCCAGGGAGGTGCCGTCGGCGGCCAGGGCGGTCACGGCCAGAACGTGACTATCCACAGCCGGGAAGGGGAGGGTGGTGGCGTCGTTGCCCGCGGCGGCCACGACGACGATGCCCCTGGCGGCGGCTCGCTCCAGCAACAGGTCCACGACGGTGGAACGGGTGTGGTAGGTCAGGGAGAGGTTGATGACGTCGACCCCGCGGTCGATGGCGTCCGCCAGCGCCAGGGCGAGTCCGTAGGCCGTCCCTCCACCGTCATCGTCCAACACACGGTAGGGGAGTATTCTCGCCCCCGGCGCCACCAGGGCGATGATGGAGGCGACGAAGGTCCCGTGGCCGGCGGCCTCGTCGACGAGGCCGTCCCCGTCCTCGTCCAGGCCGTCGCGGGTCTCCCAGGGCTCCAGATCGCCGTCCACCACGTCCATGCCTCCCGGCAGCAGACGATCCTCGATGAGGGGATGGCAGGGTTCGACCCCCGTGTCCATGATGGCGACCACCGTGCCGCTACCGTCGGTGCGGAGCAGGGCGGTGGAAAGCTGGATCTCCCCGGTCGCAGGCTGTTCCAGGTACTTCTCCAGGGCCGGCGAACGGTCGACGACCGGGAAGCGCTTGCGGGAGGACTCGGGATCCCGGAAAAGGTAGTTTGGCTCGATGGCGAGGACGTCGGGATCGGCCGTGATCCTGGCCAGGAGCTCGTCGGTCAGCTCGGTGTTCCACTTGAACAGCACGCCGAGATTCCCCACGGTGCCGGCGACGACAGCTTCGTAGCGGGCGGCCACGGTCCCGGGATCGGCCGTCTCGGCAAGGACCACCAGGGCCTGCTGCGGCTCGAAATCCTCGTCGCCCGTGGTGGCCGGCGCCGGATCGTTACTGCGGATCTCCAGTGCCAGGAGCTGATCCATCATGTTCAACAGGGCGTGGACCTCGACACTCCAACCGACCTTGATTTCTTCCAGGGTGTCGGCATCCCCTTCGAAGCGTGTCGAGGGCGCGACGAGCACCACCGTTCCGCCGTCGATGGAAAGGCTGGTGGGTCCGATGGCGGTCACGGTGCCTTCGATGTCCCGGTACCCCTGACCTCCCGACTGATCACCCTCGAGCTCGATCTTCAATACGGTGAAAACGCCGCTGCTGTAACTTCCCTCGACCTCGAGGAACTGCCCCTGCTTGAGGTCACCGTAGCCGGTCAGCCCGTTCTCGTACAGGGTCGCCGAGGTCACATGGTAGATGCGGCCGTCGTTGAGCCTGAAGGCGTCGGGCGGCAGGAGATCGGTGACCACGCCCGTGGATTCCATGTGGACCCCGGGCATCTGGCCGCCCCCGTCGTTGCCTCCGCCATCGTCCCCGCCATCGTCTCCACCGCCGCCCGTGTCCAGGAGCTCGACCGTTGTGGCCTGGAAGTCGGAACCGACATAGC